>MEQZ01000111.1:230-4595 GCA_001770425.1 Betaproteobacteria bacterium RIFCSPLOWO2_02_FULL_65_20 | reverse complement strand
GAAATTCGCGCAGCATTTCGTCGGCCGCCGGTCGGTCTCCTCCGGTGACGGAATCGAGCAGCGTCCAGTCTATCGGAGCAGCGACGCCTTGCGTTGCCACGGCATCGTCCCGTCTATGCATCCATCGCCGGGCAGCGCGCGGCGATACAGGCTTTGACCGCCTGCACGTCGGCGTCCACGACCTCGAAGCGCTGCGGCAGGGACTCGAGGTTCTCGAGGCCCGCCGGGCGATCCGGGTCGCGGCCGAGCGCCTCGCGGATGGCGGCGTCGAACTTCACCGGCAGTGCGGTCTCCAGGCACACCAGCGGCACGCCGGGGCTGCGATGCTCCAGGCCCACCTTCACGCCGTCGGCAGTGTGGGTGTCGATCATCACGCCGTAGTCGCGCCACACCTGCCTGATGGTGTCCAGGCGGTCCTGGTGGGTGCTCGATCCCGAGACGAAGCCCGTTTCCGGCACGCGCGCGAAATACCCGGTTCGCGAAAGGTCGAACTCGCCTTTGGTGTCGAGCTGGCTCCAGAACTCCTTCACCTTCGCCCCGTCGCGCCCTACCAGGTCGTACACGTAGCGCTCGAAATTCGACGCCCTGGAGATGTCCATCGACGGGCTGCTGGTCGCGAGCACCTCGGAGGACTTGCGCGCGCGGTAGCGACCGGTGCGGAAGAACTCGTCCAGCACGTTGTTCTCGTTGCTGGCGAGGATCAGCCTGCGGATGGGCAGGCCCATGCTGCGCGCGATGAAGCCGGCGTAGATGTTGCCGAAATTGCCCGAGGGTACGGCGAAATCCACGGGCTCCGAATCGGATCTCGTCACCGCGAAATAGCCCTTGAAGTAGTACACGATCTGCGCCGCGACCCGGGCCCAGTTGATCGAGTTGACCGTGCCTATCCTGTACCTGGATTTGAATTGCGCGTCGTTGCTGACCGCCTTGACGATATCCTGGCAGTCGTCGAACACGCCGCGCACCGCGATGTTGAAAATGTTCGGATCTGCGAGCGAGAACATCTGCGCCGTCTGGAACGAGCTCATGCGCCGGTGCGGGGAGAGCATGAACACGCGGATGCCGCGCCTGCCGCGCAGCGCATACTCGGCCGCCGAGCCCGTGTCGCCCGAGGTGGCGCCGAGGATGTTCAGTTCTTCGCCCCGCTTCGCGCGCACGTACTCGAACAGCCCGCCCAGGAACTGCATCGCCAGGTCCTTGAACGCGAGCGTCGGCCCGTTCGCAAGGCCCAGGAGGTGCAGCCCGGGTGCCAGCGTCTTCACCGGCGTGATCTCGTCGCTGCGGAACACCGCCGCCGTGTAGCTGCGCTCGACCAGCGCGCGCAGATCCGCGGTCGGGATGTCGTCGATGAACCGCGAGAGCACCGCGTAGGCGAGCTCGCTGTAGCCCATGGCGCGCATCGCCGAGAGCTCCGCGTCCGGCACGCGCGGGTAAGCCTCGGGCAGGTACAGGCCCCCGTCGGGCGCCAGGCCCTCGAGCAGGATGTCGGTGAAGCGCTGCGGCTCGCCGCCGCCGCGGGTGCTGATGTAAAGCATTTTCGGTTCGTCATTCCCGCGCAAGCGGGAATCCAAAGATTTATCGGAAGCTGGACTCCCGCTTTCGCGGGAGTGACAGCAATTCTAGTTCCGCCCCAGTTCTTCCAGCCGTATCCGCGTCACCTTCCCGCTCACCACCGCCAGCGCCTCGATCTTCGCGATCGCGGCATTGATGTGCTTTTCGCGCGTCTCGTGGGTGAGCATGATGATGTCCACCTGCTCCTCGCCCTCGCCGGGCTCGCGCTGCACCATCGCGTCGATCGAGATCGCGAGGTCGGCCAGGATGCGCGTGATGTCGGCGAGCACCCCCGGGCGGTCGGCGACCCGCATGCGCAGGTAATACGAGGTGATCACCTCGTCCATCGGCAGGATGCGCGTGCCGGCGAGCTGGTCGGGCTGGAACGCCAGATGCGGCACCCGGTGGTCCGGATCGGCCGTGTGCAGGCGGGTGATGTCGACCAGATCCGCGACCACCGAACTGGCGGTAGGCTCGGCGCCGGCCCCGGCGCCGTAGTACAGCGTGGCGCCGACCGCGTCGCCCTGCACCAGGATCGCGTTCATGACGCCCTCGACGTTGGCGATCAGCCGGCGGGTGGGGACCAGCGTCGGATGCACCCGCAGTTCGATGCCCTCCGGTGTCTTCTTGGTGATGCCCAGCAGCTTGATGCGATAGCCCAGTTGCTCGGCGTAGCGGATGTCCTCGCGCGTGAGCTTCGTGATTCCCTCGGTGTACGCCTTGCCGAACTGCATCGGGATGCCGAAGGCGATCGCCGACATGATGGTTAGCTTGTGCGCGGCATCGATACCCTCGATGTCGAAGGCGGGGTCGGCCTCGGCGTAGCCGCGCGCCTGCGCCTCTTTGAGCACCTCGTCGAACGCGAGGCCCTTGTCGCGCATCTCCGAGAGGATGAAATTCGAGGTTCCGTTGATGATCCCCGCGATCCACTCGATCCGGTTGGCCGTCAGGCCCTCGCGCAGCGCCTTGATGATCGGGATGCCGCCTGCCACCGCCGCCTCGAACGCCACCATGACGCCCTGTTTCTGCGCCGCGGCGAAAATCTCGTTGCCGTGCAGCGCGAGCAGCGCCTTGTTGGCCGTGACCACGTGCTTGCCGTTCTCGATCGCGGCGAGTACCAGGTCGCGGGCGACGCCGTAGCCCCCGATCAGCTCGATCACGATGTCGACCGTCGGGTCGCGCACCACCTCGTAGGCATCCGCGGTGACGCGCGCGCTCCCGCCGGTGATCTGTTTCGCCCGTTCGACCTCCTTGTCGGCGACCACGGTGATCTCGATGCCGCGGCCCGCGCGCCGGGTGATCTCCTCCTGGTTGCGCGCGAGCACGCGCCAGGTGCCCCCGCCCACGGTGCCGATGCCGAGCAGTCCAACGCTGATGGGTTTCATGTCTGCGTATTCTCAGTGACGGAAGGAATGAATGGGAAAGGGGAATGGCGATGCCGCGGCGGCGGGCAGGCTCAGGCGTGCCGCCTGCGGTAGCCCTCGAGGAAACGCGCTATGCGTCCGATCGCCTCGGTGAGGTCGTCGCTGTTGGGCAGGAACACCAGGCGGAAGTGGTCCGGGTGCGGCCAGTTGAAACCGCTGCCCTGCACCACCAGCACCTTCTCCTCCTCGAGCAGCTCGAGCACGAATTCCTGGTCGTCACTGATCGGATACGTCTTCGCGTCCAGGCGCGGGAACAGGTACAGCGCCGCCTTCGGCTTGACGCATGAAACGCCGGGGATCTGCGTGATCAGCTGCCAGGCAAGGTCGCGCTGGCGGCAAAGGCGCCCGGCCGGCACCACCAGGTCGTTGATGCTCTGGTATCCGCCGAGCGCAGTCTGAACGGCGTACTGGCCAGGCACGTTTGCGCACAGCCGCATCGAGGCGAGGATGTCCAGGCCCTCGATATAGTCCCGCGCGTGGTGTTTCTCCCCGGAAATGGCTATCCAGCCGGTGCGGTAGCCGCAGGCGCGGTAATTCTTCGACAGCCCGTTGAAAGTGACGAACAGCACGTCCTCCGCAAGCGAGGCGATCGAGGAGTGGGTCGCACCGTCGTAGAGCATCTTGTCGTAGATCTCGTCGGCGTACACGATGAGCTGGTTGCGGCGCGCGATTTCCACCAGAGCGAGCAGCATGTCCTGCGGATAGAGCGCGCCGGTCGGGTTGTTCGGATTGATGACCACGATCGCCCGCGTGCGCGGGGTGATCTTGGCACGGATGTCGGCCAGATCCGGCAGCCAGCCGCTGCCTTCATCGCACAGGTAGTGCCGGGGCATGCCGCCGGCCAGGCGCACCGCCGCCGTCCACAGCGGATAGTCCGGAGCCGGAATGAGCACCTCGTCGCCGTCGTCGAGCAGCCCCTGCATGGCCATGACGATCAGTTCCGAAACACCGTTGCCGATGATGATATCGTCGAGCTGCACGCCGGCGATGTGCTTGCTCTGCGTGTAATGCATGATCGCCTTGCGAGCCGCGAACAGCCCCTTGGAATCGGTGTACCCGGAGGCATTCGAGAGGTTCACGATCACATCGTGGCGCATCTCGTCGGGCGCGTCGAAGCCGAACGGCGCCGGATTGCCGATGTTCAGCTTGAAGATCCGGTGGCCCTCCTCCTCCTCCATCTGCCGCGCCCGCGCGAGCACCGGCCCGCGGATGTCGTAGCAGACATCGGCGAGCTTGGAGGACTTTCTGATCGGTTTCAGCATGCTTCTCCCAAACGGGCGTAGCCCGGATTTTGCATTGGCGCGCGACGTGCCGTCGCGCTTCTCCCGATTTCGGGAAGTTGCGCATTTTGCAACTTGCCAAAACGGGGAGACATGAATGTCCCCTACTT
>MEQZ01000111.1:0-192 GCA_001770425.1 Betaproteobacteria bacterium RIFCSPLOWO2_02_FULL_65_20 | reverse complement strand
TGCCGGAATTCAACAGCCTGCCCTGTTCAGGCATCAATCGTTCTCCCGATTTCGGCAAGTTGCAAAATGCGCAACTGCCCGAAATCGGGAGATGTATACAAGACCAAAGTCTATGTCAGGACTGTCACCAGAGGATTCCAAGGCCTGCACAGCCGGAATTCAACACCTTGCCTCGCTTTTGCATTTATCGTT
>MEQZ01000110.1 GCA_001770425.1 Betaproteobacteria bacterium RIFCSPLOWO2_02_FULL_65_20 | reverse complement strand
GAGCCGGCCGGCATAGCACGGGATAAGCCTTTTTTGCTCCAGCAGGGTGCGGTGGATCAGGCGGCGCTGCAGAATGTCCTGGGCCGCCTTCAGGCGCGCGCCGCGAAAAGCGTAGATCGGCGCCTTGCGCTCGCGCAGATTCGCCGCCAGTCTGCCGACCGCGCGCTCGTATTTCGCGTGGTCCACCGCCTTGTGGCTCGCGTCCGCCAGGTTGCCGCGCGCAAGCGAGATGGTATGCGTCCGGATATGATCCAGGCCCTGCACGAATTCGATGATTTCATCCATCCGGTCCTGGTTCCCGGAACAGAAAACGGTATTGATGCCGAGTTCGAAATTGGGGTGGCCGCCCAGCAGTCCGGCGAGCAGACGGTAGGTCTGCATCAGCTTGTCGAAGCCGCCCTTCGTTTCACGCAGCGCATCGTGCGCCGCCCCGACGCCGTCGAGCGATAGTTTGACCACGACGACGCTGTCCTTGCATTGCCGCAGAATCTGCGCCATCGAGTCATGAATCAGTTGCGGCAGCATGCCGTTGGTCGGATAGAGCATGATCGCCGGGCGGTTTTGCCGGTGGAACAGGCGGCTGATTTCGACCAGATCTTTTCTCAGGAATATTTCGCCGCCGGAAAAGGCGAGCCACAGCAGGCTGCCGAGCGAGCGGGAGACCTTGCCGATCTCCTCCAGCGACAGTTCGGCGTCGTCGGGCTCCGCCGTCTCGACGCTTTGCAGATAAAAGCAGTAGGGACAGCGGGCATTGCACTTGCGCGTGACGAAGAAAGTGAGCTGGATCGGCCGGCGCTTCCACGCGATCGCATCGATATGGCGCAGCCACGAAACCATCAACGATGCTCCGCTGGACGCAAGGGAGTCGAAAACAAATGCCTCAGCATCCCGGCGCCGGCGCCGGCGCCTACCGCCAGGGGATAGAGCAACAGGTAATACAGCGCGGCCAAAAACGCGAAACCCAAGCCTTCGACGCGGTGATAAGCCAGAAGCAGTCCCCGGTTCACGAACAGATTGAAGGCGAGCGCCAGCACCATGAACGCGAGCAAGATCATCTTCCCCGTCAGAACGAAACCGCACAGCAGACCCACATTGCCGGCGAAGAGGAGTACGTTGACTTTGAGTCCCACCGAGGCGGTACCGGAATCGGCCAGCAGATCCCGGTTCCCGATGGCGTAGCCGGTCCAGTACAGGGACTTGGTGAAGGCATTGCGCAGGGAGCGGATCAGGGAATAGTTGAAAATATGCCGCACCTGGATGGCAGGGTTCATCACCAGCCGGCAACCGGCGCGGCGCAAACGGTGGCTGAACTCCACGTCTTCCAGGATCGGCCGGACGTGTTCGGCAAAGCCGCGGCTGCGGCGGAAGACGGACGCGTCCACGGCGAGCGCGTGCGTGGCGATGTAATCGGCCGCGGGCGCGCGTCTGGTTTCAAAGTAATTGATGAAGATAGACTGAAAGCGGCTGAAGAAGCGCCGGTCGTGCGGCCCGGGCGTGTACGTGCCGCCAATGATCGCGTTCGACCCCTCAAGCGCCAGCGTTCTCGCCGCCAGCGCCAGGGTATCGGGCTGCAACAGGCAGTCGGCATCTGTGAAGAACAGAACCCGACCCCGGCTGTGGGCGGCGCCCACATTTCGTGCCCGTGCGGCGCCCCCATGCTGCTCAAGCCGCAACAGCTTGCAGGGATAGCGTTCGATGACCTCGATCGAATTGTCTTCGGAACCGTCGTCGACTACTATGATTTCGAAATTGCCATGCTGCGACGCCTGCACCGCCGCCAGGCATTCGCCGATGGTGGCAGCGCCGTTGCGGTTGGGGATGATCACCGAGACCAGGATATCCATGCTCGGAGGGTAGTTTTGCCAACTGTCAAATGCCGCCTGAATGGACACGTTGACTTTATATCACATAAGGTACATCGTTATTTCTGACTAGGCACCCAAGTCCCGGAGAGGCGGTCCGGGTTTCCAGTATGCATGGCAAATGCGTCGACAAGGAGGTGGATGATGGAAAAGCGATACGAAAACCGGGGGATCTGCAGCTCAGCTTTGCTGGTGGGTGTTGTTTTTTGCGCAGGAGTCGGAACGGCATACGCGCATCACATAATTGTGGACACGGATTATGTCGTCAAGAACAAGGACAAACCCGGCGTGGTGGTCGTGGACGCGCGTGCCATGGACGCTTATAAGAAGGGACTCATCCCCGGGGCGGTCGTCCTCGGCGAAAAGCCCGGACAGGTGGTGTTGCGCGACGTGAACGCGCGCGTCCTGCCGGTGAAGAAACTGGAGAAAATCCTGGGGGACGCGGGCATCACGCGCGGCAACGAGATCATCGTCTACGGGGACAAGGGGGACACCAGCCCGTCGGTGGTCTTCTGGATCCTTGAGTACCTGGGGGTGGACAAGGCCAAGGTCTACATGGGCGGGATCGATGACTGGAAGAAAGCCAAACAGCACCTGACCAACGAAGTGCGCAAGCTTCCGCCGGCGCAATTCACCGCCAAGGTACGGCCGGAGGTGATCGCGACGACGGAGTTCGTCAAGAAGAGCCTGAAAGACAAGAACGTCCAGTTCCTCGATGCGCGCACCACGAAGGAAGCCTCGGGAGACGACATCCGCTCGGTGCGGGGCGGGCGTATCGCTGCCGTCAATTACACCAACATCCCTTATGAGTCTGCCTGGGTGGATCCCGAGGCGGCAAAGAAACTGGCCGAGAAGAAAGTCCAGGACCGCGACGGCATGGCCCTGAAGGACGCGGCGGGAATCAAGGCGCTCTACAAGGAAATCGACCCCAACAAAGAAGTGGTGGCCTATTGCCAGACCGGCACGCGCTCCACCCAGAGCTACGCCGTGCTGCGGGAAATGGGGTATAAGAAAGTCCGCAACTACGACGACTCATGGATAGTCTATGGCGCTGACCCGAGTCTGCCGGCCGCCAACGTCACCTATTTCGACTTCGTGAAAGCGAACCGCGCAATGTCGAAATTGGACGCGTTGGAGAAGAAGGTCGAGGAACTCGCAGCCAAGAAATAAGGATGGTCTGAATTTCGCTTCGGCCTTCTGGAACGAGGCCGTTCTGGTTATGGGCGATTTCAATATCACTCCCCTGCACTCGGATTTTGGCGACTCAAGCTTGCGGTTACGTCCAGATGACGCAAATCCTGATACAGGTGGGGCGATCGGGCAGGGCGCGACTGCCGCGCGGCCGAGCTGACCGCCGCAGCCGCGGCGGTCAGTTTCATACGGCATACCGCGTCAAGGCCTGCGCGAGCTGCGCCAAGCGTTCGATGTCGCCGTCTGCGACCAGCCGCGTAAGTGTCGGCAGGGCTTTTTCCAGGCCCGATCGGTGGACCTGATCGAGCAGGCTCAAGCCGCCGCCGGCCGCGTCGGCAATGCGCCCGACTATTTCTCGGTCAGCGCATCCTCCGCCGAGCCGTAGATTCGCGCCAGGTTCACCATGCGCTGCAGGTCGCCGTTTTCGACCATCTACGCGAGCAGCGGGATCGTGCGCGCCTGGGCGCGACGTCCCGCAGGGTCCGGGTATAGACTACCCGGGCCCTTTTCTCAAGAGGTACGAGCATGAGTATCGACGCCAACGAGCCCAGGCCGCATTCGGTGCTCGAACCCGTGCAGCTTTCGCTCGATGACGCGTTTCAGTTCCGCTGCCACAAGGACATCCCCTGCTTCAACCAGTGCTGCCGCAACATCGACATCATGCTGGCGCCCTACGACATCCTGCGCCTGAAACGGCGCTTCGACCTGTCATCGCGCGATTTTCTCGACCGCTACACGCGCGACTACCCCATGGATGGCCATGGCATGCCGGGGCTGAAACTCGCCACCAAGGACGGCTCGCAGGAGTGCGTATTTCTGACCGATGAGGGCTGCAGCGTGTACGAGGACCGGCCAAGCGCCTGCCGCTATTACGCGCTCGGCATGATGGCGATGCGCAAGAAGGACTCGCCCGGCGACGAGGACTCGTATTTCGTGGTGAAGGAAGACCACTGCCTCGGGCACTACGAACACCGGACGCAGACGGTGCGCGAGTACCGGCGCGATCAGGGCCTCGAACCCTACGACGAGGCGAACCGGGAGTGGCGCAGGATGCGCGCCGCGGTCTCGGCGTGGAATTTCTGC
Organism: Betaproteobacteria bacterium RIFCSPLOWO2_02_FULL_65_20; assembly: GCA_001770425.1. Classification (GTDB taxonomy): domain Bacteria; phylum Pseudomonadota; class Gammaproteobacteria; order Burkholderiales; family SG8-39; genus JACQTO01. Next base: position 6,465 of record MEQZ01000110.1, on the reverse strand, counting down.
AGCTACGAGCGCCACTGCTTGTAGCCGGCGGGCGTCTTCGGATAGTCTGAGCGCGGGATCTTCCAGCGCTGGATGTGCTGGCAGCGCACCGCCAGCCGCAGCGATTCGGTTGAATCCGGCGCGAAGCGCGCCAACATTGCCGACAGACGTTGTGCGTAGAGGAGTTCCTTCGGTTGTACGCGGCCATCGGCAATCTCCCCGTTGGGGTCTTCCGCATTGGCAGCGTCGAATCGGGCGACGGCCTGGTCGAATCGATGCTGGTCGGTGTTCATCTGGTGTTCCCGTAATACCCTGCGTCGATTACAATTGCATGCCAAAAAAACGCGAGCCGCAAGGCCTGATTAACCCGATTCCCGGCTATTTCGTCGCCACCGGCACGACCTTGGCTGCGATCTCATCGAGCTTCTTCGACGGGATGACCTGCCCGTCCAGCCCGGCCTGCTTGGCGTTGCCGCCGTAGGCCACCGCCATCAGCTGGCTGTAATACACCACCGGCATCGCGAGCTTGGTGCCCTGCTTGCGGTTGATCTCTGACTGGTAGATCTCGACGTTCGCCTGGCACAGCGGACAGGGGGTGACGATCATCTCGGCGCCGTGGTCGTAGGCCGACTCGACGATGTCCCTGATCTGCTTCTGCGACTTAGCCGGCTCGGAGAACGCGAGCGAACCGCCGCAGCAGGTGACCTTCTGCTCGTACTTGGTGAGCGCTTCCCCGCCCATGGTCTCGACCAGCTTGTCCAGGTACAGCGGGTTCTCGAACGATTCGCCGGCGATGCCGAAGGGGCGGTTGGTCTGGCAACCGACATAGCCCGCGATTTTCGCGCCCTCGAGCGACTTGACCATCGGTTTTTTCATCTCTTCGTAGCCGATGTCCTCGACCAGGACCTCCACCATGTGGCGCATTTGCGCCTCGGCCTTGTAGTGCAACCCGGCTTCCTTCAGCGCCTCGTTGGTGTCGGCCATCATCTGGCTCGAGGCATCCAGTTTGTCCTTGGTCTCCCGGCCGCCCAGCCAGCAGGCGGCGCAGGTCGCCACGATGTCCTGCCCCGGCAGATGCTGCTCGGCGAGCGCGAAGTTGCGCGCAGTCATCACGTGGCGCGTCAGTTCTCCGGCCGCCGCATAGCTGATCGAGGCGCCGCAGCAGTTCCAGTCGGGGATCGGCGTCAGCTTGACGTCCAGCTTCTCGCACATCGTGTTGACCGACACCAGATAATTCGACGCCGAACCGCGCAACTGCGATGAGCAGCCGGGATAGAACGCATATTCCTTCTTGGCCATGTTTGCCTCCGGGTGCTATTTGTGTGCGCCCTGGCGCCTGGATTCGATCTCTTGCGCCTTCTTGAGCATGCGGTGTATGCCCGCCTTGTCCTTGCACTCGTGCCCCTTGAAGAACTCCAGGGGATTGAGACGCTTCGCCATGAGCAGGGCCAGTGCAATGGACTGCATGCTGAGCGCCTGCCTGATTCCGGCCATCAGCCCGTCCTTGAAATACAGTGACAGGGTGAAGCGCAATTCGTTGACGCGCCCGGTCTTGATGCAGTTATTCCAGAAAATGAGCGACAGATCGCGCGTCGGCTGCATCTTCGGGGCCACTCCCAGCCGGTGCGCGTACTGGGCAAGGCCGTGCATAATCTGCGTGATGGGCAGTTTCCTCGGGCAGCGCACGACGCAGTTGTAGCAGGAGGTGCACATCCACATCGAGTCGGAGCGCAGCACCTCTTCCCGCTTGCCGGCGCGGATCATCATGAAGATCTTCTGCGGCGAATGCTCCCAGTGCGGACCGAAGGTGCAGGAGCCGGCACAGACGCCGCACTGCATGCACATCTTCACCCAATCGCCTTCCTCGACCCGCTCCTCGACTTCGTGCAGGAAGCTGTTGCGGTATTTGGCAAGCGCCTGTTCGTTCAGTTCGGTCATGTTTCCCATGGCGAGCCTCCTCAGGCGAAGCCCTTCAACGGCGACATGCCGATCTTGTTGATGACCGCGGCGTACTCGTCGATCAGCCGCGGCACGCGCGCCATGTCGGTGATGGCCACCTCGTAGGTGGCCACGCGCTCGGTCTCCAGCGACATCTGTGTCAGCGTGTCGCCGATCTTGCTCATGCGCACACTGGCGAGCTCCGAGCCCTTGACGAAGTGGCACTGGTAATCATCGCCGTGCTTGCAACCCATCATCATGATGCCGTCGTAGCCGCAAGTGAGCGCGTCGGTGATCCAGATGGCGTTGACCGAGCCCAGGCACCTTACCGGAATCACGCGCACGAAGGCGCTGTAGACGTTCTTCTGCATGCCCGCCATGTCGATCGCGGGATAGGCGTCGTTCTCGCAGGCCAGCACCAGGATGCGCGGCTTCTCCGAGAACTCGTCCGGAACCTCCACCGCCTTGATCTGCGCGCCGACCGTGTCGACCGAATAGTTTTCGAACGAGATGACCCGTACCGGGCAGGCGCCCATGCAGGTCCCGCAGCGGCGGCAGCGCGATTCATTGAACACCGGATAGGTCTTTTCGTCCTCATCGATGGCGCCGAACGGACATTCGACCGTGCAGCGCTTGCACTGGGTGCATCCGTCCAGCCGCACGATCGGAAACGACAGGTCGCCCGAGCGGGGATGCGCGGCGCGGCCGGCGTGCGCGTTCTCCATCGCCTGGATGCCTTTGAGCGCGGCGCCGGTGGCGTCCTCGGTCGCCTGCGCGATGTCCATCGGCCGGCGCACCGGGCCGGCCGCATAGATGCCGGTGCGGCGCGTCTCGTAGGGGAAGCAGATGAAATGCGAATCGGTGAAGCCGTACTTGAGCTGCGGCAGATCCGGCCCCTGACGGTACGACAGGTTGAGAATCGAGATCGGTTTCACCTCGGCATCGGCTACCGCGTCCTCCGGGTCGCCGATGTTCACGCCGGAGTTCGGCACCTGGCCGGTCGCGAGCACGACCAGGTCGACATCGGAGATCGCCGTATCCTCGTCGAGAATCAGATCGCGGAAGCTGACCTTGCATTGGTTGCCACCGGGCTCGACGCCGGTGACCTTGCCCTTGGTGAAGGTGACGCCTTTGCTCTGGGCGCTGCGATAGAAATCCTCGCCGTTCCCCGGCACCCGCAGGTCGGTGTAGATCACCGCGGTGTCGACCGCCGGATTGGCGTCCTTGAAGTACATCGCCTGCTTGATGCTGGTCGCGCAGCAGAAGCCCGAGCAGTAGGGCAGGTGTATTCCGGAATCGTCACGCTGCCCCGCGCACTGCACGAACACGACCGATTTGACTTCGCCGCCGTCGGAAGGGCGGCGTATCGGGTTCGCCCCCGCCTCGCGCGCGAGCCGTTCCAGGCCCGCCTGGTCCACGACGTTGGGCGTCTTGCCGTAAGCGAATTCAGGCAGCTTGGCCGCGTCGTAGGTGGAGAAGCCGGTCGCCTGGACGATCGCGCCGACGTCCTCGGTTCTCGCCGAACCGCTCTCGACGGCGATTTCCACCTTGAATCGGCCCGGGGCGCCGTCGGTCTTCGCGATCGAGGCGTTGAGCACGATTTCGATGTTCGGATCGGACTGCAGCGCGGCAATCATCTCGCCGACACCGGTGTCGGCCGGATCGGTGTAGGGCTCGCGGAAGGCGGTGCGCTTGTGCAGCCGCGCCGCCCAGCCGCCGAGCGATCCGGATTTCTCGACCATCAACGCCCGGTAGCCCGCGCGCGAGGCTTCGAGCGCCGCGGTCATGCCCGAGATCCCGCCGCCCACCACCAGCAGCCGCCTGGCGTGGCCGAGGTCGGGGTTGCCGGCGGGCAGTTTCATTTTTTTCACTTCGGCGCAACCCATGCGCACGTAATCGTCGGCCATTTCCTGCGTGGTTTCGCGCGCTTCCTCGGTGTCGGGCTGGCTCCAGATCACGCCTTCTCGCAGGTTGGCGCGCGACATCGCCGTGTTGGGGAAATGAAACGCTTCGGTCTTGGCGCGGCGCGAGCAGGCTGCGATCATCAGGTGGGTGACGCCTTCGCGCTCCAGGTCGTCGCGGATCAACTGCACGCCGCCCGAAGAGCACAGGAACGCGTGCTGGCGCACCAGGTGCATCTTGCCTTCGCGCTCGGCCACCTTCGCCAGCTGCGCTGCCGAGAGACGCTCGCCGATGCCGCAACCGGTGCAGAGGTAGGCGGCCGTCTTCATATCGCTCATGAGGCCTCCTCCGCTCGTGCGACGCGGTTGACGACTTGGATGGCGCGGAGCGCCGCTGCGGTCGAGCTCTGCACCGCGCGATTGACGTCGAGCGCATTGGTCGCGCAGCCCGCGCCGAAGACGCCGGAGCCGGCCAGCGCGCCCTCGATGAAGCCGCTGGAATCGGCGATGACCTCGGCCGGGATGTCGGCCGCCGCCACGCTCGGCTGCATGCCTATCGCAAGCACGGCGAGGTCGTGACTGTTGGCGTAACGGTGGTAACCCTCGGTGTCGACGCCGTGGAGGATCACGTCGCCGGTCTTGCCGTCCTGAACAATGTTCGCGACCTTGGATTTGATGAACTGCACGCCCGGGTCCTTGAGAACCTTCTGGTAGAAATCCTCGAAGCGGTCGATGGCGCGGATGTCGATGTAATAGATGGTCGATCTTCCCTCGGCGCCGTACGCCTCCCTCACGTACTGCGATTGCTTCAGCGAGGCCATGCAGCAGATGCGCGAGCAGTGGCGCAAGTGGTTCTCGTCGCGCGAGCCCGCGCACTGGATGAAGGCGATGTTCTTCGCTTCCTTGCCGTCGGAAGGACGCACGATCTTGCCGCCGGTGGGGCCGTGCGGGTCGGCAAGCCGCTCGAATTCCACGCTGGTGATCACGTTCGCATACAGGCCGTAGCCGTAGGGCTGGATCTTCGCCGCGTCGTAGGGTTCCCAGCCGGTGGCCCAGATCACCGCGCCGGCGCGGATTTCGAGGGTGTCTTCCTTCATGTCCAGATCCACTGCGCCGTACTTGCACGCGCTTTTGGCGCGCTCGCCGTCCTCGGTGCCGGCGATGGACGGATCGAGCACGTAGCGCTGCGGATAGGCCATCGCATGCGGCAAGTAAGCCGCCTTCATCTGATCGAGGCCGTAGTTGTACGGGTTCGGGATCTCGGCCTGCACGGCGCGCTCGCAGTCACCGCAGGCGGTGCAGTTGTCGTTCACGTAGCGCGGCGCAACCTTCACCGTCGCGGTGTAGTCGCCGCGGGCGCCACTGATCGCCGTCACTTGCGCCAGCGTGAGGACGCGCACGTTGCGGTTGCCCTTGAGGCGCCTCAGATTGATCTCCAACCCGCAGGCGGGGTGGCAGAGCTTGGGAAAGTATCGGTACAGCAGCGCGGTGCGTCCGCCCAGGGTGGGGGATTTTTCCACCAGCACCACTTTTTTCCCGCATTCGGCGGCTTCGAGGGCGGCCGTCATGCCGCTGATGCCGCCGCCGACGACCAGAATGATTTCGCCTGTTGCGATGGAACCTGTCATCAAACCTCCACTCACTTCCGCACCCCACCTTAAGTAGCACGCCGCAAAAGTGCCAGTCAATCCTTCCTTTAGGGGAGACCGCGGTCCCCAAAAGAGGTACCCGGGCAGCGGTGCTAGATCTCGTCCACGCCGGAGGGGGCCTGCGCCGAAATGCCGAAAATCTCATCCAAACGCAACTCGCGGATCAGGCGTTCGGCGGCGGCCTGGCCGTGCTCGCGCGCCACCTCGGCGAGGATCAATCGGGCGCCGTTGCGGTTGTAGCCGCTGCCGAAACCCGCCTGGACTTCCAGCAGCTGGCGCGCTTTTTCCAGCGTCATATGATGACCGGTCCCTTGTATTCGTCGTCGCCGGCGTCGGCCGCGCCGACCGCAGAAATCCCGGACAGGGCCTTCGCCCGCTCGTGGTCGGACTGCGCTCGCAGCAGCGTGAGCACGCATTCCCCGAGGTCGTCGTATTCGGGCCGGCCGGTGCCGTATTGCTCCGCGTCGGAATAGTAGAACTGGCAGCGATACCGGTCCTTCGCCACCCTGCACACGACAAAGTGCGCACTGCGTTCGCTCCAGTAAAGCGTGGGGCAGGAGGTCAGCGCTTCACCGGTCCCGAGCTGCAGTTCGCTGTCTGCCAGCTCCAGCGAGACGGCTTTGCCGTATCGCTGGCGCAGCAGGCTCGATACCTGTTCCCGCTGGGCATCGGAAAAATCCGGGATTCCGGCACTCATCTGGCCTCCTATCCGTCGAGTTTGGGATAATGCCGGAAAATCCCTTGCTGGTTGAAGCAAAGGCGCCGTTACGACGCATCAGCGTCAAGTTTCCCTGACACCGGGGGAGATCCTTCAGGCGTGTAAGTCGTTGGCGCCTGCCGCACCATCGACGTGAATACGCAAAGTTCCTCCAACCACCGCAGTCGGTCAATTTCGGGAACCTTGAGATACGCGCGGACCCGTTCTTCGGTGATTTCGTACTCGTAGTCAATCTTCGCCACGCTAAATTCCTTTGCCGGTCACCCGGGCAACGACCCTG
>MEQZ01000109.1:6193-12090 GCA_001770425.1 Betaproteobacteria bacterium RIFCSPLOWO2_02_FULL_65_20 | reverse complement strand
GTCACCGAGCCGATTGCCGCCAAGGTGCTGGTGGTCGAAGGCTGGGCGGGAGATTACGTGCTGGCGCAAGCCAAGGCCGAATTCGAACGGCATCGCTACGCCAGGCTTTATGTCACCGGCGGACCGCTGGAAACCGGCAGCCATTTGTCCCAGTACCGGACCTACGCCGAACTCGGCGCGGCGACGCTGCTCCGGATGGGCATGAGCAAAGAGGTCGTCGTGCCCGTGCCAGCGCCACGGGTGCGGCAGGATCGCACGTATACCTCTGCGCTGGCATTGAAGACCGCGCTGCTCCAGCGTCCCGCGGACGGCACGAGCATCAACCTCGTGTCCGCCGGCGTCCACGCGAGGCGGTCCTGGCTGTTGTTCCAGAGGGCATTCGGCGAAGGCTCGCGCGTGGGCATCATCGCCGTCGAGGACCGCGACTACGACCCGGCGCGTTGGTGGATGTCCAGCCAGGGTGTGCGGAGCGTGGTCGATGAAGTCGTTGCATATATCTACGCGGTGGCGATCTTCCCCTTCGTGTGAATCCCGATTGGTTGGTATGCGCGGGGCGCGTTAGATCGTTGTCGGCGCGCTGAAGCTGCGCCCTACAGTTGCGCCCTACGGCCGCGGCGGTAGGTCGCGGGTTTACCGCGACAGCGACTACGGCTTTGGCGGTAGGTCGCGGGTTTACCGCGACAGCGACGACGACACGGCAACGGCGCGCTGAAGCTCCGCCCTACGCGGTGGTGGTGAGCTTGGCGCGCTGAAGCCGCGCCCTACGCTGGAACCCAATTGGGGACAAAACACGATTTCCGCAATTTCGAAACCGTGGTCTGTCCCCAATTACACCCAGTTACCAGATGCGCTTGACGCCGTATTTTCTGAACACCGGGTCGGCGGTCACCACGGCCAGATTCTCCTCGAGAGCCTGCGCGATGAGCAACCGGTCAAACGGGTCACCGTGATGCGCCGGGAGAGACTCCACGCGCCCAAGGTGCGGCACGCGTATTTCCAGAAGCCGGAAATTGTTGGCCACAACGTTCTCGACAACGTATCGCCGCACCGGCAGGGCAAGCTTGAGTTTGCCCAAGCCGGCCTTGATGGCCAGTTCCCACACGCTGGCAAGGCTGAACAGGCATTCGTTGTCCTGGTCGGCGAGCGCCGCGCGCGCCCTGGCAGCGAGGGGACGGTCGCCCTCCACCCACCACAGGAACGCGTGCGTGTCGATGAGGACGCGCATTACACGTAGTCCTGGAAGCTCCCGGGCGTGGTATCGAAATCCGGCGCCACATAGAGCACCTGCCCTTTGCCTGAGCCCGGTTTGCGCGGCTGCGCGGGCTTTTCAAGAGGCACCAATTTGAGTACCGGCTTGTTGTCCCTGGCGATGATGACCTCCTCTCCGAGCATAGCCTTTTGCACCAGTTCCGAGAAACGCGCTTTCGCCTCGGCGACATTGAATTTTGACATGGCCCACCTCCGGTTCCACCTTAGTTGGTCACTTTATATGACCTACATGGCGCAGGCAAGTTCCGGGAAATCGGACAGACCACGTTTTCCTCAATTTCGAAACCGCGAAATCGGGGACAGACCACGTTTTCCTCAATTTCGAAACCGTGGTCTGTCCATTACTCGATGAGGCTGCGGGATTGTCGCAGCGCTTGATGAATATACCTGTTCATATATATAATCTCTCTATGAGCGGAAAGGAGAAACTTCTCGAATGGATAGGGAGCAGCCATCGGGACCTGATGGCATTGCCAACCGACGTGCGGCGGTTCTTCGGTTACGCGCTATCCCTTGCTCAAGCCGGCGATCAACACGATGCAGCGAAGGTGCTCAAGGGCTTCGGGAGCGCCGGAGTGCTTGAGGTCGTCGAAGACGATGCAGACGGCACATATCGTGCCGTCTACACGGTGAAGTTCGAGGAGGCGGTGTTCGTCCTGCACTGCTTCCAGAAGAAGAGCAAGCGCGGAATCGCTACCCCCAAGAAGGACATGGACCTCATTCGCGCCAGGCTGAAAGTGGCCGAGGCGCTTGCGAAGGAGTTACGAAATGAAAAAACGGCTCATTGACGGTGTCGAGGTGAAGCGCAGTTCGGGCAACGTGTATGCCGATCTTGGCTTGCCGGACGCGGAAAGACTCAAGATCAAGACGGGCTTGGTCGTCGAGATCAGGAAGGCAATGCGCCGCCTTGGGCTGACGCAACAAGAGGCGGCAAAACGCATGGGGATCACCCAACCAAAGGTGTCCGGCATGATGCGCGGCGACTTCTCCAATCTATCCGAGCGCAAGCTGATGGATTGCTTGAATCGGCTCGGCTACGACATCGAAATCAAGGTGAAGCCGGCCTCTGAGGCTGTTGGGCATTTGGTGTTGGCTATCGCTTGAGGTGGGCGCGACATTGGGGACAGACCACGTTTTCATGCTCAAGTCGGAGCAAATCCAGCGAAACCGTGGTCTGTCCCCAATTACGCAGCGAATCCCACCCTGTGATCGGCTCCCAGCATGCGCGCGCCAAGCTTGCCGCCCGCGCCCAGCATGTCTGCGAGCGCGCCTTCGACGTCCTGCCATTGCAGCGCATTTCCCCCGCCCCGCTCCAGCATCGCCTGGGCGGCGCGGCGCATCAGTTCCTTGATGAAGGCCGGGCTCGCGCGTCCCGCCTGTCTGGCGATTCGCGCAGCCAGATCATCCACAACGCCGAGCGAGCCAGCGTAGCGCCTCACCAGCAGCAGCCGCTCGGTTTCACCCGGCAGCCCGATCTCTATCGCCTGATCGACGCGTCCGGGGCGCGCTGCGAGCGCGGGCTCGAGCACCTCCGGCCGGTTGGTAGTGAGCACGAACAGTACCCTGGCTTCGGGCGTAAGCCCGTCCATTTCGTTCAGAAGCGTGTTGAGCGCGCCGCCAGAGGCAGCCCAGGGACCGTCGCGGTGCCCGCCGACGAGATCGACGTCTTCCAGCACGACCAGCGCGGGCTGTAGCGCCCGCGCCATTTCCAGGCACTCGGCGAGAAGCCCATAGTGGCCGGCGCTCACAATCAGCTTGGTGTAGCCCTCGAGCGCACCGACCAGCCAGCGCACGATCAGCGTCTTGCCGGTGCCGGGCGGGCCGTAGAGCAGCACCCCTTTCTTCTGCGACAGTCCGAGCTGCGCCAGCCGCTCTGCCTCGCGCACGAAACCGAGGGTGTTTCGCTCGACCAGCGAAAAGGTCTTCTGCGCGAGCACGATCTCCTCGCGGCGCACCGGCTCGGCCCGCTCGACGCGCAGGCCGGCCGCGGAAATCTCGAAGTCCTCGCGCGCCGGATCGAGCACCAGCGTCTTGCCGCGCCAGCAGCGGGCTTCGGCCGCGCCCGCGCGCAGTTCCTCGCCGATGCGCGCAGTGACCCGGCGCGATTCCGCGTCCGGGCGCGCGGCGATTTCGATTCGGGCCCGCACATGGTGATATCCCTCGTCGACGTCCAGGAGAAGCGCGAAGGGCACGCCTTCGCGCTCGGCGAGCCACAGCGCGCGGGTTGCGCAGCGCACCGGATAGGCTTCCCCGATGTCGATGTCCTGGAACGCCGCGGGACCGATCGCGACGGACTTCGATCCCTCCTCGACCAGATCCGCGAAGCGCAGTTCCCTCTCGCGTTCGCGCGGGCGCAGCCCCGCGAAACGATGCTTCGGGAGGTCCGCGACCAGAGTCTGGATCGCGCGTTGCAGGTCCGGGCGCATCCAGTGCGGAAAATCCGCGCGCGTCACCACCAGGTCCTCGAGCGGCGAGGGCGCGAAATGCCCGGCGAGCAAAGCGTAAAGCGACGGTCTTTCAGTCTTGCATCTCATAGTCGTGCTCTCAGCGAAAAAGCGGGGAGAAGCGGGCAACCAGAAACCGGACACCGGCAACCTTTCACGAGCAACCCTCCGGAGCGTTCAGCAACCATTCGACTATTCGCTCCGGAACCGGGGTTGCGAGCCCCAGGGCCCTGTTCAAAGGAGCCATTCCCGATCATCAGTCAGGCGGCGATGCCTCTCCCCGGCCGCACGCTGGCGCAGACGCAAAGGTCCGCGCGCCCGGTGCGCGGCGTCACCGGGCACCCGGCGGCCAAAAAGCCGCCGGTCCAACACCTTGCAGGTAATTGGGGGACAGACCACGGTTTCATGGCACTAGAGAATTGGGGACAGCCCCACAGTTTCGAAACCGTGGTCTGTCCCCAATTACCCGGCTTCACCCCACGAGTCCTGCAATTGCGACAACGTCCTGCGGCACCGCGATCTCGATCTTTTCGCGATTGAGGTCGGCGATCTCATCGAGCAGCCGCGTCGCGCGCGCCTGCTCGCGCGCGAGACGTTCGCGCAGCGAATCGAGGAGCGCTGCATCCGCGGTCTGCAGCGTAACCGCCACCGCCGCCCGGCGCGCGAATCCCCAGGATTCGGATTCGCCGATCAGCTCGCCGGGAAGCGCGCGCACGTTTTCCGGCTGCACCATGTCGGGTTTCTGCCCGTCGATCACAGCCTTGTAGAGCGCGGCGCGCCGGTTGGCCGCTTCGACTTCGGCGAGCCTGCCGGCAATACCCAGCTGGGCGTTCTTCACCGCAAGCGCCGCGCGGATCGCCGCCACGGCGAGCGCACCCGCCTCGATGATGGCCAACGACTCGGCAGCGCGCCTTGCGATGTCGGCCGCCTTTTCCTCGATGCCCTCCTTGTTCCAGGGCGAGATCGCTGTCGCAGTGAAGGCGGTCTTCACGTTCGCCTCGCGTTCCTTCAGCGCGGCGTTGATGCGCTGGGCCACTTTGTGCCAGCGCGTCAGGGTCAGCGTGTAGTTCATGATGGTTCTCCTTCGTGTTTTGCTCGCGACGACGCGCACCGCGCCGTCGACACGGCATGGCAGAGCGGCTGCCCAGAGCAAGAAGTTCGCAGGGACCGGATCCGCCACGCCCGACCGGCGCGGCGGAATCCGGTCAGCGGGCGGCTAGGCGCCCTTCATGGACAGCGGACGAGGCCACGCCGCGCGTATTCGCGGGCAACTGTTTTCATGTCGTGGCATTGTAGATTTCACTCGTCCGCCGGTTTGACCGGAAAGGATGCGAAGGCTACCAAAACACTTTCGCGCAATCAAGTGGAATCGCGCTGAAGACGGCCCCAGTGTTGCAAAAATGCAACGCGTAGGGGACAGACCACGTTTTCCTCAATTTCGAAACCGTGGTCTGTCCCCAATTACCCGGCCTTGGGCCGCCCAGGCCTCCGGCGCTGTGCCCGCCGGTCCAGCGCGCTCTCGACTTCCTTCTGAAACTTCGATTCTCCGAGAGCAAGGTTGCCGTTCGTCGCCTGCCGGATCGTGTCTACGGTCTCGGCATTCAAGTGGTCCTTGAATAGGCCCCGATAAGCTTCCCGGCGCGCTTCTTCATGCTGTCCCAGCCGCATGTATTCGTCGTGCGGCGTAATCAACGCGTCGGCTCGACCAAGCGCATTGGCAGAGTAGCTCGTCCACCGATAGGCATCGGGCCGGCCCACCATGCCAGCCCGAACTGGATTGAGCTCGATATACCGATAGCAGGCCAACACATAATTTTCACTCTGTGTCAGGCACGACCGAAATCGCCCCTCCCACAAGGTTCCGCTCCTGCCGTGTGTCCGGTTGACGTATTGCACGTAGCGCTGACCCAGGTGCTTCATCAACAGCGCGGCGCTGTTCTTCGAAGCCGGTGTCAACAGCAGGTGGACATGGTTGGTCATCAGAACATATGCATGCACGGCGCAATTGAAGCGCCGCGCCAGTTCCTGCAGGCATTGAAGATAAAGACGATAGTCCTGCTCGGCGAAGAAACACGCCGAGCGGTTATTGCCGCGCTGGATGATGTGCCAGGGCACGCCGGCAAGGTTTAGGCGCGCTCGCCGGGGCATGACGTGCCGGGAGGGAATGAAAGGGCGCGGGGTTCC
>MEQZ01000109.1:1223-6136 GCA_001770425.1 Betaproteobacteria bacterium RIFCSPLOWO2_02_FULL_65_20 | reverse complement strand
GAGCATGTTGACCAGCGCATCCAGGCTGAACTTCTCGATCTTGCCCTTCAGCAGATCGTTCAGGCGGGGCTGCGTCACGCCGAGACGCGCAGCGGCGTCTTTCTGCTTCAGGCCGCTCGCCTTGACGTAGCGCTCGATGCGCGTCATCAGATCCGAGCGCAGCAGCAGGTTCTGCGCTTCCTCCGGTGGAAAGCCGAGGTCGCGGAAGACATTGCCGCTCCCTCGCGTCATCTTCAGTTTTTCACTCATCGCCGCTTCCTTTCGTTGACCAGTGCCCGGAATCGCTTGCGCGCGAGTTCGATGTCCGGCTGCGCCGTGCGCTGCGCTTTCTTCTCGAAGGCATGGATCACGTAGATGCCCTCGACGAACTTCGCCACGTAGATCACGCGGTAGGCTCCCGCGGCACGAACCCGTATCTCGCTTACCCCGAGCCCTATGGACGGCATCGGCTTCCAGTCGTCGGGCTCCAGGCCTTCCTGGACCCGCGCGATCTGGCGACCGGCACGCGTCCTCGCAAGAGTCGGGAATTCGCGGATCGCTTCCAAGCTGTCGCTGACCCAAGTTACGGGCTTGCGCATTATTTTATCCGTTTTGATATAAATAGCAACTCGGCATGGGGCGCGGAACGATAGTGGCCAGGGACGGACCCCTGACAACCCGAATGCACGGCGCAATCGAAACGCCGCGCCAGTTTCTGCAGGCATTGAAGATAGAGACGATAGTCCTGCTCGGCAAAGAAGCACGCCGAGCGGTTATTGCCGCGCTGGACGATGTCCCAGGGCACGCCGGCAAGGTTTAGGCGCGCTCGCCGGGGCATGACGTGCTCGGTCGGAATGAAAGGGCGCGGTGTTCCATTTCCGCCGAAACGCGCCAAGGCACCTCTAGGTAGACACGGCCGTGAAAAACGTGGTCTGTCCCCTATTACGTGGGGCGCGGAACGATACTATTACGCCTTACGCCGTTGACTCCCGAAGTAGGTCGCGGGTTTACCGCGACGGACGGCGGCGCGCTGAAGCTGCGCCCTACAACTGCGCCCTACGGCTTCGGCGGGCAGAGGGTCTCGCGGATCAGGAACGGCGGACGCGCCTTGATTTCCTCGAACAACTGCGCCAGATACGCGCCCAGCACGCCGATGCCCAGCAGGTTGGCCGAGCCGAAGAACAGCACCACCACCGTGAGCGATGTCCATCCGGACACGGCCACGCCCGTGACCCACGAGTAGAGCGCCTGGATCAGCAGCAGCAGCGCCGCCACCATGCCGAACACGCCAAGCCTGAATATGAGCGCGAGCGGTTTGGCGCTGTAGGCGGTGATCGCCGTTATTGCCAGACGCATGAGCTGTCCGGTTTGCCAGCGGCGTTCGCCGGCAATCCGCGGCGCGACGTCGAAACCTACCTGCACCGTGGAAAAGCCGGTCCATACGGTCATGCCGCGGAAGAAGCGCACCCTTTCCGGAAATGCCAGCAACGCGTCCACGGCCTCACGATCCAGCAGCCGGAAATCCGACGACGCGGAAAGATCGAGACCGGTCAGCATGAGCATGAGCCGATTGAACAGGAAGGCGTTCAACCGCGCCGCCCAGCCGTCACCGGTCCTGGCGACCTTGTAGCCAGCGACGATGCGCGCCCTGCCCGCGCGCCACGGTTCGAGCAGTTGCGGCAGGAGCGCGGGTGGATGCTGTCCGTCGGCGTCCATGACCACGACCGCGCGTCCCCGCGCATGGCGCAGGCCGGCGAGAATCGCCGCTTCCTTGCCGAAATTTCGAGTGAACCGGACGCCCTCGAGCCGCGGATGGCCGTTGCATTCCTCCCGAAGCCGGGTCCAGGTGTCGTCCCTGCTCCCGTCGTCGATGACCCACACCTCATGCTCGGGACAGCAGGCCTGCAATACGTCGAACAGCCGATCCAGGAACGTCGCGATTCCGTCGGCCTCGTCGAAGGCCGGCACGATGACGCTGAGTTCGGGCGCGCGCGCCTCGGGCGCTGGAGAGGGGACGGCCGCAGTCATTTAAGGGAGCGCCGATGAGGTTTCCTGATTAGCGACAAACCTCAGCTCCGTCATTCCGGGCAAGCGAAGCGCGACCCGGAATCCAGATCCGCCGCAAAAAGACCTCTGGATTCCGGGTTCCACCCTGACGGGTGGCCCCGGAATGACGGCTTTGGTGGGACGCTCGGCCATGTGCTGAGGTTTGTCACTAATCAGGTGAGGTTTTGTCATTCCCGCGCAAGCGGAAATCCAGGAAGCTAATTCAGTTACTGGATCCCCGCTCCCCGCCTTCGCGGGGGCAGATTTTGCGGGGATGACCTATTCGGTGTTTCCTTAACGTTGTCGAGTTTTCGCGCCCACTGATTTTCCGGATGCTCAGCCCTCAGGCGCGCCGCGTAGGCCTTGGCCTTGATTTTCCCTGCCGTCACCTTGTCGAGGACCACCAGAGTATAGAGGCTTTCCGGCACCCAATACCCGTGATAGTTTTCAACCAGTTCGCGATACCGCGCCGCAGCCTCGTCGAAGCGGCCGGCAAGCTCGCTCGATTTCGCCAGCCAGAAGAGCGCCTCTTCTTTTTTCGCCTTGGGGCGGCGGCGTTCATACGCGAGCAGGAAATCCGCCGCCGCTTCAGCGTAGCGGTTGGCGCGCATGGATTCCCAGGCCCGGCTGTATTCCCTTTCCGGCGCGCGTGTCGCGTACCACACGCCGACGGCCACCATGAGAAGCCAGACGACGAGCAGCGGCCGCCGGCGGGACCGCCGTCGCCGCGCCGAAGACGGACGCTCGGCCTGCGGCGCCAGGCGCCATCTGCCGCGCAGGAAGTAAATCAGCAACCCCAGCGCGGCTGCGCCGGAGGCAAGCATGCCGAGCACCCCGACCGCGGTGTGGCCGTACTCGAGGCGGATCGTCGGCTCCGCGGGGACCACCAGCATGAACCCGGGCCCGGCCTTGAACAGCTTCCCGCGACTGCGCAGATGCCAGCGCGGGTGCCAGGCCATCTTGATCAGGTGCGGCCGGCCTGTGGCTGTCGTTTCGAACTCGAGCGCATACCGATCGAGCACGCGCGCGGTCACCTGTGCGGTCGACTTCGGCGCCTTGCCTGTCGTCTGCGTCGGCGCGTCCGCGAGGCTCTGCGGCGCGCCATAGACGGGGAGATAAGCATTGAACCGGCTGCGTGTCCGAAACCACGCGAACGCATCGTCCATCCAGTCCCGCTCGGGGCGGACGCGAATGGGCTGGTTGACGACGGCGGCGAGCTGGCTGTCGAAGTGCCGCAACCGGTAAACGGCAAAGGGCGGCGATTCGGCGGTTTTTTCGAACAGTCCGCTCGCTTCAACCGCCCGCCGTGCGATGGCACTGCGCAGCAGAACCGTGTCGGCGTGCAGAAAATTCATGTGCTGGGCGGCGAATGCCACATCCAGGCTGCCGCTCGGAAAACGCACCAGGGGCGAAGAAGGCCGCGCCGACACCTCCGACTGCAACTGATATACGGCAGGGCCGATGAGCGCCGATTCCATGTACAGGCCCTCGAGAACCGGCCGGTGTCCCAGAAACATCGGCAGCGCCTCCAGGGTGCGCGTCGAACCGATGTCGCTATTGGCCGGATCGTGCTCGAACACGAGGCGCGGGCTCCATAGCGTGCCTTTCATGGCTGGAAACACGCGCGTCAGGTTGTGCCACTGCGGCTTGGAATCCAGCCCCGCGTGATTCCACAATCCCCAGTCGGGCGCGGCGCTGACGTGCGTTGCTATCCAGCCGAGCAGTCCCAACGCGGCGGCCGCGCACAGCAGCGCGCGCGCCCACCCCATGGCCCGGGGAAACGCGGCACTGGAAAGAGCGGACAGCGCCAGTCCAGCCATCCAGCCGCTTGCGATGGCAGTGAAAACCCACACCATCGGAAAGAACCGGATGTCGGCCAGCCCAAGCTGGTCCCCGGCCAAAAAACCCAGTGCCGCCACGCCTGCGCTGCTGAAGAAAAATCGAAGCGCCCGCGCCTGCAGCGACGAGATCCCGCTGCGGACCAGCGGAAACGCGCATGACACGAGCGCAAGCAGCCCGAGCGCAAACACGGGCCACAGGGTCGCCGGCAGCAGTTCCCGCCAACTGCCGAGCGGGAACGACGCGTCGTTCGGTATGGCAATGCCGTGCATTTCCAGCATCGGCCACAGCCACCCGGCCAGCAGGCAGAAGGCAAGCAGGTGTCCCGCGATCAGGAATCGAATCGCCCGCCTGCGATCCGGGGCGTCGACCCACAGCAGGGCCGTGGAGAAGCCCACGACCAACAGCGGAAACCCGTGCGAAAAGCCGCTCGCCGCTTCCAGCAGCGCCGCAACGACCCAGCCGCGCCCGATGTGCAGCGCGCGCACCCATGCGATCGCTGCCAGGACGGCGAAAATGAGGCCGTAGCTGTAGGCAAACTCCCCCGAGAGCGTCGACAGCAGATTGCCGCCCCAGATCGAATGCTGTTCGTGCAGCACGAAAGCGAGGGCGCCCAGCGCACCCAGCAGCGCCGCAGGCCACGGCAGCGCAAGCCAGCGCCGTCCCGCCACACATACCGCACCGGGCAGCAGCATCGCAGCCAGAAAGCTTCCCCACTTGAACGCGGGCGCGAGCCCGATCACCTTGGAGAGCGCCGCGATGACCATGAAGGGCAGCGGAAAGTAATAGGACAGGAAAGGCATACCGGCGAACACTTCCGGCACCCATGGAATAATGCGGCCGGAAAACAGTTCGTCGCCGTACAGCCACGCATACAGCAGGTGCGATGCGGCGTCGCCCCCGGTCGGCCAGTTGCCGGAATTGAGAAGGCGCAGCCCGAGGGCGCTTGCAATCAGCGCGGCAAACCCGAACAGGATCAGCCCTTCCGCAAGCAGAGGCAGCACACCTCTGGCCAGCGGCGCAGCTCGATGCGGGTCCGGACTCATGCA
>MEQZ01000109.1:0-1185 GCA_001770425.1 Betaproteobacteria bacterium RIFCSPLOWO2_02_FULL_65_20 | reverse complement strand
TGCGGCGAAGACGGCGAACGCCAGCCCCGCGAGCAGCAAGAGCAGGCCGGCGGCGTAAAAAAGTGCGGCGGACTTGAGCCATGGCGTGCGCTGCTCTGCGCCCGGCCCCCCGGGTTGAGATCTTCCGCCCTGAATCGTCTGCGACTCGAACCCGGCAGGCGTCTCGTGCAACAGAAGGGCCAGGGGCTGCCCGGGCCCGTTGTCGATCGCCACCGGAGTGAGCACGCGGCCCCAGTCGATGCGCCTGGCGGCCGGCTGCCGATGAACAAATGAAAGCGGTCCGGCGATCGGGGCGATCCCCTCCTCGAGCGGCGCGATCACCCAGGTTGCGCGGATCAAGTTCGGATCGTTCGGCGGGTGGAGGCGTAGCTGTCCGTCGACATAGGCCGCGTTGGTGGTTCGGGCGGCAGCAGGAGGCGCAGCAAAGAAGGCCACCTGGCCGAACCCGACGCCGGACGAATCGAAAAAACGAACCATGAACGCCTTGACGGCCTCGATCGGCGCTGTGCCCTGATCCGGCCAGCGAAAGCGCATCGCGACGCCCTTGGTCTGCTCGGCCATAGGTCCGAGGGGCTCCAGTTTCTCCCAGTCTCCGCTACCGGCGAGCCGGAATGCTGCCGGGTAGTACGCGGAGGTATCCCCCTGCAGCGTCATCGTCAACTCATTCCCGGTCAGAGAAAAGGTATAGGCAATGCTGCCGGCGAACGCGGCAGGCGGCAGGAGTGCGGGCGCGAGCACGAGCAGCAGGATCGCCGCGGCGCGACGAAAAAGCGCTTTCATGCGACGCCGGTACCTTTCAATGCGCATCCGGAGGGTCGGGAATTCCTCCTTAGTCATTTGCGATTGCTGCTTAGAAGTCATGATCCCGTCAGCCCACGAATCCGCAAAGACTTGCACGACCATTATAAATGGAACGATCTCGCGCGTACCCGCACCGAAGACCGGGCGCAGCCTCTGCAGATATTTTCGGCGCGCTGAAGCTGCGCCCTACGCTGCGCCCTACGGGGTGGTGGTGAGCTGGCCGCGGCGTTTGGGGCGCGTCGCGGGCGTATTCGTGTTCTTGTAGATCTCGAAGTTGGCGCGGAAGATGTCGGCCTGCTCCACGGGCAATACCAGGTCGTTGCCCAGGCCTTTCGAGACGACGGCGCTGTTGTGGCCGGGGTTCAGCGAGTTGATTTCTTCGAT
>MEQZ01000108.1 GCA_001770425.1 Betaproteobacteria bacterium RIFCSPLOWO2_02_FULL_65_20 | reverse complement strand
CGCCGCGAAGGTGCGAAACGGCATCGACGCCGCAGTGACGGTGGTGGTGTGCTGGATGAGCAGCTTGCGCGGATCCTCGGCGCGAACCCGCTTCAGCACGGAGGCGATTTCATCCAGCGCCTCGTCCCAGCTGATTTCCTTCCAGCCTGGATCCTCGTCGATCCCCTTCTTGGGATTGGTGCGTCTCAGGGGTCGGGTCAGGCGGTTCGGGTCGTAATGCGACATGATCCCGGAGACGCCTTTGCCGCACAGGCGCCCTTTGCCCACCGCGCTCTCGGGATTGCCCTCGATCTTGGTGACCACGCCGTCGACGCGACGCACGCGGATGGAACAACTGCCGTAGCACAACGCGCAGGAGGACGGGATCCATCGCTCCGAAGCGACTTCCGCGTCCTGAGGTGCCACTGCGAATTCCGGACCGGCGCGATTCATGCCTTTGCCCCCGACCGCGAAAGGACGGGACTCACGCACCGATGCCGGTGCGTTCCTCCCCTCGTGGAAGGAGCATCCTATTACCGCAGAGCGAAAAGCCGGTTTGATCCATGTCACGCTCCGGTCAAACGCCGATCGTCGAATCCCGTTTGCTCCCGAATCGGCAGCGCCGGCGCCCCCTAGCGGACGAATCCCTTGATGTAGTCTTCCAGCTTCATCTTCTTCCAGAGGCCTTTGGGCGGGGTGATGGGTATCGGGCAAGGCAGGGTCAGCGGCTTGGTGGCGTCGATGATCATGTAGTCCTGCATGGAGCCGGTCTTCAGGCGCGTTTCGTCATAGGCGGCGGGATCCAGCGCATTCCCGGCGCAGTTCTCGATGATGGTGATGTCGCGGCCGGGCACCATCCGGGTGGCCAGCGCCCAGAGCACGTTCTTTTCGTCGAACACGTCGACGTCGTCGTCCACGACGATGCAGGTCTTCACCGGGTAGCTTGCCGTCGAGAGCGCCGCTACGCCCGCGAGCTTGCCCTGGCCGCCCAGCGTCTTCCTGATCGAGACATAGAGGAGAAAAATCGCCTTGCCGCTCGCGGGACAGTTGACCGCTTTCACGGTGGGGACCACCCGCTTCACCGAATCGTAAATCGCCGACTCCATGCCCAGTACGTGCGCGATATTGTGCTCGGGATGCGCCGAGTCCAGGTCGTGATAGATCGCGTCCTTGCGCATGGTGATCGCCTTGACCTTGATCAGATAGGCGTTTCGCGGCTCGCCGTAGTGATCGGCGAACTCCCCGAAAGGCCCGTCGGTAACCATGCTGCGGGGGTCGATCACGCCCTCGATCACGATTTCCGCGTCGGCGGGAACCGGCAGGTCCACCGTTTCGCACGGCGTCAGCCGAAGCCGCTCCCCTAGCAGCCCGCCCATGACCTCGTATTCGTCGATGTCCTGCGAGCCCCGGTGCATCGACCCCAGCACAACGGCCGGATGATGCCCCAGGAACAGCGCGACCTCCATCTTCTTACCCAGCTCCGCATAACGCCGGGCAATCACGCCGGCGTGATGGTAGGGCAGGAGCATGGCTCCCAGCTGATTCTTGCCCTTGACCTCATGGCGGTACACGCCGACGTTCAGTATCCCCGTGTCCGGATCGCGGCACACCATGTTGGCTATGGTGATGAACTTGGCGGAATCCAGAGGCGCATGGTGCGTAATGGGCAGGATACCCAGATCAACCTTCTTGCCCCGCAGGACCACTTCCTTGACCGGTGCACGGGCAGCGGAGACCATCCGGACCGGCTTGAGATCGGCCTCCCTTCTCCGGTACTCGTGGAGAATTTCGCCCTGGTCGACGCGGCCGGGCTCCATTCCCAACGCCACGCCCAGGAGTTCGAAGCTTCCGAATACGTTGGTCACCAGCGGAAACTTGCTGCCTGCGATGTTCGGGCAATAGATGACCGGATTTCGGTCTATCTTGTACAGCTTGTGCTGGATGACTCCCACTTCCAGATGGGGATCGAGCGGCTGGTTGACCTCGGCGTAATACCTGGGTCCGGCCTTGCGGATCACCTCGAGAAAATCCCTCAGGTCTCTATTCCTTTCCATCCCCTCTTCTCCCCTTGAACTTCGGACTGGTCATTTGTGTTCGCTTATCCGGATTGATTTCCTGCCTGGGCAACCTGCGCGAACGTTCGTCGTCGAACGCAGACCCGCGCAGAGCGGCGGCAGTCTGGGCCGCCCGGTTCCCGCCGCGATGGATCGATGTTCAGCCGGCCTCAGCCGGTATCAAGCCGCAACCTGCCGTTCTGCTTCGCGCTCGGCCTTCTCCACTTCGCACAGCAGCGCCTTGAACGTCGGGAATCCCGATATCGGATCGCGGCCGGCGAAGTCGGTAAGGTAATTGGCATTGGCTCGCCGCCAGGCCTCGGCCTGAACCGGCCCGCCGCCGCCCACGTTGACCTCCACCTGGCCTGTCATCACCGCATCGGTGACGCGCGCGCTGAAAGGAACGCGGCCGCGCGGCGTGCGAACGTGGACGAAGTCGCCGTCCGCGATGCCGCGCACCGCTGCATCGCCGGGGTGGATCAGCACCTGCGGCTCCGGCTGCATGGCGAGCAGTCCCGGGATGTTGAGATGCTGGGAGCGGTAGGTCGATTGAATGCGCGCTCCGGTATTGAGCACCAGCGGATACCGGCGGGCGAGTTCCTGGTTGGCGAGAGGCCCCTCGCCCGGTTCCGTGTAGGTCGGCAGCGCGTCGAATCCGTGCTTCGCGAGCACGCTCGAGGCGATTTCAAGCTTTCCCGAAGGCGTCGGGAATCCAGGCTGCTGGTCTTCCCTGAGTTGCCCTTTCTCGTACTTGCGCGGCTCCTCCGGCTTGCCGAAACGCATCCCCTCGGGGTGGCGACGGAGTTCCTCGAGGCCCACCGGGTGATCGCGCAGGACGAAATCGATCAGCGCGTCTTCGTCCTGCGGGAACAGGTCACCGTAACCGAGGCGGCGGGCGAGCTGCATGAAAATCCAATAGTCGCTGCGCGACTCCCCGAGCGGCTCGATGACGCGCTCGCGCAACTGCACATAGCCCGGAAATTTCTGGTAGCCCCTGTTCTCGAAGTAGGTGGTGGCCGGCAGCACGAAGTCGGCATACTGCGCATCCGCGGTCATGAACCGGTCGGTCACCACGAGCAGATCGAGCGCGGCGAAACACCGTTTCCACAGGTCCGGATCCGGGTAGCCGGTGAGAATCGATGCCCCGCCGATGATCAGCGCCTTGATCGGATAGGGGTCGCCCTCGAGGATTGCGCGCGGCGCCTCCATGAACTGGGCGCTCTTGGTGTACTCGCAGAACAGCGGGTATTTGTCGTAGCCGATCGGCTTGACGCCGGCCGGCGGGGCAATGTTGGTGCGCCGGTAGGGCGCCTTGCGCCTGGCGCGCAGCATGATGCCGCCGGGAACGTCGAGGTTCCCCGTAATCGCGAACAATATGAATACGGCGCGCAGATTCTGCACCCCGCTGTCGGTGTATTCCAGCCCCGTGTACATCGACAGGGTCGCGTGTTTCGCCGTGGCGATGGCCCGCGCGGTTTCGATTACGACGCCGGCGGGCACGCGGGTGATGCGTTCCACTTCCTCCGGGGCGAAACGTGCCGCATAATCCCGCAGTTCGTCGAAACCGACCGTCCAGTTGCGCACGAACTCCTCGTCGTAGAGCCGCTCTCCGATGATGACGTTGATCATGCCCAGAGCCAGCGCGCCATCGGTGCCCGAGCGGATCGGGACCCACTGGTGTGCTATGCCGGCGGCGTGGCTGCGCATGTGATCGATGGCGATCACCCGCACCCCCTTTCTTTTCGCCGCCAGGATCTTGCCGATCGCGGTCGGCGGCGAGTCGGTCGCGGGATTGGCGCCCCAGACCACGATCAGGCGCGCGTTGCCGAAATCCGGATAGGTCGCATCCATGCCGAACCCGAAAGTGGGCACGGCTGCAAGCATGCCGTAGGCGGTCTGACATACCGAACCGCAGCCAGCGTTGTTGGGGGAGCCGAACGGGAAGATGAAGCTCTTGGAACTGAAATTGTTCACGCCGGGCGGCGCGAACACCTCGACCAGGCCGCTGTCGAACATGCCCCGGCCGATATACGTCATCACCGCCTCGGGCCCCGAGGTGCGCTTGATCTGGAGCAGGCGCTCCGCGATGCGATCGAGCGCCGCGTCCCACGCGACGCGCTCGAAACGCCCTTCGCCCTTGGCGCCGACTCGAACTAGCGGATGCATGAGCCGGTCGGGGGAGTAGACGATCTCCTTCGCCTTCGCGCCGCGGGGACACACGACCCCGGCCGGATGGTTCTTCAGCGGCCGCAACCGCTCGATCCGACCGTCGATGAGTTCGATTTCCACGCCGCATCCACCGGGGCAGATGCCGCACAGGCCGACCACCTTGCGGACCGCCTGCTCGTCTCGCTGTACGGCGGAACTCCTGCTCGTCATCAGCATGTCTACCTCCTTGCTCGCTCGGCCGGACCGGGCGATGAAGTTCTTATTCTAAGGCCCTCCGAGATCAAATACGAAGCGCTGTAGCCTCCGCTAGAGGGCGAAGTGGCGCCTGATCACCGCGCAGGCCCAATCCTCGATAATGCCGTAACACTTGTCGCCTGTCTCCGCCGTCGCGCCCCTAGGATCGCCAAATGAGCCAATGGGCGTCAAGTCCCTCAGCCCCCTTGCGGGGTCGAAGGTGCCGCCGCCGAAATGTATCGACATGTCGGTTTCCAGCTGCGGCCCGCTGCCACCCTCTTCCGGGCCTACCTGAGCGCGATCCAGATGCACCAGCTCCGGAATCGCGGCAAGCACCCGCGCCGTTTCACCTTCACCGGCGTGACCCCCGGATTTCGATTTGAGGACCTCGGTGTATTTGCTTCTGAGGAACGGCAGCCAGTTGATGAGCAGCACACGCACGCCGGGCTGTTTGGAAATTTCCTCGGCGGCGGAGTAGAGGGTTCCCAGATTGCCATCGTGGGACATGACCAGGACAATCCTGCGAAACCCGTGCTTGATGACACTGTTGCACACGTCCCTGATGACCGCCATCATCGTGTCTGGCATGAGGGAGATTGTTCCCGGGAAGTCCATCTCGCGCAGGGAAACCCCCAGAGGAATGGGAAGGCCGCCGACAACGCGTATCCCTTCCGAGGCGAACTTGGCCACTATCCTCCTCACCGCTTCGGTTCCCTGTATCGTATCGGCCGCGAGCGGAAGGTGCGAACCGTGTACCTCGGTCGAGGCCACAGGAAAGATGATGATGTCTGTATGTTTCAGCTCCTCGCCGATCTCTGCCGAGGTCATTTCGGGTAGCAGCCTGGGCCCTCTTACCGAATAGATGACTTCCCTTTTCATCGTTTCCACCCCCCTTTCCTTAACTTCGTCCAAGCCTGCTTGTTGTCGAGTTCCGTCCGAGCGTCTTTCATCATAACGCCGATCGTGTCAGTGGCGATTTGCTGGATTCCAGCCCGAATCGCCTGTGCCGCGCAGTTTGAGCCGATGATGCCCCTGGTCTGTGACCTATGTCACGCCTTAGACCTGCCGAAGCGCTTGCGCGTCGCGTTATGGCCCCCGCCGCGAGCCGCCCCGAAGAGCCGCATGCTTCAGGATTTCGACAGATCAAGCTCGGCATGAACCTCCGATTCACTCCGCTCCAGATTGAATCCGGCCTTGCGCGCAACATGCTGCATGGCGACGTTGTCGGAGAGGATGGTGGCGACGATGCGTTTGAGCTTTTCGTCGCGCCCGATCTGCACCAGGCGGCGCAGCAGTTCGCCGCCGAACCCGTTCCCCTGATACGCGTCGCTGACCAGAATGGCGAACTCGGCCTGGGCCGTCTGGTGCACTTTGCTCAGGCGCCCGATTGCGAGGATGGCGCGTTCGCCCGTATTCGGGTCCCTGCGCTCCACGACCAGCGCCATCTCGCGGTCGTAATCGATAAAGCACAGGCGCGTCAGGCGTTCGTGCGCGACGCGCTGGCTGTAGCGGATGAAGTGGAAGTAGCGCATGTACACGCTTTGCTCCGACAGGGTCGCATGGAATTTCACGATCAACGGCTCGTCTTCCGGGCGGATGGGGCGAATGGTGACCTGCATGCCGGTCTTCGAGGTCCACGCCGATGCATACTGCGCCGGGTAAGGGCGAATTGCGAGCCTGGGCAGCTGGTCTTCGCCGATACCCGGTGCGTGCAGGACGATGCGCGCATCCAGCGCGATGAGTCCCGCGGCGACTGACTGTGCGCCGTGCGCCGGAGGCGCGATCGAGGCGGGGGCGGGAGCCGCGAGCAGCGGGTTGATGTCGATCTCCTCGATCCAGCGCTGCTCGATGACCAGCTGGCTGAACCGCACCAGCAGCCGCGCCAGCGCGTCC
>MEQZ01000107.1:3301-9407 GCA_001770425.1 Betaproteobacteria bacterium RIFCSPLOWO2_02_FULL_65_20 | reverse complement strand
GCTTCCGGCCAGAACTGGCGGGCGCGATCGAGGCGGTCTCCTCCACCGGAGGCCAGTTGATGCCGCCGGTGATGGGCATCGCCGCGTTCCTGATGGCCGAATTTCTGCAGGTGCGTTATTACGAAGTGGCGCTCGCCGCGCTGATTCCGGCGGTGCTGTTCTACTCCGCGCTGTTCATCCAGGCCGATCTCGAGGCAGCGCGCGCCGGACTGGGGGTCGTGGACGCGGCGCACATTCCGCGCGTCGCAAGCGTTCTTAGGGAAGGCTGGTTCTTCCCGATCCCGTTTGTGATCCTGATCGGCGCCCTGTTCTGGCTGAATTACGAGCCCGAGACCGCCGCGCTGCTCGCGACCGTGGCGGCGCTGGTGGCGTCGTTCGTATTCGGGTTCCGCGGCTACAGGCCGAAGCTGCGCGACCTGTACGCGATGCTGCGCGACACCGGGCTGACCGTGATCGAGCTTTTCATGATCGGCGCCGCCGCCGGAGCGGTGATCGCGACATTGAACCTGTCCGGACTCGGCTTCGGCCTGACGCTGGCGCTGGTGCATCTGTCCGGCGGCAATCTCTTCGCGTTGCTCGTGATCGCGGCAATCGGCTGCATCGTCCTGGGCATGGGCCTGCCGACGGTGGGCGTGTACATCCTGCTCGCGACGCTGATTGCGCCGGCGCTCGTGGAGATGAAGATCGCGCCGATCGCGGCGCATATGTTCATTCTGTATTTCGGCTGCCTGTCGATGATTACGCCGCCGGTGGCGATCGGTGCCTTCGCGGCTGCCAACCTGGCAGGGGCCGATCCGATGAAGACGGGGCTGGAGGCGGTGCGCTTCGGCTGGACGGTGTTCGTGATTCCGTTCCTGTTCGTCTTTTCCGGCACCCTGCTCATGCAGGGCAGCGCGTTCGATATCATCGTGGACTTCGTTGCCGCCGTGGCGGGCGTCTGGTTCGGGGCCGCCGGCGTCATCGGCTACTCGATTCGACGTCTGGGCGGCCTGATGCGGGTCTGGCACGCGATGGCGGGACTGTTCATGCTCGTGCCGCTCGGCGCTTTTGAGGGCGCCCGGGTCGTCAACGTGATCGGGGTGTGTCTGGCGGTAGCGCTGCTCGTGTCAAACCGCTTGGCGACGCGCAGGGCTACCGCGGCGTGATCCGGCCCGCGCGTGGCCAGGGGCCGTACCGGCGCGGCGTGGCGGCCACCGGTTCGCACCGACCCGCGAGCGCACCGATTGCCATTCGATAGAATCCGGTACAACATCTGTCGCAGTACACAGAACCTGAGGGGTAAACCATGTCGACAAAGCCGAAGCGCCGAATCATCGCCATCGAGGAGCACTACTGGGACAAGGAAGTTGCAGCCACCTTCGACTCGAACGACGCGATGCGCGGCGCGCCGCACATCCTCGAGCGGCTGTATGACTACAGCGCGCTGCGCGTGAAGGAGATGGACCAGGCGGGCATCGACCTGCAGGTGCTCTCGCACGGCGCGCCTTCGTTGCAGCGCGGTGACGCCGAAACAACCGTGAAGCTCGCCAAGGGCGCGAACGACCGGCTGAAGGACATCTGCAGCGCGCATCCGGGCCGCTTCGAGGCGTTCGCGGCGCTGCCCACGCCGGATCCGGCGGCGGCCGCGGACGAATTGGAGCGCTGTGTCACCAAGCTCGGATTCAAGGGCGCGATGGTGCACGGCCCGACCAACGGCGTGTTCTTCGACGACCGGCGTTTCTGGCCGATCTTCGAGCGCGCCCAGGCGCTCGACGTGCCGCTCTACATCCATCCGGCCACGCCGATGCAGGTGGTCGCGGATGCCTATTACAAGGACTACATCAAGGATTTTCCCGGCATTCTGACCGCGGGCTGGGGCTTTACCGTCGAGTGCGCGACGCAGGCGATCCGTATCGTGCTCTCCGGTGTGCTGGAAAAGTACCCCGGCACGCGGATCATCCTCGGCCACATGGGCGAGACGGTGCCGTTCCTGCTCTGGCGGATCAACCAGGCGCTGTCGCGCAAGGGAAACAAAGACGAGTCTTTTTCGTTCCGCGAATTGTTCTGCCGGCATTTCTGGATCACGACCAGCGGCTTCTTCTCGAACCCGGCGCTCCTGTGCTGCATGCAGGAAATCGGCGTGGATCGGATCCTGTTCTCGGTCGATTACCCATTCGTGTTGAACACGCCCGCCGCAGCGTGGATTCCGACGATTCCATTGTGTTCGGAAGATGTCGACAAAATCCTGCATGGAAACGCGACGCGACTGCTGAAACTGTAATGGGCTTGGGCTGCGGGAGAAGCTAGGGGTGGACGGAGCAATGGTAACCGACCACTACGGCCCATATCCATATCCGTCCGCTCCAGCCGGCGATTGCGGCACCTGGCTGCAGCCCGCGGTCGCCAGCCAAGTCGACAGCGCGCCCGCGTCCAAGATGGAATCACTGGAAATTGGGCCCAGGTAGTACACATGATTGTCGGCAGAGGACGTTCCCAGATAGGCGCCGGTTTGCGAGTAGTACCGGTAATAGTACGGCGCCGAGGTGCTGGAAGAGGCGGCAGGGGCAAATAGCTCCGGATAAGTTCTCTCCGCCCAGTTGAACAGGCAGTCCGCCGGATCGGCCTGGCCGCCACCGCCCATGGAGATGACGGCGGTAGAGCCCGCGAAATTCTTCGGCGAGTTGACCGCCGTGGCGCCAAAGCGGTTGATGGACATGGTTCCATCGACCGGCAGGGCGGCCCATGTAACGTTGTCCACGCCGGCAAAATTGACGCTGCCGTTGGAAGTGAAAAGGAACCCGTTCGTCACGATGTAATCGGGCGCGACCAGGCCGAGCGCCGCGAATCCGGCGGTGCCGATAAGAAAGGTCCTGCCCTGAGTGTCTCCGGGCAAGTCCGTGGGAAAGGTGAACGAGCGCGTCGTCGCGACCTGCGAGCTCGAAATTGCATGACCGGCGAGGAACTGCTGGCCGCCCGCCAGCGCGATCAACTCGATGAACTGGACCGTCCCGTCGGCATTGGAATAGATCTCGTTCACCTGCCACAGATGAAACGCCGCCCGCGCGGTGCCGGCGGAAACGAGCAGGGCAATCGCGCAAAGCCACCGAATTGCGTACTTGCACATGGGCCACCTCCCTGCACCGAACAGCTGACACCTGCCGGTTATTCCGGGCAATGGTGCGTTCGGTGACTTTTTTTGCCGCCCAAGAACCGAGGGAAGCACTGCGGCTCGATGGGGTGCCGAGGCGCAATCCCTGCATAAGCGTGATCTGGATCACGCCGGCCGGGGTCAGCGACCCGCTTCCCGATGTTATTGTTTCTCGAGTCGGCTTCGATGAAGGCGTAAGTGAAGACATTCAGGTATCTCATTCCGTCGTGCGTGGATGAAGCGATCGCCATGCGACGCCAACACGGGGATGGCGCGCGCTTCATTGCCGGAGGCACGGAAATCGTGCCGATGATGACGCGCCACAAGCTCGAACCGGATTGCCTGATCGAACTGTCGCGAGTCGACGGCCTCGCCGCTCTCGTTCGCCAGGGTGGAAGTCTTCGGATCGGAGCAATGGCCACTCACGCGACACTCGAACGCTCCGCGTTGACGCAGGGAGCATGGCGGGCGCTGGCCGAAGCCTCCGGCTCCATCCGCGAGCCGCAGATCAAGAATCTCGGCACCATAGGCGGGAACGTGGCGTACGCGGTTCCGTCCGCCGACCTGATGCCGCCGCTGCTCGTTTTCGATGCGACCATCAAGGTCAAGGGGGCGATGGGAGAGCGGCTGGTTCCGATCTCGGAGTTCGTCGTCGCTCCCTACCGCACGAGTCTGAATGACGGCGACATCATCGTGGAGATCGAACTGCCTGACGCGCGCGAGAGCTTGGGCTCGGCATTCTGCAAGCTCACGAAATTCCGTGGTTTTGGCTTGTCGGTGGCGTCGGTCGCCGCAGCCCTCACCCTGCGCGAAGGCCGGATCTGCGGCGCGCGCATCGCCATCGGCGCCGGGGCGCCGATCGCCCGACGTGTCGTCGACGCCGAACTCTTCCTGGAAGGAAAGACTCCGGTGACAGACGTGCTCCGCGAAGCGGGGAGGCTGGCATCCGCCGCTGCCGTACCGCGTGAGGCATCCATCCGTGCGTCCCCCAGCTACAAGCGCAAGGTGCTGGTGCCTTTGACCGAGCGAGCCCTCGGCCTTGCCGCTGCCAGATCGATCGAGCGCTCGCGCGGAGATTCCTGATGCACATCCTGATCAACGTGAATGGTCGTTCCCATTCGCTCGAGGTGCGGCCGGAGACGAGCTTGCTGCAGCTGCTGCGGGACGAATTGGGGCTCACCGGAACCAAACACGGGTGCGACGGGGGCGAATGCGGGGCGTGCACGGTGCTGGTCGACGGCCGGCCGCTCAACAGTTGCCTGGTCCTCGCCTTGTCCGTCCGCGGGCGCGAGATCATGACCATCGAAGGGCTGGCTTCCGGGGGCAAGCTGCACCCGCTTCAGCAGGCGTTCGTCGAGCACGGCTTTTTGCAGTGCGGTTTCTGCGGGCCGGGAATGATACTGAGCGCCAAGGCGTTGCTGGAGCAAACCCCCTCCCCCGATCCGGATGCGGTCAGGCGCGCCCTGGCTGGCAACCTGTGCCGGTGCACGGGATATGTGGGCGTTGTCGAAGCAGTCATGGACGCTGCGGCACAAATGCGGGATCGGTCATGATCGTGAAGCGTGCGCAGCCAGATCCGCCGGCTCGCGGCGCCATAGGCCGTCGCATCCCGAGAGGCGACGCGGTTCTGCAGGTCACCGGTCAAGTCCGCTACGCGGAGGATATCCGGCTGCCAGGGATGCTGCATGTGAAGTTCCTGCGCAGTCGCTACGCGCATGCACGCGTGCTGCGCATCGACACCTCGCGGGCGTGCGCGGCTCCCGGCGTCATCGCAGTGATTACAGGCCAGGATGTGCCATTCAACCGGATGGGGGCCATCAGGCAGGATCAGCCGGTCCTGGCCGATGACCGGGTCCGCTACCTCGGGGATCCGTTGGCCGCGGTGGCGGCGGAAACCGAGGAAGCGGCCTACCAAGCATTGGGACGCATCGATGTCGAATACGATGAACTGGCAGCCGTTTTCGATCCTTTGCAAGCGATCGAACCGGGGGCCCCCTTGCTGCACGGCGACAGCAACGTACTGGCGCGGCAGGGCCTTCGCTGCGGCGATGTCAGCAGCGGATTCGCGGCGGCCGATCTCGTGGTCGAAGAGACCTATCGCACGCAGGTCATCGAGCAATGCGCGCTGGAAACCCAGATTGTCGTGGTCGTGCCGAATGCGAAGACGGGAGTCACTGTCTACACCCCGGGTTCGCGTCCGTTTGCGATGCGCACAGAGGTGGCCAGAGCGCTGAAGAAGGATCCGTCAGAAGTGCGCGTCGTCGGCGTGCCTTCCGGAGGCGCGTTCGGGGGCAAGAGCGATGCATGGCTGGAACCCGCAGCCAGCGTGCTCGCGCTCAAGACCGGCCGTCCGATCCGCGCGATGCTGACCCGCGAGGAGGAGTTTATCGCTTCGACGGTCCGCCACCCGATCATTATGCGTTACCGCAGCGGCGTCGATTCCGCGGGCAAGCTGCTGGCGCGCCAGGTGAAATTGTACCTCGACACCGGCGCTTACAGCGCACTGGGCGAAGTCACGCTGCGCAAGGCCGCACTGATGTGTGTCGGTCCCTACCGGATCCCCGGCGTCGATGTCGAAGGGCTGCTGATCTACACCAACAACACGGTATCGAGCGCGATGCGCGGTTTCGGGGTGCCCCAGGCGTGCTTCGCCTGGGAAAGTCACACCGATACGATAGCCTGCAGGCTGGGGATGGACCCGGTCCGTCTTCGCATGCTCAACGCCTATGAAGATGGAGACACCACTCCCGGAGGCCAGGTACTCGCGAATGTCGGGCTCAAGACCAGCATCCGGGAGGCGATGCAGGCATTCGGGTGGAACCAGTGGAGCCGCGAATGAAAAAGCGCGGAAAGGGCATGGCCGTCATGTGGTACCCGGTGGGCACCGGAGGCACCAATGTCAGCACCGCCCGGTTGGAAATGAACCGTAACGGCGTGTTGACGGTCTTCATCGGCTCTCCCGACGTCGGCCAGGGGTCT
>MEQZ01000107.1:0-3223 GCA_001770425.1 Betaproteobacteria bacterium RIFCSPLOWO2_02_FULL_65_20 | reverse complement strand
AGATGAAAGGGATGCTGTTGGCCGCGGCTGGGGAGATGCTCGATACGGCGATCGAGGATCTGCATATCGCGGACGGAAAGATCGCGACGGCGCACGATGCCGATATCGTGCTCGACGTTCCGGCGGTGGCGTTACACATGATCGGCGGCGCAGAGGGGCCATTGGAATGCAGCGCCAGTTTCACTCCGGCCGGCGCACCCGTCGATCGGGATACGGGACAAGGCGTACTGTTCCCTTCCTTCGTCTATGCCACCCAGATAGCGGAAGTGGAGGTCGACACGCAGACCGGGGAAGTCGCGGTATTGAGAATGGTGGCGGCGCACGATTCGGGAGTGGTAATCAATCCGTTGCTGGTGGAAGGCCAGATCGCGGGCGGCATTGCGCAGGGACTCGGCATGGCTCTTTGCGAAGAGGTCTTGCTGCGGGATGGCCGCACCTTGAACCCGTCATTGATGGACTACGCGCTGCCCGCGACGCTCGACATGCCGGATATCGAGTTCATCCATGTAAAGACCATCGATGACATCGGTCCCTATGGAGCGAAATGCGTAGCAGAGCCGTCGCTGGTCCCGACCACACCCGCCATCCTGAATGCGATCTACGACGCCGTCGGCGTGCGCATCCGCGACCTGCCGGCAACACCGGAGAAAATCCTGCACGCTTTGTCGCTTGTCGAAAACGGAACTTGAGCGCGATTACCGGTTGATTTCGCCGCACCCGAAGGCCAAAATGGCCCGACGAGCGGGAGCGTGCGGGAAAGACGGCCTCCCGTTCAGGTGTGGCGATCGGCCCTGCGACAGGATCCGGCAACATGAGCGAATATCTCTTCCGCGTCTATTCCGACACTCTTGCCGCAAAGTCCGCCTTCGAGGGCGAGTTGGCGGCGCTCAACCGGATCATTTATGTGCAGGATGGCAACGCGACCCTGCATTGCGCCGGCCAGGTGATGACGCTCGCGCCCAACAGCGCATGGCACGCGCGCGCGGCGTGCCAGACGTTCGCCGGCGCCGGCGGCGCACGGCTCTTGCGCTGGGAACTGTGCAGACCGGATTCGGCGCCGACCCGGGCCGCAGTGCAATCGCGCCTGCTCATGGAAAGCAAACTCGATCTGGACCCTTCGGACGGTTTCCTGTTCCGCTGCGACCGCGTCGACTTTCCGCCCGGCGGCATCGCCTACACGCATACGCATCAGGGACCCGGCATACGCTGCCTGCTCACAGGGGAACTGACCGTGGAGACGGCGGGACATTCGACCGCGGTCGCCCCGGGCGGCGTATGGTTCGAGTCGGGACCGGATCCCGTATTGGCCACGGCCTGGGACAAATCGCCGACAGGATTTGTCCGGGTCATGGTTCTGCCTCGGTCGCTCAAGGGCAAGAGTTCGCTTCGATACGTGAAGCCCGAGGATCAGCAAAAGCCCAAGCCGCAGCAGTATCAGATCTTCGTCGATGACTTCATCGACCTGTGACGATCAACCCCGACACCTGACCGTTTCCCTCCCCGGCCTATTCATGCGGCTGTCTGCGGCGCTTCTCGCCGCGCCACGAAAGAAAGCCGCCCGTTGCCATCATCAATGCGTTGCCCCAGAACACGGGGAACAAGCCGAAGGCCGAGCCGATCGACCCGAACACGAGCGGACCGACCACTCGCGCAAGATGATTGACCGTCAGCCGCAATCCCAGCGCTTCCCCGGAGCGCCCCGCCGGTGACTGTGCGTAGGTCAGCATCATCGTTATCGGCGGTCCGCAGCCCAGTCCCAGTCCGAACAGAAAGGCGATTACGGAAAGGGCGACGGCGCTCTTGAACAACGGTATCAGGATGAAACTGGCCGTTCCGATGTAGAACGCATAGGAGAGCACGGTCTCCTCGCTGGACCGGGCTATCAGCCGCGGCATGATCAGGCGAACGACAAACGATGCGGCGGCGAACATCGCAAGAACGACGCCTATCTCCGATGCGGAAAGCTTGATCGCGTAACCGTAGATCGGCAAATAGAATTGAAACAGGTCGATGCCCAGCTGGACCAGGCTGCTGGTGACCAGCACCCGGCGCACATTGGGGGTCGCCAGCATGCCGCCGACGGACTCGGCGAGACCTTCGCGGCGCTTGCCGCGCGGCAGCGCGCCGCCTCGCACCGCGAGCATGGGCACGGGCGTGAAAGCGATCAGCGCGAGAATGAGGCACGCGGTCCCGAACCCCATGTGATCGATGGAAAAGCCGGAGATCAGCGGACCGATGAAGCTGGCGACGGCCGCGACCATGGCGAAGTTGCCGAACTGCCTGCCGTGTTCCTCCGGCTTTCCAAGCATCCCCACCAGGTTCTGCACCGAGACGGTGTAAAAGGAGAACCCCAGACCCAGCATTGCCGCAGCCGCATACAGCGCCGGCAGCCCGGGCCACAGAAAGGGCATGAGCAGGCCGCAACTGCTCCCGACTGCGCCGGCCATGAGCAACCAGCGCGAGCCGAAGCGGTCGGCCAGCCTGCCCGCTATCCACGCGAACATCATCGGAAATGCAGAGAAGGTCGCCGCAAGAACGCCGACGGCGAACGGATCGGCGTCCAGTCGCAGCGCGTACAGCGCGAGCAGCACCCTGCCCGCCTGCGCGCCGGCAAAGTTGATGAACGCCAGCGCGAACGCGAAATTGATCGGGGATACTTTCATGTCAAAAGAAGCGCGCCGCGCGGCATGCCTCGGCGCGCGAGGCCACTCCTCGATTTTCCGGCGTTGCCGGAAACCCTGCCGGGGTTCAATTGCGGCGCATGGGTCAGGCGGCCTTCGCGGGCAGTCCGAGAATGCGCGCCGCGTTGCCGCCGACGATGTTGAGCAGGTCCGCGCCGGTCACGCCCGTATCCCGGATCCACTGCACCGGGTCCTGCTCGCCGACCGGGTAGTCGCTGCCCATCACCAGGCGGTCTGCGCCTACGCGCTCCAGCAGCACCTTGAACACCTTGGGATCGTAGACGCAGGTGTCGTAGTAGAACGAGCGCAGGAACGCGCTGGGTGTCTTGCCGCCGGTGTTGCGCACGGTGTCCGGACGGTTGGCGGTGTTGCGGTCCATGCGTCCGAGGTAGTGCGGGAAATACCCGCCGCCATGCGCCATCACGACCTTCAGGTCGGGAAACTTGGTCATCACGCCCTCGTAGACCAGCGAGGTCATGCACTTGGTTTCCTCGATCGACTGTCCGGCCGAATTCCACAGGGCGTAGCGCTGGAACCAGGGA
>MEQZ01000106.1 GCA_001770425.1 Betaproteobacteria bacterium RIFCSPLOWO2_02_FULL_65_20 | reverse complement strand
CCGCATGATCGAGAACGTCGAGCGTGCCGGCGGGGTGGCGGTGGTGGTCGAGGACGAGTGGGGCGCACCGGTCAATCCGCAGAAGCTCGAGGACGCACTGAAGAAGAACCGCGACGCCCGTATCGCTGCCTTCGTGCACGCCGAGACTTCCACCGGCGTGCAGTCCGACGCCAGGACGCTGGTCGAGATCGCGCACAAGCACGACGTGCTCACCATAGTCGATGCGGTGACCTCGCTTGGAGGCACACCGGTGCTGGTGGACGAGTGGAACATCGACGCGATCTATTCCGCGAGCCAGAAGTGCCTCTCGTGCACGCCCGGCCTGTCGCCGGTGTCGTTCAGCGAACGCGTGGTCGATTACGTCAAGGCGCGCAAGGACAAGATCCACAGCTGGTTCATGGACATGAATCTGCTGCTCGGCTACTGGGGCGCAACCACGCGCACCTACCACCACACCGCGCCGACCAACTCGCTGTTCGCACTGCACGAGGCGCTGGTGCTCATCCGCGAGGAGGGCCTGGAGAACGCCTGGGCGCGCCATGAGCGCCATCACATCGCCCTCAAGGCGGGGCTGGAGGCGATGGGGCTCAAATTCCTGGTGAAGGAACGCTACCAACTGCCGCAGATGAACGCGGTGCACATACCCGAAGCCATCCAGGCGCGTGAAGCCGAGGTGCGGAGGACGCTGCTCAACGAATTCGGGCTGGAGATCGGCGCCGGACTCGGGCCGCTCGCGGGCAAGATCTGGCGCATCGGCATCATGGGTTATTCCTGCCGTCCGGACAACGTCATGCTGTGTCTGTCTGCGCTCGGCTCGGTGCTCTCCGATATGGGACTGCCGGTCCACGTCGGCGATGCCGAGGCCGCCGCGCACGGCGCCTACGCGCAGTTGCACGCGAGGGCCGCGGCGCAAAAGCAGAAGCCCCGCGCCGCCGCATAGCGGGCATCGCGCCCAGCAGACGCCCTCACGCATGACGTGCGGGGCGTCGCTCGCGCCCGGCTGGTCTGACGGGGGCACGTCCGAGCGCGCCGGGGCGCGCTTTGGTTCCGGTACAATTCTTCCGTGTCCTATTTCATTCGCTGGATCACGCACGCGCTTGCCTTGATCGCGGCGGCAGCCGTAGCCGCGGCGCCTGCACAGACACAGCACGCATGCGCGGCGGTGGGCGAATGGACGGTCCCGGGCGGCGGGCGCATCGCGGCGCAGGAAGTCCTGGCCAGGGCGGCACGCGAGTCGGTGGTGCTGCTCGGCGAGAGCCACGACAACGCCGACCATCATCGCTGGCAACTGAACACGATTGCCGGACTGGCAGCACTTCATCCGCGGCTCGTGCTCGGCTTCGAAATGTTTCCACGCCGGGTTCAGAACGTGCTGGACCGCTGGGTTGCGGGCGAGCTGGACGAGGCAGCGTTTCTCAAGGCCTCGGAGTGGTCCAGCGTCTGGCGTTATGAAGCAGTGCTTTATCTGCCTCTGTTTCATTTTGCGCGGCTCAACCGCGTGCCGATGGTTGCGCTCAACGTCGAGCGCGAGTTCGTGAGCGAGGTCGGCGCGACGGGGTTGGAGGCGGTGCCGCAGGTGAGGCGCGAGGGCGTGACCGATCCGGTGCCCGCGAGCGAAGCGTATGTCAACGAGCTCTTTGCGGCCTATGCCGAGCACCCCGAAAAGGGCCGCACTGCGGCGCGCAGCGACCCGGCGTTTGGCCGCTTCGTGCAGGCACAACTCGTCTGGGACCGCGCCATGGCGCAGGCGCTGGCGGAAGCGGCGGGGCGCGGGGCGCTCGTGATCGGCGTCATGGGCAGCGCCCACATCGCCGGGGGCCATGGCGTGCCGCACCAACTGCAAAGCCTCGGCACGACGCGCATCGCCTCGCTGCTTCCATGGGGGCCGGACTCCGACTGCGAGAAATTCTCTGCCGGGCTCGCCACGGCCGTGTTCGGTGTTCCGGCCGCGCGTCCCGCGCCGCCGCGGCCACTCCTGGGCATCACGATCGGCAAGGCATCCGACGGGATCGGCGTAATTGCGGTGAGACCGGGCAGCATCGCGGAGACGGCAGGACTGCGGGCGGGCGATGTGCTGATCGAAGTTGCCGGCTCGGCTGTCAAGGCGCCCGGCGACGTGAGGCCGATCGTCGAGTCCATGGTGCCCGGAACCTGGCTCCCGCTCAAGATCAGACGCCGGAGCGAGATCATGGAGCTGACGGCGAAGTTTCCTCCAGCAGCGAAATGATCAGGCCGGCTGCGCGCATCGCGGCAGCGTTGCTGTTGTTTGCAGCGGCGTTTGCGGCAGGCGCCTTGCCCGCGCACGACCTGTCGGTGCGGATCGACCCGCAGACGCGGCGTCTCGCGGGCCGCGACCGCATCCGTCTGGATTCCCCGCAGCCGGTGACGCTCCTGCTCTCGGCACGGTTCAGCGTGGATGCGCTCACCGTCGACGGCAGGCGCCTGCGCGCACCCGCGCCGCCGAAGGAAGGATGGCAGCGCATCGCGCTGCCGGCCGCGCGCCGGATCGAGTTGCGCTGGAGCGGTCAACTCGCGCCGCTGGACCGGCGTCTGGATCACCGCGATACGCTCACCTACGGCATACCGGCGAGCGGCCCCGAGGGGACGTATCTTGCGTCGGGGTCGGGCTGGTATCCGGCCGTGGAAGGATCGCTCGAACGCTACAGTCTCGCGCTCGACCTGCCCGCCGGACAGCGCGGCCTGGTTGCAGGGCGCCTCGTGGAAGAGCGCGAGGCGGACGGGCGCTACCGCGCCCGTTTTGCGTTCCCGCAGCCGGCCGAAGGCATCGCGCTCATGGCCGGCCCGTATCGCATCGAGGAGCGGCGGCTGCTGACCGCCGCGGGAAGCAAGCTGCGGTTGCGCACCTACTTCCATGCGGAGATTGCTGGACTCGCGAAGGGCTATCTGGATTCGATCGCCGGCTACCTCGATCTGTACGAACGCTGGATCGGAGCCTATCCGTTTTCCGAGTTCAGCATCGTCTCGAGTCCCACGCCGACCGGCCTGGGCATGCCCACGCTCACCTACCTGGGCATCGACGTGCTGCGTCTGCGGTTCATCCGCTCGACCTCGCTCGGGCACGAAGTGCTGCACAACTGGTGGGGCAACGGCGTCTATCCCGACACCGCGCGCGGCAACTGGGCCGAGGGGCTCACCACCTTCATGGCCGACTACGCCTACCGCGAACGCGAGGGCGGCGCGTCTGGCCTGGCGGCGCGTCTGGCCTGGCTGCGCGATTACGCGTCCATGCCGCCCGGCGACGACTTGGCGCTCGCCCGGTTCACCTCGCGCACGCATGGCGCATCGCAGGTGGTCGGCTACAACAAGGCGGCGATGGTGTTCTTCATGCTGCGCGAGATGATCGGCACCGCCGCCTTTGACGAAGGCGTGCGGCGGTTCTGGCGCGAACAGCGCTTCCGGGTCGCATCATGGGATGAGCTGAGAGGCGCTTTCGAACGCGCCTCGGGCAGGGATCTCGCGGCGTTTTTCGACCAATGGCTTGCGCGTCCCGGCGCACCGGACCTGCAAATCACCCATGCGCAGGCAGTCCCGACCATTACCGGCTCGCGGCTCGAAGTGACGCTCGCGCAGGGGGCGCCGGCGTACGCACTGTCCGTGCCGCTTGCGATTCGCACCTCGGGGGGACAGATCACGCAGCGAGTCGAAATCACACGCGAGCGCGCCACAGTCGCGCTCGATGTGCCGCATGAGCCGCTGGCGGTGGTGCTCGATCCGGATTTCCGGGTGTTCCGCAGGCTGGCTGCGGCCGAATCACCGCCGATCCTGCGCGAAGCGATGCTCACCGGCAGTCCGATGATGTTCGCGCTGTCGGACGACCCCGGCGTGCAGGCCGCGGCGCAGGAATTCGCTGCAAGGCTGTTCAAAGGCGCCGGGCGGGTGCGCTCGGCCACTCCTGTGACCCTGGTGATCGGGCTGCATGCCGACGTCGATGAATGGCTCGCCGCGGGAGGCATGGCGCGGCGGCCGGCCGCGCTGGCCTCGGCGCACGGCAGCGCGCAGGTGTGGACTGCCCGCGCCGGCGACGGCCGCACCAACGTGCTGGTCTCGGTGCGGGATGCGCCGTCGCTGGTCGCCCTGCTGCGTCCGCTGCCGCACTACGGCCAGCAGAGCTGGCTGGTCTTCGATGGTGCACGCGTGACCGAGCGTGGCCTCTGGCCCGCGCAGCCGCAGGTGTGGGAACTCAGGCGGGCGGCGCGCTGATCCGCATCGTCCTGCCGCGCACTTTTTGTAGTAATATTGGCTTATATTGTTTGGGGTGCAAACAATCGGAGCGGATTCCAGCTGACCCGGAAATCCGGCCCGGCGCACGCCGGCGAGCTGCGCGGGGCTGCAACCGGCGTCTATTTTGACTTCCGCGCGGGCGTGGCCCGGAAGGCGCGCCCGTAGCCCCCTATAACGGAGGACCTGCATGAATACCGTCATGGACCAGGGCGCCGTCGCACACCGCAAGGTCCAAATGAGCCTGCGCGTGAACGGCGAGGACATCGATGTCTCCTTCGCACCGTACAAGACGCTGCTCGAGGTGCTGCGCGAGGACATCGGCCTCACCGGTACCAAGCACGGCTGCGAACTCGGGGAGTGCGGCGCCTGCGCGGTGCTCGTGGACGGCCAGCCGTTGCTGTCGTGCCTCGCGCTCGCCGTGGAGTTCGAGGGCCGCTCGATCGAGACCGTCGAAGGCCTCGCTCATGGTGCGGAACTGCATCCGCTGCAGGCGGCGTTTGCCGATCACGGCGGCTCCCAGTGCGGCTATTGCACTTCGGGCTTCCTGATGACGGCCAAGGCGCTGCTGGACCAGGAGCCCAATCCCAGCCGCGAGCGCATCAAGGAGGCACTGTCCGGGAACCTGTGCCGCTGCACCGGCTATCAGCAGATTGTCGAGTCGGTCGAACAGGCGGCAAGGGTCATCAATGCCGGGAAGGCGGGATCGTGAGCGCGAAAAGAAGGCTGGACGTCGTCGGCAAGGCGCGCCGGCGCATCGACGGGCGCGGCAAGGTGACCGGGCAGTCGCGCTTCGCGGACGATCTGTCGCTGCCGCGCATGCTCCATTGCAAGCTGTTGCGCTCGACGCATCCGCACGCGATCATCGAATCGATCGACGTGTCGCGCGCGCAAGCGTATCCCGGCGTGCACCTGGTGCTGACCGGTCGCGATTTCCCCATCCCCTTCGGCATCATGCCGGCGTCCCAGGACGAGTATCCGCTGGCGAGCGAGCGCGTGCGCTACGTCGGCGATCCGGTGGCCGCGGTGATCGCGCGGGACGAGAAGACCGCAGAAGAGGCGCTCGATCTGATCGAGGTGAAGTACCGGCCGCTGCCGACCATCGCCTCGCCCGAGGAAGGACTCGCGAATCCTGAGCCGCGCATCCACGACTACGGCGAGCAGGGCAACATCCATCGCAACCAGTCCCACGAGTTCGGCGACATCGAGGAGGCGCTGGCGAAGTCCGACCACGTGTTCGAGGACCTGTTCTTCTTCGAGGGCAACACGCACCTGCCCATGGAACAGCAGGCCTCGCTCGCCACGGTCGAGGGCGACGGCAAGCTGCTGATCTCATCGAGCACGCAGAATCCGCACTACCTGCATCGCCAGTTGGCGCGGGTGCTGCAGTTGCCCTTGCCGCAGATCCGGGTCATTGCCTGCCCGAACGGCGGCGGTTTCGGCGGCAAATGCGATCCGGCGGGGCACGAGTTCGTCGTCTGCAAGGCGGCGCTGATGCTGGGCCGGCCGGTGAAGATCTGCCTCACGCGCCAGGAGGTGTTCTATGTCCACCGCGGCCGGCATCCGGTATTGATGAAATTCCGCACCGGCGTCACCAAGGACGGCAAGCTGACCGGCGTGCACCTGCAGACCCTGCTGGACGGAGGGGCCTACGGCTCGCACGGCCCGGCGAGCACGTTCTACACGGGGGTGCTGACGCCGATCACCTACGAGTTGCCGCGTTTCAAGTTCGATGCCTGCCGCGTATTCACGAACAAGCCGGCGTGCGGACCCAAGCGGGGGCACGGCACGCCGCAGCCGCGCTTCGGGCAGGAAGTGCAGCTGGACAAGATCGCGGAAAAGCTGGGGCTTGACCCGGCCCAGATGCGGCTGAACATGGTCACCAAGCCCGATTCGCTCACGGCGAGCTGGCTGAGAATCGGCAGCACGGGCCTTGCCGAATGCATCCGGCAGGTGGTCGATCGATCGGGCTGGAAGGACAAGCACCGCAAACTGCCGCAAGGCCGGGGCATCGGGCTCGCCTGCAGCGCCTACATGTGCGGTGCGGGCGTGGCGATCTACTGGAACAAGATGCCGCATTCGGGCGTGCAGCTGCTGCTGGACCGCAGCGGGCAGGTCACGGTGCTGTGCGGGGCGACCGAGATCGGCCAGGGTTCGGACGACGTGCTGGCCGCGATCGTCGCGGAAGTGCTGGGGATCACCACCGGTGACATTCGCTGCCTGACCGGCGATACGGGGCTCACACCCATCGACCTGGGCTCCTACTCCAGCCGCGTCACCGTGATGATGGGCAACGCCGCGATGCAGGCGGCCGGACGCGTGCGCGACCTGATCGCGACGGCCGCGGCCGAACAACTGGAGACCCTGCCCGAGCGCATCGTGCTGTCGCAGGGCCGGGTGTTTGACGAGATGGATTCCGGCAAGAGCATGAGCTTCGTCGAAGCCGTCGCATTGGCCGAAGCGAAGTTCGGCACGATGGGTGCGGTCGGGTCCTACGCGCCGCCCAAGTCGCCCGGCAGGTACAAGGGCGCCGGCGCGGGTCCGTCGCCCGCCTACACCTTCTCGGCCTGTGTGGTCGAGACGGAGGTCGACGAACGCACCGGCCTGATCCACATCCCGAAGATCTGGATTGCGCACGACATCGGCCAGGCGATCAACGCGGTGCACGCGCGCGGCCAGGTGATCGGCGGGGTGTACATGGGCCTCGGCGAGGCGCTGATGGAGGAGCAGGCGTTCCGCCGGCTGCCGCCCAAGCTCTCCAGCGCGCTGGTGCACAAGATTCCCTCGCTGCTCGAGTACAAGAGCCTCACGTCGCTAGACATGCCCGAGGTGGAGGTCATGCTGATCGAGGATCCGGACCCGAACTGCCCGTTCGGTGCGAAGGAGGCCGGTCAGGGTCCCCTGCTGCCGGTGATGCCGGCGGTCGCGAACGCGATATACGACGCGGTCGGAGTGCGCATCGACGAGATCCCGATCACCCCGGACAAGGTGCTGCGCGCGCTGGACTTGAAGCGCGCCGGCAAGAACCCG
The DNA here is from genome assembly GCA_001770425.1 of Betaproteobacteria bacterium RIFCSPLOWO2_02_FULL_65_20. Classification (GTDB taxonomy): domain Bacteria; phylum Pseudomonadota; class Gammaproteobacteria; order Burkholderiales; family SG8-39; genus JACQTO01. The sequence goes on along the minus strand of MEQZ01000106.1, from coordinate 719 downwards.
CGCGTGGGGCCGGAATACTTCCCGGATGTGCCCTATCCCGAACCGATCTTCGTGCTGCCGCCGGGCGAAGGCGGCGACGGCAGCGAGATCAAGGATCCGGACAGGAGGCCTGCGAAGAAGCGGGCGGAGGCGAGCGCATCATGATGCGATTGCCGTGGTTCAAGTATCACGCACCGAAGAGCGTGGCCGAAGCCGCGCGCATACTCGCCGCCGAGGGACCGCAGGCGATGCTGATCGCCGGCGGCACCGACCTGCTGCCGAACATGAAGCGCCGCCACCAGGCACCCGCGACCCTGGTGTCGCTGCGCCAGGTCGAGGGGCTGAAGAAAACCGCGAATGGGTCCGGACTTGTGCTGGGCGCCGGGCTCACGCTCACCGAAGTCGTCAATACCGCCGCGGTGCGCGGGAACTACCTCGCGCTGTGGCAGGCGGCGGCACAGGTCGCCACGCCGCACCTGCGCAACATGGGCACCCTCGGCGGCAACCTGTGTCTGGACACGCGCTGCCTGTACTACAACCAGAACGAGGACTGGCGCCGCGCGATCGACTTCTGCATGAAGAAGGACGGCGAGACCTGCTGGGTCGCGACGGGGAGCAAGCGCTGCCTGGCGGTGTCCTCGACCGACACCGCGCCGGCGCTGATCTCGCTCGGCGCCAAGGTGAAGCTGGTCTCGGCGGCGGGCGAACGCGAGGCCGCGCTGGCCGACCTGTACCGGAAC
>MEQZ01000105.1:290-11750 GCA_001770425.1 Betaproteobacteria bacterium RIFCSPLOWO2_02_FULL_65_20 | reverse complement strand
ACGCAGTTTCTGGGGGTCTATTCGAGTTCGCTCATTTCGTCGCCACGCACGCCCAGCCGAATGGATCGTTCTTCTTCGTGTCGAACCGATCCAGCCACACGAACAGCATCTGCAGCAGGCGCACCCCCAGCCACAACGGGACCTTGAAAGGCAGCAGCGCAATCCCGGCGGCGTTGGGCGTTCCGCTGCGCAGGCCATCCGGGGGGAAAATCGACAGTCCCCGCGGCAGTTCATAGGCCCAGCGCACCCATAAGCCGCCGAAAGGCTCGATCTGCACGCTGCTGAAGCCCGCTTTCCCGCAGATCGAGGAAAGGCCGAAGGACGTATACCTGAAATAATCATGCGGAGCCTGATGCTCGTTATGAGCCATCGGTACAGTCAGATAGAGCCTGCCGCCCGGCTTGAGTACGCGGTGCATCTCCTTCACGCTCTCCCTGGGCCACTCCAGGTGCTCCAGTACCTGCGTGCACAGAACGGCATCGAACTGGCCTGACTCGATCGGCATGTCGTGCAAGGGGCCGACATAGTCCAGATTGGAATAATTCCACCGGATTTCCCCCACGGCCAGATCGATCGCCTTGTACAGGCAATGCGAGAAAAGTCTCTTGTATACGCATTCGCCGGCGCCCGCATCGAGGACCAGCGTGCCTGCGGGAAGATCATGCGCGACCCGTTCGACGAAGCGGGTGACATACCACCTGCCGATGTCTTGAAACTTGCCGCGCCCGAGAAAGTCCTCGTTGATGTCCATGTCCGACCCTGTTCAGCCGACACCGTGTCTGGTGCTTATGCAATAGTTCTGCAGCAACAGGTTGGTGACGAAGAACAGGCCGGTCGCCACCGCAAGTCCCGCGATTCCATAGGCGTAAAACAGCGCGATTTTCGCGGGAATGTAGAGCGTATAGGTGACTATCCCCAGGCGCGTCGGCGTCGTCGTGTCGCCGGAGGCATAGAGCGACGACGAGGATATCTGGCCCATTGAACTGCCCAGGAACGCCCCTCCAAGCCAGACCATGATCCACCAGAGCCTTTCCATATCCTGGATGGAGAAGCTGCCATAGGCCACCAGCGGAACCAGCAGTGTACGGCCGAACATCCCCAAAATCGCGAGCCCGCTCACGCTGATCAAGCCGACCTGCATCAGCTTCCTGCGATAGAGCTGGAGAAAAGCCGCCCGGTCGCCCGCCTTGTGGTGCACGCTCAGTGCCGGCACCATCGGCGACACGATGGACTTGTTCAGCATCTGATTTACCGCCCCGTAGATCTGCTGTCCCAGATAGTACAGCGACAGGTTGCCGCTCCCGGCCATCGAAAGCATGAATCGATCGATCATCGGATCGGTCTTGTAATAGGCGGTCCCGGCAAGCAAGGGCTTGATGCGGCGCCATGCCGTGATTACGGCGGGGCTGCTGAAATCGGGGGTTGCGGGCCTGCCCAGACCCGGCGCCAGCAGGAGGGTCTGCAATCCCATGCCGAGCGTGCTGATCCACGCGGCGGCAACGATGCCGAAGCGGGGGAGCGTCAAGGTCAACAGCAGCAAGGACAGCAGGCCCGCGATGCAGGGGGCGGTTTCGACCCACAAGAACTGGCGCCGCGCGTGGTAGGCGGCCCATTGCACGCCATTGACGGCAGCGAACACCATGCCGGCGAGCTGTATGCGGGTCAGTTCCACCGTCAGCTCGTGGCCCGCGGCATCGAAGCCGGGGACGATCAGCGGCACCCACCAGGATGCAAATAGGCCCAGGACCACGGCGATCAGACCGAACAGGCCGACGATCAGCGTCAGAAAAGTCCAGGTATCCTGCCGGATGCGTTCTCTGTTCTCCCCCGCCAATAGCGGGACCAGCACGTGCGTGAGGGATGCACTGACCACGGCCAGCACCAGTTGCGGAACCGTCATGCCCGCGAAGAACGCATCCGTTTCGGCACCCGGCCCGACTCGAGTCAGCACGACCCATTGAAACAGGATCGTCAGTCCGATGCTCGCGGCGGAGAGCAGCGCGAGCTGGATGGTAAACTTCATTGACGCGGGTGACGATCGCGGGACATGAGCCAGTATATGAGATTGACCCATGAGGTGTGGGAGCTGCGGGAGGTGTCGACACAGCCATGACCAGGGTGAGCGGCACGCCGGCAGCCGGGGAATCGACGGTCGCAACGCAGACAGGGATGCGTGCGCGGCCGCGGCTCGCCTGCATCTTGTGCGGCACCCCGGGCGATGTGCTCCACACCGGCTTGATCGATCGCCTGTCCGCTTCGCCTTCTCCGGGAGTATGGTCGATCCGGCGATGCGTCGATCCTCGGTGCGGCTTGCTGTGGCTGGACCCGGCACCGCTGGAGCAGGAACTGTACAAAGCCTATGAGTCCTATTACACCCATGCCGGACGCGGGCCGAACAAGGGCGTCATCGCCAGAATGATGGGCGCAATCAAAAGGGGCTACCTCGCCAACCGTTTCGGCTACCGCGAAGGCGTCGGCCCGCTCGCGCGCATCGCCGGAGGGGTTCCGTGGTTGTATCCGGGCCGTCCGCCCGAACTGGATCTCTCGGTGATGTGGCTGCACGCGTTGCACAAGGGAACGCTGCTCGACGTCGGTGCCGGCAGCGGCTGGCTGGTGGAACACATGAACTCGCTCGGTTGGGACGCCCGGGGACTGGATTTCGATCCGGTGGCAGTGCGCAACGCCCGTGCCGGCGGACTGAATTTTCATCAGGGCAGCGTGTTCGACCAGGGTTTTCCCGAAGCGACGTTCGACGCGGTGACGCTGTGCCATTCGATCGAGCACGTTCCGGATCCGGTGGCCCTGGCAAGGGAATGCCTGCGCATCGTCAGGCCCGGCGGACAACTGGTGATGGCTACCCCGAATACCGACAGTCTCGGCCACCGGATCTTCGGAGAATACTGGCTGCATCTTGATTCGCCACGCCATCTGCACCTGTTCAACCGGAAATCCATGGCATCGATGATCACGATGGCAGGAGCGAGCCAATTCAGGATCTTCTCGACCTGCAGGGATGCAAACGGGGTCTTCGTCGCCAGCCGCGCGATCCGGCGACACGGACGATTCGACGTGAATGCCTCGCGCTCCGCCCTCGACAAGCTCGCCGGCCGCGCGGCGCAGGCGGCTGAAATCCTGGCGCTGGTCGCCAATCCCTGGTGGGGAGAGGACCTGGTCGCGATCGTCGACAAGCCGGGCGGCCCAGGATCGTGACTCCGATGGCCGGCGGACGCGAGGCCCCCGTACACGATCCGGACGTGGCGGTCATCATCGTCAACTACAACGGCGGCGATATGCTGCTGCGCTGCCTTCACCACCTGGAACGGCAGACATGGCGTTCATTCAGGACGATCGTGGTCGACAACGCCAGTTCCGACGACTCGATGCTGCGGGCCGAGACCGAATACCCATGGATAGAAGCCGTCCGGATGGAGCGCAACATAGGATTTGCGTCGGGCAACAATATAGGAGCGGCTCTCGCTCCGGAATGCAAGTGGATCGCCTGCCTCAATCCGGATGCCTATGCGCATCCGGACTGGCTGGCCAACCTGATGCAGGCGGCGCAGGCACATCCCGAGTTCGCCCTTTTCGGCAGCAAACTGATACTCGCAAACCATCCCGACCGGCTCGACGGCACCGGCGATATCTACCACGTGAGCGGCGCGGCCTGGCGCAGGGATCATCGCCGCAAGCTCGCCGGGGGCCATCACGCGGCGGAGGAAATCTTTGCCCCCTGCGCCGCAGCCGCGCTGTATCGCCGGGACGTATTCGACGAGGTGGGCGGATTCGATGACGATTATTTCTGCTATTTCGAGGATGTCGATCTGGCATTCAGGATGCGGCTCAGGGGACATCGCTGCTATTACGTCCCCGCCGCGATCGTGCACCACGTGAGCTCCGGCATCGCCGGATTCCAGAGTTCGTTCACCGTCTATCACGGACACCGGAATCTGGTCTGGACCTTCGTCAAGAACATGCCGCTTCCGCTGTTTCTCGCCTGCCTCCCGCTGCACCTGCTCCTGAACGCGGCCTCGATCGTGCTCTACACGTTCAAGGGGCAGCCGCTGACCATCCTCAAGGCCAAGCGGGACGCGATCCGTGGTTTGCCCGCGGCGTGGCGAAAGCGAAGGCAGATCCAGTCGCAGCGGCGGGCATCTTCCCGGGTTTTGCTGCGGTTCATGGAAAAGAATTTCTTCAAGCTGTGGAATCGCTGATCGGCCTCGCAGGGCGGGACCGATTCTGGTATATATCCTGTTCTCCCATTCCAGTGGCCCGCGATGCAAGGCGACACCGATCCTGACCTTGCCGCCGAAAGCCGCCTGCTGCAGCGATCGGCGGCGCTGACGGGTTATGCCGTGCTCGGCGCGCAGGCCTGGCCGCAGCCCGCGGCCGTGCCCGAGGACATACCGCTGCCGTTCCTGGCGCAGAACCACATGCTGCCGCTGGGCATGGCCGACGGCGTGCTGCGCGTCGCCTGCCCGGTGCCGCTGGACCTGGGCGCGCTCGATGCATTGCGCCAGTTCGTCGGCGTGCCGGTCGCGGTGCTGCTGGCGCCGCGGGCCGAAATCGACGCCAGAATGGCGGCGCTCGCCGGCGGCCAGGCGCAGGCCGGGACGCCGACCGGCATATTCGCCGACAACGACATGAACGAGGAAGAGGACGCGCTCGACGACAGCCTGGAAGCGCTGCGGGCCATCGCCGAGGACGCCCCGGTGGTGCGCCTGGTCAACGCGGTGATCGCGCGCGCGGCCGAGGCGCGCGCCTCGGACATTCATTTCGAGATCTATCAGGGCCGCTTCCGCATCCGGTTCCGCATCGACGGCGTGCTGCATGATGTGGAATCGCCGCCGCTGCGCATGTTCCTGCCGGTGATTTCGCACCTGAAGCTGCGCGCGCGCATGAACATCGCGGAGCGCCGCCTGCCCCAGGACGGCCGCGCCAAGGCGCTGCTGCGCGACCGGGAGATCGACATGCGCGTGTCGACGATTCCCATCGTGCACGGCGAGAGCATGGTGATACGCCTGCTCGACCAGGGACCGGGGCTGCTGCAGCTGGAAACCCTGGGCGTGGACGAACAAGGTTTGAGCGTCCTTCAGGGCGCCATCGGGCAACCGCACGGGATGATCCTGGTGACCGGCCCGACCGGCAGCGGCAAGACCACGACCCTCTATGCCGCGCTGTCGCGCATCAACCATCCGCGGACCAAGATCATCACCATCGAGGATCCGGTCGAATACCAGATCGACGGCATCAACCAGATGCAGGTCAAGCCGCAGATCGACCTCACCTTCGCCAACGCGCTGCGCTCGATCGTGCGCCAGGATCCGGACGTGATCATGGTGGGTGAAATCCGCGACCGGGAGACCGCCGAGATCGCCATCCAGTCCTCGCTCACCGGCCATCTGGTGTTTTCCACGCTGCACACCAACGACTCGTTCAGCGCCGCCCACCGCCTGCTCGAAATGGGCGTCGAGGGCTATCTGATCGCCTCCTCGGTCATCGTCATCGTGGCCCAGCGCCTGGTGCGGCTGGTGTGTCCGCATTGCCGGGTCATGCAGGCCGCCACCGCGAGCGAGTCGTATTTTCTGTCGCTGCACGGGGTCGATGCGCGGAACCTTTCGCTGGCGCACGGCTCAGGCTGCAGCCATTGCACGCATACGGGATATGCCGGGAGAACCGGCATCTACGAACTGCTGCCGATGAGCGCGGCGCTGAAGGAAGGCGTCGTGCGCAAGCTGCCCTCCGAGGGCCTGCGGCGCATCGCCGTCAACGAGGGGGTGCGGCCGATGCACCTGGACGGCATCCGCAAGGTGCTCGCGGGCACGACGACGCTCGAAGAGCTCGCACGCGTCACAAGGCAGGAGTCCTGATGCGCTTCGGCTACAGCGGCCGCGATGCCGCGGGGCAGACGGTCTCCGGCCAGATGGTCGCCGGCGACCAGGCCGAAGCCCAGCGCGCGCTGGAGCAAAGCGGCCTGTCGGCGGTGGCCGTGGCGGCGGCCGCGGATGGACCGCTAGGACATATGGGATGGCTGCGCGCGCGCATGCGCCGCGGCGTCGGCCAGCGCCGCCTGCTCGAATTCAGCGAACAGCTCGACACCCTGCTCAGCGCGGGCCTGCCGCTGGACCGGGCCCTGCACGTGGCGTTGAACACGACCGAGCATGCGCAGACGCGCGCGATCATCCAGGGCCTCATCGTCGAAGTGGAGAAAGGCGAGTCCCTGGCCACCGCCTTCGCCCGCCATCCGGCCATGTTCCCGCGGCTCTACGTGAGCATGATCCGCGCTGCCGAGGAGGGCGGGCTGCTGCCCGTGGTGCTCAAGCGCCTGATCCGCTATTACGAGCAGTCGATCGAGTTTCGCAGCTTCCTCGTCGCCTCGTCGGTGTATCCGGCCGTGCTGCTCGTGTTCAGCGTCGTCGCCGTGCTGGTGCTTGCGCTGTTCGTGATGCCGCGGTTCGCCGAGATGTTCGCCGACATCAATCAACCCATCCCGCTGCCCGCGCAGATCCTGCTCGCGGGGGCCGGCGCGCTGGAGCGCTGGTGGGGCGTGCTGCTCGCGCTGCCCATCCTATGCGCGCTCGCGATCCGCCTCTACCTCGGAACGGCCTCGGGACGCGAAGCCTGGCACAAGCGCGTGTTCCGGCTGCCGCTGCTCGGGCCGCTGCTGTTCCGGGCGCAACTGGCGCGGATCTGCCGCACCATGGGCACCCTGCTGGCAAGCGGCGTGCCCATCCTGACCGCCATGCGCGCGGTGCAGGCGCTGTCGGACAACAGCCTGCTGCTGCAGGCGATCGACCGGCTGCAGCGCGCCGTCAAGGAAGGCAAGGGTCTGGCCCATCCGCTGCTGGCCGATCCGCTGTTCCCGAGAATGATGGGGCAACTGGTCGCCATCGGCGAGGAATCCGGCGCGCTCGACGGCATGCTGATCAAGATCGCCGACCGTTACGAGGCCGAAGTGCGCAGGGCCACCAGGACCTTGATGACCGTGCTCGAGCCGGCCCTGATCATCGTCATGGGCAGTTCGATCGGCCTGATCGTCGTGTCCATGCTCTATGCGATATTCTCGATCAATGAAATACCGCTTTGAAAAGCCATGCGCTCGGAAGAACATAGGTGAACTCGATTTGCTCTTGTTGGTCTCCCGATTTTGGCAAGTTGCAAACTGCGCAACTTGCCAAAATCGGGAGATGGGATAAAACCAAACCCTACGCCCATGCGTATTTCATCCATTGAACCGTCTATGACCCACAAAACCGTGATGAACCGCAAGGCGCGAGCCTTCACCCTGATCGAACTGCTGATAGTCATGGCGATCATCGGCCTGCTGGCCGCGCTGGTCGGGCCGCGCGTGTTCAGCCATCTGGGCAGTTCCAAGGTCAAAGCGGTCGCGGCGCAGATCGAAATGATCGGATCGGCGCTGGATGCCTACCGGCTCGATTTCGGACGCTACCCGACGACCGAGCAAGGTCTGGCCGTGCTCTGGCAGAAGCCGGAGAAGGAGGATCAGGCCGCGAAATGGCAGGGGCCCTATCTGAAAAAGCGGGTCGACAAGGACGCCTGGGGCGGCGCCTGGGTGTACAAGAGCCCCGGCGATCACGGCGAGTACGACCTGTCTTCGCTCGGCGCCGACGGTCGCGAAGGCGGCAGCGGCGAGGACGCCGACATCCACAGTTGGTGATGACGCGCCCGGGAAATTGGGGACAGGAAATCGGGGACAGACCACGGTTTCGTGGTTTCGAAAAGGTGGTCTGTCCGCAATTTCCTCGAAACCGTGGTCTGTCCCCAATTACGTCTGTCCCCAATTACGTCCAAACCGTGGTCTGTCCCCGATTTCCCCGAAACCGTGGTCTGTCCCCAATTTCGCGGGGGTTCACGCTGTTCGAACTCCTGGTGGTGATGGCCTTGCTCGGCGTTGCCACGCTGCTGGCCACCGGCGGCGCCGAGCCGCTGGTGCGCGCGGCGCGGGAGCGCAACTGGATCGACCGGCTGCACGCCGAGTTGATCAGGACGCGCAGCTATGCGCGCGCTTCCGGCGCGGTGGCCGTCGTGAGTTTCGTGCCCGAGCAGCAGGAGATCCGCTTCGTCACCGGGCCGCGCACCAGGCTGCTCGCACTTCCCGAGGGGTTTCGATTCGGCTCCCGGTTCGAGACGGCGGACGGCGACGAGGTCCGGACCATGGTCTTCTTCCCCGACGGAACGGCCTCGGACCTGGAACTCATGGTCACCGGCAGCGCCGGGCGCACGACCCGCCTGCGGGTGACCGGCATCACCGGAAAAATCGAACTGACCCCTTGGGAAACGTCGGAGGAGCCTCCTGCATGAGCCGGCCGCAGGCGGGTTTTACCCTGCTCGAAGTCGTGGTGGCAATCGCCGTGGTCGGCGCCGGTTTCGCCGCCGGGCTGGCCGCGATGTCGGGTTCGCTGCGGCTGATGCGCTCGGCCGGCGAATACGAACAGGCGATGCTGCTCGCACGCGCCGCGATGACCGAAGCGCTCGCCTATCCGGATGCCGACATCGTCGACGACGGTGAGCGGGACGTGTACCAGGGCGTCGAATATGCCTACCGGGTCGAGTTCCGTCCTGTCCGCCTGACCACCTCGGCCCAGTCTGCCGGGTCCGTCGCTGCCACGCCGGCGCCGCTCGAACAGATCGCCGTCGACGTGTATTGGGGCGAGGGCCGCAATTATCGCCTGGTGACTTACCGCAGAACCACCTCGGCTGCGTCAGCGCCACGCACCCGCGGCAGCGCCCCGGCAGCGGATAGCGGAGGCGCCGCGAAGGATGGCGCGCTCGTCTCCGGGGACAAGCCCGCGCAACGCGACGAGGGCCCGCGGCCATGAGCCGCGCGCGCCTCAACGGAGGGTTCACGTTGATCGAAGTTCTGGTGGCGATCACGCTGGCGAGCCTCGTCGCCGTGATCGGCGCGGCAGTGCTGCGGGCCGCCCTCGATTTCCACAGCCGCGCCAACCGCCATCTGAAGGCGAGCGAAGACCTGCGCGCGGCCGACCGCCTGCTCGCACACGAGTGGTCGCAGCGGCGCGAACCGGACCTGGTCGCCACCGCGAATCGGCTCGAGTTCCAGACCGACCGACTCTACGGCGTGGGCGCGGAAGGCGCAGCCAGGGTTCGTTACCTCTGCGCCGGGAACGACGCGGGCCAGATGGTGTTCGAGCGCCGGCTGCTGGCGCGCGCAGACCCCAATAGGCCCGGCCCCGGGGGTGCCGACACTGCCACCTTGCGGGTGCTGCGCATCGACGTGCTGGTGCCGCAGCTTCTCGAGTGCGACTTCGCTTATCTCCAGACCAGCGAGAGCCGCGGCGCCAAAATCGCGCAGTGGCGCGCCGAAGCGGGGACGGGCCAGCCTGTGCCGCGGCTGGTCCGGCTGAGGCTGGTGACCCAGCGCGGCGAAATCGCGCCCCTCGTGTACGGCATCCAAGGAGCGGGCGGCTGATGGCGCGGCGGCAACGCGGCTATATCCTCATCTATGCGCTGACAATCCTGCTGTTCCTGGTCGGCACGGTGACCGGGGCGGCGTACGCGCTGCGCCTCAATGCCCAGGAAGCCTATCAGCAGCGCGAGCGACTCAGGGCCGAATTCCGGCTGCGCGGCGCGCTCCAGTATGCCCTGGCGCAATTCGCGCTCGCCGCCCAGGCCCCGTCGGCCGCCGGCACTCCGAGCAACGCCGGCCAGCCTGACGAGACCGAAGCAGCCTGGCGGCTGGAAGCGTCCGCACAACAACTGCAGATCGACGGCACGCAGATCGCGATCGCGATCGACGATCCCGGCGGCATCGCCGATGCGAACGCGCTCGATGAACGAATGTGGACCGACTACTTTGCCGCCCTCGGCGTCGCGCGGCCCGGCGAGGCGCAGCGCTGGGCCGCCGCCGTCATCGCGTGGAAAGCGCGCGTGGGAAAAACAAACGGGCGCGGCGGCTTCGCCGGCATCGACGACCTGCTGTTGCTTGATGCGCTGCCGGCCACCGTGCGCTATGGCGGATGGGCTGCCGCTGAACGTCCGGACACTGCACAGGACACGGCGCCGGGCTTCCCCGACCTGTTCCTGGTCGGAGCAGGCGAGCGCGTGTTCGACGTCAATCGCGCCGCGCTGCCGCTGATCGCTGCGGCCACCGGTGCGAGCACCGAACAACTGGATGCCTACCGTGCCGCGCGCGAGCGCGGGAAGCTGACACTGAGCGACGCCGTGCGTCTGCTGGGCGAGCGCGCCCGACCCCTGCTGCAGGAGAGCAGAACCGATCCGGTGTTCCGCCTGGTACTGACCACCGCGGCTGGCGGCGCGAGCCGCCTCGGTCTGGCCGCATTCGTGCAGCGAAGGGACGGCCAGGTGCGGGTGCTGGCATCGCGCCTGAATCCGGTAGCGGCAGCGAACCCGGAGCCATGAATTCTGCTCAGGCAGGCTATCATTGGCGACGTATGAGTCCTTCCCACGATACAGCCGGCCCATGGCATCGCTGAGCCGCACCGTCCTGGTGGTCTGTCCGGAAGGATCGACGCTGCGCGTCTTTACCTGCGTCGCGCGCTTCTGGGGCTGGTCTCTCGGGCGCGCCGAAGTCGTCCCGCTGCCCTCGGCGCAGCCCGCGCCGCAACCGGAGGCCGTCGCGGCGGCCGTCCGGCCGCTGGTGCTGCGTTGGGGCATCCCGCCGGGCACCGAGGTCGCGCTGGTGCTGCCCGCCGTCGTCGGCGGCGTGCTGTCGCTCGCCGCCGGCGCGCCGCAGACGGATCGCGCCTGGATCGACAGGGAACTGGCCGGGCGGATTCCGTTCGCCTCGCGGGACATCGAATGCGACGTTCGGGCCGCCGGCCCTGACAGATCGATACAGGTGGCCTGGCTGCCGCGCACGGCGGCCGTCGAGTTCCGCACCGCGTTCGCGCGCCTCGGGCTTGCGCTCGGCGAAATCGTGTTTCGCGCACAGTTGTACGCACACGCTGCGCGCGAGACGGGCGCCGAAGGCAGGGAACTGATGATCGAGCAGTGGAACGGGTGCTTTTCTTTCCATCTGCTGGCCGGCGGCCGCGTGCTGCGCACCTCCATGGCGCAGACCCCTGCCGCGCGCGAGTTCGCCGATCGGCTGCAGCTTGAATTGCTGTCCCTGGAGGCCGCCGGACCCTCGCCTGCCGTGGCGCGCATCGTGCTCGCCGGCGCGCAGCGCCGGTTCAGCGGCGAATTCGAAGCCGCAGCGAAAGACGCCGCGCAGGGGATCGAGATCGTACGGCGATCCGCGGAACTGTCCGCGATGTTCCTGCGCTTCTGGCGCGGCGGGGAAACAGGCATCTGGCTGGTCCCGGAGAACCCGCCCGCGATGGCGCGCCGGCTGGCGTTCGCCATCGCCGGCATCGGCGCCCTGCTCGCGGCGGCCATGGCCTGGCAGGTCTCCGCGCTCGGGGACGAGACCGCCGCGCTGGAGGCACGCGCAACCCGCCTGCGCCCCCAGTACCAGCCACT
>MEQZ01000105.1:0-140 GCA_001770425.1 Betaproteobacteria bacterium RIFCSPLOWO2_02_FULL_65_20 | reverse complement strand
GGCGGGCAAGACCACGGTCGCCGGCCGCGGCCTGGACACCGAATCGGTCATCGAAAAGTTGAAAGGCCGGCCCGGGGTCAGTCGCATCACCGGGGCGGACGAACCCGAGTTGACCGATGGCGACGCGGCGCCGCGTTTCC
>MEQZ01000104.1:3645-9672 GCA_001770425.1 Betaproteobacteria bacterium RIFCSPLOWO2_02_FULL_65_20 | reverse complement strand
CCTTGCGATCCCTGCTTTCACCGGATTTGCGACCGCAGGGTCGAGCTTGGTGGCGGCGAGGCGCTTGCGCAGCGTCATTGCATCGAACAGGACATCCAGCGTGTCGTGCTTGTCCTGAATCACCTGCAGCGCATCCGCCGCGCGCCGGACCCGATCAAGCGGACGGCCCGGGTACTTTTCGGGAGGCGCGAACAGGTCGAAGTCGACGGAAATGCGATGACCGAACTGCAGCGCGAGACCCGTCCCGCCGGCGAGAACAAAACCGAGATCTTCTGTCGCGGGAAAGAGTGTCGCGGCGAGTCTTTGAGCGTGCTCCGGCACGCACTCAAGGTGCAGCGCCATACCACAGATTCCAGAAATCCCGCGAGCGTCGGGAGATGCTGCGGCTCGAACGGTTGACTTCGAGAATACGCGAAGCGCTGTAGTGCGCCTCCAGCCAGTCGAGCGCGGCCGGGGTCGTCCATTCCAGTATCCGGCTGATCACGAAATCGCTGTTGCGCACGAGGTCGATGCGATCAGCGTCGACATCCCAGAACAGCGGCCGGATCCCGGAGGAAATCACACTTTCCATGGGATAAATTGTAACACCCGCGACGTCCCTGCGGGACGGGTGCAGTAGCGGGGTCAGGTCTTGCATTGACGCATCCGCGCTGCGCTACGGCAAGACCTGACCCTGATTGCGCCGATTGCAGCCGCAATTGCGCCAAATCAAGATCTGACCCCGTTTGCGACCCTACCATGCCGGATCGCGCTTAAGACCGATCGCCGCCGTGAGGGTTAAAACAATCAATCCGGCCGCGAACCTTGTCCCTCGGGGGCTGAGCCGCCGGAACCAGGCACCGGAGGATCTTCCGGACGGCGCGCAATCGGCTTTATGTTCAACTTTGCTCACCGCCTCACCTGGCGAAGGAAAGTGATCGGAGCGGGTTACCGGTAAACCCGCTCAGGCGGCGGGTTCCATCACGATCGTTCCGACGTTTGGGTCGGCGCCCGTGTGCACGCGCAGCTCGCGCGGCTTGTAGCCTGCTTGCTCGATGCTCAGAACGTACTCGGCATCCGCCTCGAGGCCGTTGAATTCGAAGTCGCCGTAGTTATCCGTAAAGGCCGTGACCGTCTGCTTGCCGTCGCGCAGCCTCACGGTGACGCCTTCGGGGCACTCGTCGGGCTTGTCGCCGAGCACGATTTCACCGGCGAAAAAGAATTTCGGCAAGCCGAGATAGCCCACTGGCGGCAGCTCGGCAGGTTTGGGAGCCAGCGCTTCAACCCGCTTTTCCGCGCAGAGGCGCGCAACGTCGCTCCGCGGGTCATCCAGATCGCCGAACACCAGCGCCTGCACCGGGCAGGCCTCGACGCAGCGCGGTTCCTTCCAGCCGTCGTCGAGCAGATGGGCGCAGAAGCTGCATTTCTGCGGCAGATTCTCGGCCGCATTCCAGAACACGGCGCCGTACGGGCAGGCGGAGACGATACCGTGTTGTCCGGCCGCCTTGTCCGGATCGATGATGACAATGCCGTCAGCTCGACGGTAGATGGCGCCGCCGATCGCCGCGTCCATGCAGGGCGCATCCGTGCAGTGAAGGCAGGGAACCGGGACATAGGACACCTTGACCTTGGGATACGACCCGCGTTCCACTTCCCGGACCTTGATCCAGCTGTGCCCATCGGGCTGCGCGGCCGAGACCGGACGGTGATCGTTGCCGGAGTGCTCGTCGCGGCAGGCGAGAAAACAGTTGAAACACCCGGTGCAGCGCTCGACGTCGATCACCATGCCATAGCGCGTCATGGGTTCATCCAATCACTTATCCGTTCCATTTTTCCACTTCGATGAGGCAGGAGTTCGGCGCCATGCCGGCCACGTTCTGCGACATCATGCGCCCGGGCGTGAGCAGCGCCACGCATCCGCCCCGATCGACCGAGTGCGGATTTCCCGGCTCCAGCGGATCGTACTTGGCCGAGGACACCGGCGAATGCACGACGCCCCGCCTGACCCGCTCGGTGACGACCGCGGCGCAAAGCACGCCTCCCCTGTCGTTGTAGAGCTTGATCACGTCCCCGTTTTCGATGCCGCGCGCGCGCGCGTCCTCCGGATGGAGACGGGCGGGCCAGTAGGCGTACCCGTCCTTCACCACGCGGTGCAGCGGAACCTCGTCCATCCAGTGCGCGTGCTTGTCGTAGTGCGTGTGGAAGCTGAAGCGGGGATGCGGACTGAGCAGCTGCAGCGGGTATTTGGCCGCCAGCGGGCTCTGGTGGCCTTCCCAGCTCGGGATGAAATGCGGCATGGGCGGCCGCTGCGTATCGCCGGGAAAGACCTTGTGCAGACTCCCGGAGACAAATTCGATCTTGCCGCTGTCGGTGCCCAGCTCTCGCGCCTTGACGGTGCCTCTCTTGGGGTTGCGCGGATCGGGGGTGTCGCAGGCGCGGCCTTCGGCGAACCAGCGCAGACCCGGCGTGGCTTTGCGATGCTCCGGCGCATTGATGATGTGATATCCCTTGCGCTCGAACTCCTCCCAGGAGACCCTCTTTGGCAGGTCGGAGATCTCGAAGATCTTGCGCGCCCAGTCGCGGTCGGTATTGCCCTCGGTGTATTGCGCCTCCACACCGAGGCGGCGCGCGAGCAGCGTGAAGATCTCGTAGTCGGACTTCGACTCCCAGAGCGGCGAGATGCATTTTTTCATGCGCACCACGACGCGGAAGTTGCAGCCGCTGTTGCCGTGCCTGGTCTGGCCGCCGGGCTCGCCCCATTCGCCTATGTCGTCGCGCTCCAGCTGGGTGCAGGCGGGCAGGATGATGTCGGCGAACCCGGTCTCGGAGGACCACCAGACGTCCTGGTTGACGACGAATTCGAGCTTGGGGCTCTGGTACATGCGCGCCCACTTGCTGGTGTCGGTCATGGTGCCCATGAACGACCCGCCGTAGCGGTACCACAGCTTCACTTCCGAGCAGCCGGGTTCTGGATAGGTATGGGGCGTGAACTGCTGATCGAGCGAGCGGTTGCAGAAGCCGTCGCCCAGCCAGTGAATCGGCGGGTTGAGAATGGCATCGGGCACGATCGGCCGGTACAGGCGCTGGGTCACGGGATTTTCCGGGCAGGCGACCGCGGCGCGAGTGGTCGAAATCCTTCCCTCCGGATCGCCGTATCCCGGAAACCCTACGTCGGCGTTCACCGGCGCTCCCATGCTGGTGCCCCAGATGCTGATCCCGGGTTTGCCCAGTCCCTGCATGGCCTGCAACAGCACCATCATGCGCGCCCATTCGGTGCCATAGGCCTGGCGGCAGGCGCCGCCCTCCCCGCCTCGGGCGCCGGCGGAGAGCACGGTGCGCCTGGAGGCCCATTCGCGGGCGAGCGCCTTGATGGTCCGCGCGGCGATACCGGACTGTTCCGCCGCCCACGCCGGTGTCTTGGGACAGCCATCCTGCTTGCCCAGAATGTAATCCCTGAATTCATCGAAGCCGACGGTGCGATCCTTGACGTATTCCTGGTCGTACGTCCTCTCGGTGATCCAGACGTGGGCGATCGCCATCGCCATGGCGGTGTCGGTGCCGATCCGCGGGGCGATCCATTTGCCTCCCATCGCCGCGGCGGTGTAGTTGTGGAACGGGTCGATGAAAACCATCTTGACGCCCTTGTCTTTCAGCCACTGGCGCCAGATGGCGGCGTCCTGCCCCGTATAGACCCCGCGCGTGGTATCGGGATCGTTGGACCAGAAGACGATCATCTCGGCGTTCTGAAGCGCGTCCTCGAGCATGTCGTACGGTTCGGGCATGCCCAGGCGCCAGTAGAACCCGTAGCTGTGGGTCGCACCCCAGTGCCAGCCTTCCCAGCTGTCGGGGTTGTCCAGCACCGGTGTATGGCCGATCAGGTTGAAAAAGCGCGTAAACGCGCTCATCTTGTAGCCGACCATGCCCCAGTTGTGGTGCGAGGAGGTCATCGCCGCGATCGCAGAGGGGCCGTGGGCATCCTTCACGCGCTTGAGTTCGCCCGCGACGATTTCGATCGCCTCGTCCCAGCCGATGGGCTCGTAGCCGGCCTTGCCTCTGGACTCGGGATTGCGCTTGCCTGCGGGACCCGGATCGAAGTTCACCCGCTTGAGCGGCGTCTTGATGCGGTCCTGCGAATACAGCCGGTCCCTTTCGCTGAAAACGAAGGGGGCAAGATTGAATTTCTTGGGCGGGGAGTAGCTTCGTCCGCCCGCTTCGATGGTCCACGGCCGGAAATCGCCTTGCTCGGCCACCAGGGGACGGACGCGAACGACCTTCCCATCCTCGACAGTGACCGTTATCGGTCCGGCGTTGGTACAGCTGGTGAAATCCTGCGCGGCCATCTCTTCGGTCGGCGCCGGGCCCGCCTGCCTATCTTCCCGGGTTGTGCGTAAACAGCACCAGGCGGTTGCGATCGCCCATTTTGGCCGCGAGTTGCTTGGTCGGGCCGAACTCCATGCACGCCGCCTGGCAGTGTTTCACGCAGGCGGGTATCGGCTCGCGGGTTCGCCGGTCCTTGCACAGGTCGCAGTGGGGGGTGAAAAACGGCAGATAGTCGATGCGCACCCGCCCCCCGGCTTCGTATTCGTATTCCCTCACCACGATGCCGTTGGTGCCTGCCGGATAGCCGTGCTCCTGCTGGCAGGCGATCTCGCAGGAGTGGCACCCGGTGCAGTAATCGTAGTCGATGAGCAGTGAATAATTCGCCATGTCGTTCTCCTCAGGCATTGATCTTTGCGAGCGTGCATAGCGTGGTCTTGTACTGGCCCCCGCCGAACCCGGACTTGGCGCACTGCGGTCCCGGAATGATGTTGTTGATCTGGAAATCGCCGACGCCGTAGAGGCTGGGCGCCTTGCCTTCCAGTTCGGGCAGCCACCAGCCGTGCATGGTGTGCACGTGATGGCGCTTGACCTGCAGGCTGATCTTTGCCTTGCGCTTGACCCGCCCCATGTCGTTGACGAGATGGATCCACTCCCCGTCGTAGATGCCGTACTTCTTCGCGGTTTCGGGGTGGATCTCCACGGTCGGATCGGGCATCTTCTCGCGCAACCACGGAATCTGCCGGTGCTCGGCGTGGAAATAGAGCTGCGAGCGCGCGCCGGTAATCATGACCAGCGGATATTTCTTGAACAGCTCGGGTGTGGAGTGCTCGCTCTGCGGCGGCTCGGTATAAAAGGGGAGCGGATCCATGCCCCAGCCCTCGAAGGTGTCGCAATAGACCTCGATCTTGCCGCTCCTGGTGTTGAAGCCGGGTTTGCCATCGGCCCGCAGCAGCCCGCGCTCGTGGCGGCCGTAGGGCTTGGACGGACCATCGTCAGGCATTTTGTAGCCGCCCTGGTCCTGCAGGTCCTTGACGGTCATCTTCGAGGGCGCCAGGCGCTCATTGAACATGTCCTCCAGCGCCTTCCAGCGTCCCATGCCCTCCGGATTGAAGCGCTTGGCCAGTTCGAAATTGATTTCCCAATCGGACTTGCACTCCCCTACCTGCACGCGTTTCTTGATGCTGGTGAGCGGCGACCACCAGGAGCGGATGCTGTCCTTTTCCGGGAACGTCGCCGCTGGAAGTATGATGTCGGCAAGCGCCATGGTGGTGGGGTTGTGAAACAGATCGACCACCGCGATGAACTCGAGCTTCTTGAGCGCTTCCAGGTGAAACTTGGCGCGCGCCGACTGCCCGCCCACCACGTTGGCGGTCTGGATCCAGGCCGCCTTGATCGGATAGGGCACTCCCGATTCAACCTGGTCGATCACCATGTCGGGCTGCGCCCAGCCGCGAAAGTTCTTCACCATGGGATAGACATCGGCCCCGATGCGCTTCTCGTTCAGGCGCTCGATCAGTTCCTTCCCGTAGAGCTTCACCAGTTCCTCGGTGGAAAACGGGTATGAAGTCACGCCATGCGAGGGTCGCGCAATCACCTGCCCGCCGGGCTTGTCGATGTTGCCGGAGATTACCGATAAACAGGTAATGGCATGGGCCACCGAGGTGCCATCGGGGCACATGTCCACCGGCACCCCCCACTGGATCGCCGCCTGCTTGGCCCGGGCAAAGG
>MEQZ01000104.1:0-3613 GCA_001770425.1 Betaproteobacteria bacterium RIFCSPLOWO2_02_FULL_65_20 | reverse complement strand
ATTTCGGTGATTCGGGCCACCTTGTCCAGCGGAAACTGCGCCGCGCGCTCGCGCAGCGCGTCGAACCCCTGCACCCACTCGGCGACGAACGCCTTGTCGTGCAGCCCTTCGCCGATGATGACATTGAGCATGCCGAGCGCCAAAGCCCCGTCGGTGCCAGGCCGCAGTTGCAGGTGGTGCAGCGCGCGGCTCGACAACCAGGTGTTCCGAGGCTCCACCGCGATGATCTTGGTGCCCCGCTTCATGCAGTCCACCACCCAGTGCCCGAAAAACCCGTCCGGACACCCCATGGTCGAATTCTGCCCCCAGGTGATGATTACCTCGGGTACCTTCCATTGCGGGTCCTCGTAGCGACGCTCCAGAAACTGCGAGCAATCGGCCACGAAATAATCCCCGAGCACTCCCTTCATCGCCCCAAGGCGCGGCGTGTAGCAGGAATGCCCGGACAGGCCCAGCTGCACCCAGTTCGGGCTGCCGAAGCTGTAGGCAAGCATCGTGATCGGCCCGCCAATGTCGCGTCCGGTGCCCTGGACGAAAATGGCGGACTCGGCGCCGTATTGTTGCTTGATCTCGTTGAGGCGCTTTTCGCAGATGTCGAAGGCCTCGTCCCAGCTGATCGGCTCGAACTTGCCTTCGCCGCGCGCACCCACCCGTTTCAGCGGCCGGGTAATGCGGTCCGGGTGATACATGTATTGCGTGAGCGCCAGGACCTTCGGACACGAGCGGCCCTGACTCCAGGGGTGGTTCTCGTCCCCCTCGATCCTCACGAGCTTGCCGTTCTTCACGTACAGCTTCTGGCCGCACCCGCCGTGGCATCCAGGACCGGCGGACCATGAGGTCGTGCGATAGATGGTGGTGTCGTCCATCGATAACTCCTGCGCTGTGGCCTGTCGTCAATTCTCGATCTTGGCGAGCGTGCAAAGCGTGGTCTTGTACTGCCCGCCGCCGAATCCGGACTTGCTGCACTGGGGTCCGGGAATGATCTTGTTGATCTGGTAGTCCCACACCCCGAACAGGTCCGGGGCCTTGCCCTCGCGCTCGGGCAGCCACCAGCCGTGCATGGTGTGGACATGGTCCGCCTTCACCTTGCGCGAGATCTTCGCCTTGCGCTTGACCCGCCCCATGTCGTTCTTCAGGTACACCCATTCGCCGTCGTAGATCCCGTAGCGCGCCGCGGTCTCGGGATGGATCTCGACGTATGGATCGGGCATTTTCTCGCGCAGCCACGGGATCATGCGGTGCTCGGAGTGAAAGAACAGCTGTGAGCGCGCGCCGGTGATCATAACCAGCGGATATTTCTTGTACAGCTCCGGGGTCGAGAGCTTGCTCTGCGGCGGCTCGGTGTAGAAGGGCAGCGGATCGAGGCCCCAGCCCTTGAAGGTGTCGCAATGGACTTCCACCTTGCCGCTTGCGGTGTTGAAGCCCGGCTTCTTGTCCGGCCGCAGCAGCCCGCGTTCGTGCCGCCGGTAGGGTCGGGAAGGGCCTTCCCCGGCCATTTTCCAGCCGCCCTCCTTTTGCAGATCCTTGAAGGTCATGCCCGAGGGTGCGAGCCGCTCGTCGAACATGTCCTCCAGCGTGTTCCAGTGCTTCAAGCCCTCGGGATTGAATCGTTTGGCCAGTTCGAAATTGATCTCCCAGTCGGACTTGCACTCGCCCACCTGCACGCGCTTCTGGATGATGGACAACGGCGCGTACCAGGCGCGGATGCTGTTTTTCTCCGGGAAGGTCGCCGCCGGAAGTACCAGGTCGGCGAGCGCCATGGTGGTCGGGTTGTGGAACAGATCGACCACCACGATGAATTCCAGCTTTTTCAGCGCCTCGTAATGAAATCCTGCCCGCGCCGCCTGCCCTCCGAGCACGTTGGCTGTCTGGATCCATGCCGCCTTGAGCGGATAGGGTTTGCCGCTTTGCATCTGGTCGATCACCATGTCCGGCTGCGCCCAGGCGCGGAAGTTCTTCACCATCGGGTAGGCATCCGCACCGATGCGCTTCTTGGTGAGGCGACCGATCATCTCCTCTCCGTAGAGCTGCAGCAGTTCCTCGGTGGTGTACGGATAAGAACTCACACCGTGGGAGGGTTTGGCGATGACCTGGCCGCCGGGAATGTCGATGTTTCCGGTAATCGTCCACAGGCAGATGATCGCGTGGGCCACGGCGGTTGCGTCCGGACACATGTCGATCGGAACGCCCCAGTGAACCGCAGCCTGCCTGGCGTTGGCGAACAGGCGCGCGGCGGCCACGATCTCGCCGGCGGGCACCTCGGTGATCGCCGCCACCTTGTCCACCGGATAGTCCTGCACCCTTGCCTTGAGCTGCTCGAACCCGTGCACCCACTTTTCGACAAAGGCCTTGTCGTAGATGTCCTCGTTGATGATCACGTTGAGCATTCCGAGTGCGAGCGCGCCGTCGGTGCCGGGGCGAATCTGCAGGTGATGCGCAGCGCGGCCCGTCATCCAGGTGTTGCGCGGATCGACCGAAATGATTTTCGAGCCCCGCTTCATGCAATCGACGATCCAGTGGCCAAAGAAGGCATCGGGACAGCCGTTGGGCGGATCCTGCCCCCAGGCGATGATCACCTCCGGGGGGACCCACTCGGGATCCTCGTAGCGGCGCTCGAGAAACTGCGAGCAGTCGACCACGCCGAAATCGCCCATGACCGATTTCATCGAACCGAGCCGCGGCGTGTAACAGGACTGCCCGGACAATCCAAGCTGGCACCAGTTCGGGCTGCCGAAGCTGTAGGCAAGGAACGTGATCGGCCCGCCGATGTCGCGTCCGGTCCCCTGGGCGAAGACGACAGACTCGGCGCCGTATTTCCGCTTGATCTCGTTCAAGCGCTGCTCGCAGATGTCGAACGCTTCGTCCCAGCCGATCGGCTCGAACTTGCCTTCGCCGCGCTCGCCCACGCGCTTCAGCGGCTGCGTGATCCGGTCCGGGTGGTACATGTACTGGGTGAGCGCCAGCACCCGCGGGCAGGAGCGCCCCTGGTTCCAGGGGTGATTCTCGTCCCCCTCTATCCTCACCATCCTGCCTTGCTCGACAAAGACCTTCTGCCCGCAACCGCCGTGGCAGCCCGCCCCGGCCGACCACGCTATGGTCGGATACACCCCTGTGTTCTTCACCGAGTTCGCCTCTCGTGTCGAGTGTTGACCTGGAATCCTGCCCGTGCTGGCCCGCCGCTGCGGCGCAGGCGGACCATGAGTGCGCAACGAACCGTGGCGTTGCCCATCGATAGCTCCTCCCGCTACCCCGGGGCAGACAATGGCCGCTGTAACCTGAGCCATTGCCCGAACGACGCTGCGCCTGACAATCCACGCCCATGGTAAGGCGTGGAGCACGCGAGGAAATTTGACCTGGATCAAGAATGCACGGCGCATTACACGCGACGGTGGAGCGGCGTGAAGCGCGACTGATCTGCCCGCGATGGCGGCGAGAATGCACGCTTAATTTACTTCTGGCATCAGAATACGTACTATCGTACGGGATTACCGGCACACATCGACTAAATGGAGGCTGACCTATGAGCAAGCGAACTCTGTTCGGGTTGTTGGGCGGGATCGGATTGGCGTTTCTGGTCGCGGTTCCTGTATCGGCTCAGGTGATCACGCTCACG
>MEQZ01000103.1:424-9821 GCA_001770425.1 Betaproteobacteria bacterium RIFCSPLOWO2_02_FULL_65_20 | reverse complement strand
CGGTCCGCGTCGGGAGCGCCCGTCGCGGGAAAGCGGCCGCCCGCGCGCGGGCCGCGATCGAAGCAGGGCAAAGTCTATATTGTCGGCGCCGGGCCGGGCGATCCGGAACTGCTGACCCTGCGAGCGCTGCGGTTGATCAAAGAAGCCCAGACCGTGGTCTATGACTTTCTCGTGGGCGAGGACATTCTCGCTCTGATCCCCGCCGACGCGCAGCGCATCTACGCCGGCAAGAAGAGCTTCGATCACTCGCTGCCCCAGCACGAAATCAACAAACTGCTGGTCGGTCTCGCGCGCAGCGGCAAGAAGGTCCTGCGCTTGAAGGGAGGCGATCCGTTCGTCTTCGGGCGGGGCGGGGAGGAAACGCAATTTCTCGCCGGGCGCGGCGTCCCCTTCGAGGTTGTCCCCGGGGTCACCTCGGCAAGCGGCGCCGCCTGCTACGCGGGCATACCCCTCACCCACCGTGACTACGCGCAGGCGTGTGTCTTGGTCACCGGCCACCCCAAGAAGGGCGGCTGCGAGCTCGACTGGAGCACCCTCGCCCGACCCGCGCAGACCGTCGTGGTCTACATGGGTCTGGGGCAGATTCGCAGAATCTGTGCCGGATTGATCGAACATGGACGCGCTGCCGATATCCCGGTGGCGGTGGTCGAACACGCCACGACCGATGCGCAACGCGTGATTCTCGGAACGCTGCGGACGATTGCCGGGAAGTGCGCGCGCCGCAAGGTGCGTACGCCGAGTATTATCATCATCGGCGAGGTCGTCGGCCTGCACGGCAAACTGTCCTGGTTCGTTCCGAAGAAGGCCGCCCGGCGCAAGGACTGAAGGCTGAACATGACCGCCACTCGCAAACTCGAACTCGTCTGCCCTGCGGGCGCCCTGCCCTCGCTCAAGGCCGCCGTCGACAACGGCGCAGACTGGGTCTACTTCGGCCTTCGCGACGACACCAACGCGCGCAATTTCGCCGGCCTGAATTTCGACTCGCGCTCGGCGCGCGAGGGCATCCGCTATGCGCACGATCGGGATGTGAAGACGGTCCTTGCGATCAACACGTTTCCGCAGGCAGGCGCATGGGAGAGATGGGAGCGGGCGATCGACGCCGCTGCCGATCTCGGTGTGGATGCCGTCATCCTCGCCGATCCGGGTCTGATGCGCTATGCGGCCCGCAAGTATCCGGATCTCGGGCTGCAGCTCTCGGTGCAGGGCTCGGCGACGAACCACGAGGCGATCAATCTCTACCGTGATCACTTCGGCGTGCGGCGCGCGGTGCTGCCGCGGGTGCTGTCGATCCGGCAGGTGGAGCAGGTCATACGCAACACCGACGTGGAAATCGAGGTGTTCGGCTTCGGCAGCCTGTGCGTGATGGTCGAGGGGCGGTGCGCGCTGTCCTCTTTTGCCACCGGACAGTCGCCGAACACCTTCGGCGCCTGTTCGCCCGCGAGCGCGGTTCGCTGGGAGCCCAGGGGCGACCGCATGGACGTGCGCCTGAACGGCATACTCATCGACCGGTATGCGGCTGACGAAAACGCGGGCTATCCGACGCTGTGCAAGGGCCGCTTCGATGTCGGCGGCGAAACCTATTACGCGATCGAGGAGCCCTCGAGCCTCAACGCGCTCGAACTGCTGCCCCAGCTCGCAGCCATGGGGGTCGCGGCGATCAAGATCGAAGGCCGCCAGCGCAGCCCGGCCTACGTCGCCGACGTGACCCGCATCTGGCGCGCCGCGATCGACGAATGCAGCGCGAACGCGCCGCGCTTCTCCGCGCGTCCGCAGTGGAAGGCCGGCCTCACCCGGCTCACCGAGGGACAGCAGGTCACCCTGGGCGCCTACAACCGCAAATGGAAATAGCGTGAAACTCAGCCTCGGCCCGGTGCTCTACTACTGGACGCGTGAAGCGCTGCTCGGCTTCTACGCCAACCTGCCCCACTCCCGGCTTGCGACCATCTATCTGGGCGAAGTCGTCTGCGGCCGCCGCAACGCAATGCGCCCCGCCGACTGGCTCGGCCTGGCGCGCGACCTGGCAAAGACAGGCGTGCAAGTCGTGCTCTCGACGCAGGTGCTGATCGAATCCGACCTCGATTTGCGCGCCGTGCGGCAGATCGCGGAAAACGGGGAATTCCTGGTCGAGGCCAACGATATGGGGGCGGTGCGCATGCTCGCCGGCCGCACGCGCTTCGTGGCCGGTCCGCATCTCAATGTGTACAACCCGACTACCCTCGCCTGGCTGGCCGAGCTGGGCGCCTGCCGGTGGGTGATGCCCGTGGAGCTGGGGCGCGACGCGCTGGCGCTGTTGCAGCGTGATCGGCCGGCCGCCGTCCAGACCGAGGTCTTCGCTTACGGGCGCCTGCCGCTTGCGTTCTCCGCGCGGTGCTTCACGGCACGGCATTACAACCTTTCCAAAGATGACTGCCAGTACCGCTGCCTGGAGCATCCGGACGGGCTGCCGCTCGCCACGCGCGAAGGTCAGCCGTTTCTCGCGCTCAACGGCCTCCAGACTCAGTCGGCCCAGGTCTATGATCTGTCGGGCGCGCTGGCGCAGATGCGCGAGCTCGGCGTCGATGTCGTGCGCCTGAGCGCGCAGTCGGCTCAGATGAACGGGATCATCGAGGCGTATCATCGTGCGCTCGAGGGCGAGTTGTCCGGCCCCGAACTGGAAGCCGTGCTCGCCTCGCACCGCCCCGCCGATTACTGCGATGGTTACTGGTATGGGAAACCCGGAATCGAGCACCTTGCCGCCTCGCCCTGACGCGCCGGGTTCGCGCAGGCTGCCGCGCCTGATTGCCGCGGTGGGCATGCGCATGCCCCAGTTTCCGCATTCCGTCGCGCTCGCCTTGGCGTTGAACCTCGCGCTGAAACCCAGGCTTGCTGCGGACACGCTCGACATGTTGCGCGGGCGCCCGATCGGCATTCGCGTCGAGGACGCGGGAATCGATTTTCGCGTTCGCCTGGGCGAGCGCGGATTCGTGCCCGTGTTCGGTGAAACCAAGCCCGATGTGATCTTTGCCGCCTGCGCGTTCGATTTCTATCTGATGGCGCGCCGTATCGAGGATCCGGACACCCTGTTCTTCAACCGGCGCCTCAAGATCGAGGGAGATACTGAACTGGGGCTGGTGGTGAAGAATGCGCTCGACGCCGTCGACTGGCTCGCGCTGCCCGGGCCGCTGCGCGCCGTGTTCGAACGCGCCAGCGGCGTGTGGTCCGTGCTGCGCGGCGGTGGGAAGCGCCCGCCAGGCTGAGCCTGCGTGCTCGCGTGCTGCTAGCGCGCGAGCCTGCCCTGCACGAACCGCACCACCCCTTCCTGGACTTCGGGCAGGTCACCCATCGCCGGCAGTAGCTGCATCGCCAGGCCTTCGCGGCCGGAACGCGCCTGTTCCACGAGTTGCGGCAGTTTCTGTCGCAGATGTGCCCCCTCGGCCACGAACACCGGCAACACCGCGATGTCCCGGCAGCCGCACTGCCAGAGCGCATCGGCGCATTGCGCGAGAGTCGGTTTCAGGAACTCGAGGTAGGCCAGTTCCACCTCCGTACCCGGCAGTGCCATGTGCAGACGCTCGCGCAGCGCCTTCAGCGTGTCGGCCCAGAGCGGGTCGCGCGAGCCGTGTCCCAAGACGATCAGTCCGCGTTTCACCGCGCGGTTCCTGCAGTCGCTCCAGTGGTCACCGGCACCCGCCTGCCTTCGACTGGTTTCAACTCGCTGCCTCCCCTAGCCCAGGAACTCGCGGCCATGCGGCGCCCCGAAGTCGATCGTCGGCCCCAGCGGCACGATGCCCGTGGGATTGATGCGCGCGTGGCTGCGGTAATAGTGCTCCTTGATCTGTCGCATATCCACGGTCGCGGCGACGCCTGGAATCTGGTAGAGCTCGCGCGTATAGCCCCACAGGCTCGGAAAGTCGGACAGACGCTGCAGATTGCATTTGAAGTGCCCGTGGTACACGGCGTCGAAGCGAACCAGCGTGGTAAACAGCCGCCAGTCCGCTTCGGTGAGCCTGGCACCGCAAAGGTAGCGGTGCCTGCCCAAATGCTCCTCGATCGAATTCAGCGTTTCGAACAGACTGCGCACCGCGGTTTCGTACTTGTCCTGCGTCACGGCAAAGCCGGCGCGATAGACGCCATTGTTGACGCTGCGGTAGATCAGATCGTTCCAGCGATCGATTTCCGAGCGCAGCGAATCCGGATAGAGATCCGGCAGGTCCCGGGAGGCGTACGCATCGAACTCCCGGTTGAGCATGCGGATGATGTCGGCCGACTCGTTGTTGACGATGGTGGCCGTCTTGCGGTCCCACAGTGCCGGCACGCTGACGCGCCCGGTGTAGTCCCGCCTCGCTTTCAGGTAGATCTCGCGCAGCAGTGCGGCGCCGTTGACGCTGTCCCGCGTGCAGTCCGGGCGATCGCCGAAGCGCCAGCCCTCCGGCCCCATGTACGGGTCGACGACCGACAAGGAAATCGTCTCATCGAGGCCTTTGAGCGCGCGCAGAATGAGGGTGCGGTGCGCCCACGGGCAAGCGAGCGAGACGTAGAGGTGGTAGCGCCCCGGTTCGGCTCGCAATCCGGACGATCCGTCGGCGGTGACGCGGTCGCGGAATACCGACTCGTTGCGCATGAACTCGCCACTTTTCGTGTCATAGCCCACGTCCTGCCAGACGCCATTCACGAGCATGCCCATCGGCGCTTACTCCCGTGCCGCCGTCATCGCGACCCCTCGCGGCAGCGCATCGCGCCCGGCGAAGCATGCCCCGGCGCCGAGTTCGGCCTCGATGCGCAGGGCTTCGTTCCACTTCGCCATGCGCTCGGAGCGGGCGAACGAACCGACCTTCAGCTGGCCGGCATTCCAGCCGACCGCCAGGTGGACCACTGTGACATCCTCGCTCTCTCCCGAGCGGGCCGACACCACCGTACCCCAGTGCGCCTCCCGAGCCGCATCCAGAGCACGCCGTGTCTCGGTGAGCGTCCCGGCCTGATTGGGTTTCAGCAGCACCGCGTTGCAGGATTTCGCCTGCGCGGCACGCCGCACGCGCTGGGCATTGGTGACCAGGAAATCGTCGCCGATCACCTGGATCCGCCCGCCCACCGCAGCCGTGAAGGCACGCATGCCCTCCCCATCGTCCTCGCCGACGGGGTCTTCGACCGACACGACGGGATAGCGGCGCACCCCCCCGATCAACATATCGAGCCACTCTTCCCGGTTGAATTCGCTGCCTTCGAGCCCGAGGCGGTATCGGCCGCGCGAGCCGAACTCCGAGGCGGCGATATCCAGCGAGATCGCCATCTCCGAGGGTGCCTGGTACCCGGCCGCCTCGATAGCCAGCGTGAGCGTTTCCAGGGCTTCCTCGTTGGAGGAGAAATCCGGCCACCATCCGCCCTCGTCGGCGACTCCAGAAAGATGCCCGCGGCGAGCCATGATCTCGCCCGCAGTGCGGTAGACCTCGGCAACCATCACCAGCGCCTCGTCGAAACTCCCCGCCCCCAGCGGCATGACGAGCAGATCCTGGATGTCGATGCGCCGCCCCGCGTGCGCGCCGCCACCGAATATCTGGATCTCCGGCAGCGGCAGCCGCACCGGCCCGCCGGCGGCGAGATAGCGCCACAGCGGTTCACCGGACGCATGCGCAGCCGCATGCGCCACGGCCATCGAAACGGCGATGGTCGCGTTGCCGCCCAGCCGGGCCAGGTTCGGCGTTCCGTCGAGCGCAACGAGCGTCGAGTCGATCCCCGCCTGATCCCGGGCGTCCATGCCGCGAACCGCCGCCGCGATCTCGCCATTCACGTGCGACACGGCACGGCTCACCCCCAGGCCGCCGAGCAGGTTGCCGCCGTCGCGCAGGTCGATCGCCTCGTGACTGCCGCGCGATGCTCCCGCCGGTGCGATGGCGCGGCCACGCGAACCGCAGGCCAGCGTGACTTCGGCCTCGACGGTAGGCCGGCCGCGTGAATCCCATACCCGCCTTCCGATGAGTCCTTGTATGGTCGTGCTCAAGCCCTGCGCTCCCATTCCCGTTTCCATTCCGATGCCCAGTCGCCGCCGATATCGTGCAGCCGCGCCGGTGCCGCCCAAAGCCGTGCCTTCGCAAACCGCCGCACCGCGCCGCGATCGCGCTCATCGGTGATGTACTCCACCGGCGATTTGCCGTCGATGCGCGCGAGCAGCATCGCGGCCAGCAGCGCGGCCGCGCGCGCTTCGAGCATCGGCGCCGGCTCCCAGCTTACGCGCTCCAGGTAGGTGTGCGCGAGCACCGCGAAGCAAGCCAGATAGCGGCCAGAATGCTCGGGATGCCAGACGCACTTGAGCAACAAGTGGTTCAGGCAGAACGCAAGGTCGAAAGCCGGATCGCCGTACCAGGCGCATTCGGCGTCCAGAAACACCGGCCCCCGGGGTCCGACGAGTATGTTCTTCGGACTGATGTCGCCGTGCACCAGAACGCGCCTGGTTTGCGCCGTCGTGTCCACCAGCCGGTGCAGTGCAGCCGCAACGTCGGCGTGCGCCCGCGCAGTGGCGACGAAATAGGATTCCAGACGCAGCGCGTAGAACGCATCGTCGCTGGCGAAGCGCTGCGCCAGGTCGGGGCGGTCCGCCGTCGCGCCGTGGATTGCCGCCATGG
Organism: Betaproteobacteria bacterium RIFCSPLOWO2_02_FULL_65_20; assembly: GCA_001770425.1. GTDB lineage: Bacteria > Pseudomonadota > Gammaproteobacteria > Burkholderiales > SG8-39 > JACQTO01. Next base: position 3,225 of record MEQZ01000103.1, on the reverse strand, counting down.
TCTCGGCGACCGCGCGTGCCGTCTCCGGCTCGATCACGCCCTCCTTCAGCCGGGTCTTCCAGACCGGGTACGCCTGCGGATCCAGATACGCCATTGCGAAGCACCCGGTCTGCGCGTCCTCGCCCAGAACCGTCGGGACACCATCGGCTGCAATCTGCGCCGCCACGCGCAACCACGCCACTTCGGCCCGGTTGCGCGCCACCGGCGCGTACCATTCCTGCGCAACCTTGAGCCGCGGCAGCGCCTGTTTGACGCAGAGCAAGCCGCGGGCTGTTTGCGCGAGTACGATGAGAGAGGAAACGCCGCCGGTCAGCGGCGTAAACAGGGGGGTTTCCCCTACATGGACAAGCCCCATTCGGCGCAGCGCTGCGACCAGCGAATGAATTCCGTGGTCCGAAGAAGTCATTTCGAGGACATCGACGGGCGGCGAGCGCCGATACCGGGCGCCGGCCTGCTTGGCGCTTTCGCTTCTCGCTCAGCGTGTATTCGATCCATGTCCGCGGCGAGGGTAACAAAATCCGTCCGGTCGTGCAGCCCGGGGCTGCTCGCGCCCGCGCCGCCGCCACGCTAGGGCAGGCTCACCCAGCCGCAGCGTTCCGGGTGCCAGGCCATGACCCACGCCGCCCTGATCGAAGCCCTGCGCGACTCCCGCTGTTACCCCCACCCGGTCGATCGCGTTGATGTGGTCGAGACCCACATCTCGTGGATCGTGCTGACCGGCCCGTATGCATACAAGATCAAGAAGCCGGTCAATCTCGGATTCCTGGATTTCAGCACCCTGGAGGCTAGGCGTTTCTATTGCGGGGAGGAACTGCGCCTGAACCGGCGGTTCGCCGCCGACCTCTATCTGGAGGTCGTCGCCATCACCGGCAGCACCGAGCGCCCGCACATCGGCGGAAGCGATCCGGCGCTCGAATACGCGGTGAAAATGAGGCAGTTCGACGAGGACGGGCTGCTAGATCGCGTGCAGGCGCGAGGCGAACTGCTTGCCGCCCATATCGACGCGCTTGCGGGCCAGATCGCCTCGTTTCACCAGTCCTGCCAGCGCATCCCTGCGGGAGCCGCGCTCGGCTCGCCCGCAAGCATCCTTCAACCGGCGCGGCAGAACTTCGAGCAGGCCTTGTCATTGCTCGCCGACCCGGCGGATCGGGTACGCCTCGCGCGCCTGCGGGAATGGAGCGATTGGAAGGGGCGCGCCCTGCAGGGGACGTTTGGGGACCGGCAGCGCGACGGGTTCGTGCGCGAATGCCATGGCGACCTGCATCTGGGCAATGTGTTCCTCGAGAACGACGCCATCCGGATCTTCGACTGCATCGAGTTCAGCGCCAATCTGCGCTGGATCGACGTCATGAGCGACATCGCGTTCCTGGTGATGGACCTGTGGCATCGCGACCACCCCGATCTCGCGCGCCGTTTCCTGAACGCCTACCTGGAGCATACGGGCGACTACGCCGGACTGGCGACGCTGCCGTTCTACCTGGTGTATCGCGCCATGGTGCGCGCCAAGGTGGCGCTCATCCGGTCGGTTCAGCCGGACCTAAGCGTCGAACAGAAGCAGTTCGACCAGTCCGAGTATCGCCGTTTCATCCGCCTGGCCGAGCGATTCTCGACCCGGCAGCGGCTCTGGATCGCGCTCACCCACGGCGTCTCGGGCTCGGGCAAGAGCTACTACGCCCAGCAGTTGCTGGAGCGTTGCGATGCGATCCGGATACGCTCGGACGTCGAGCGCAAGCGCATACACGGCCTGGCGCGCGAGGCCGCCAGCGGCTCGCCAGTGGGTGCCGGGCTCTACGCCGAGGCGGCAACCCGGCTGACCTATGAGCGCCTGTCGATGCTCGCGGCAACCCTGCTCGATGCTGGCTGGCCGGTCATCGCCGACGCCGCTTTCGTCGAACGCGGGCAACGCGACCTGCTCAGGGCGCAGGCACGGCGCCTGGGCGTGCCCTGGCTGATCCTCGACTTGCGCGCACCCGAAACCACACTCCGCAAACGCGTGGCGGAGCGCACCGGCCGGGGAGGAGACCCCTCCGAAGCGACTTTGGCCGTGCTCGAGCATCAGATCCGGGACAAACGCCCGCTCGAGGACGACGAACGCGCCCACACCCTTGAAATAGACACCGGATGCGGACCCGGGGCCGACCGCGTGGTTCGGGTGCTCGAGGAACTGCCCCGACCACGCTCGTAGCAGCGCCGGCCCCGACCCTCGGTGCCTAGCTTTCCGGGCCACCTGAGGAGCGCGCCCGGGTGCAATTCGGGATCAACCGGCGCAACGAAGGCGACCATGAGCAATTCGTTGCGTCGTCCTACTCGCAGCTGAGCGGCCGCGTCGACCTGGATTCGGAACGCTACGAGATGCTGCGAGTGATCGCGACCCTGCCGATCACGGAGGTCCGGTCGGTGAAACTCGACGCCTGAACCTTGCCCGGGGAGTACGGCGGTCGCCTGATCACCGGCGAGTTGGAACACAAAGCCCAGCGGATTCCGCCTGCCACGGTGTAAGCTGCTCGCTAATCGCGATCGCAGTTTGCGAACGAACACAACGTCGGGAGGACAGCGGATGGCCGGGGAAATCAGGCGGGTTGTGACCGCGCACGACAGCCGGGGCAAGGCGGTCGTTGCCATCGACGGACCGGCAACGAACGTCAAGGTCAGGAAGGCAAGCGGAGGCCTGGTGTCGACGCTGTTGTGGGCGACCGATGAGACACCGGCCGATGTGTCGTCAAGATCCGACCGCGCCAGCCGCGAAATCGGGGTCGCACCGCCGCCCCGCGGGTCGACGTTCCGGATCGTGGACTTTCCCC
>MEQZ01000103.1:154-418 GCA_001770425.1 Betaproteobacteria bacterium RIFCSPLOWO2_02_FULL_65_20 | reverse complement strand
CGGATTCGGCGTCGATGGACAACGAGGCAGTCATCCGCGAGATGGGAATCAGCCATGGCAGCGCGAAAGCCGGCGACGACGCAAGGCACCCCCTGATGCACCGGACCCGGAGCATCGACTATGTTGTCGTGATGTCCGGAGAAATAGACATGCTGCTCGACGATACGGAGGTCCATCTCAGGGCCGGCGACGTGATGGTGCAGCAAGCGACCAACCATGCGTGGGTCAACCGCGGCATGGAGAATTGCCGCATCGCGTTCGTGC
>MEQZ01000103.1:0-137 GCA_001770425.1 Betaproteobacteria bacterium RIFCSPLOWO2_02_FULL_65_20 | reverse complement strand
CCGGCATCGTCTGGCAAAGCTTAGAGAAGAAGATAACCTGTCAATGAAGAACTTCGACTGGAGAACACCGTGAGCACCGAAGACTGGCAACAGAAAGTATCGCAGCCCAAGCATTCCATGATCGAGGAGAAGAACCG
>MEQZ01000102.1:1806-6562 GCA_001770425.1 Betaproteobacteria bacterium RIFCSPLOWO2_02_FULL_65_20 | reverse complement strand
GTCAAGGATATCGCGATGATGGTCTATGTCACCGGTAACAAGGACGCGAAAGTTGCAACCAAGGGCGCGACCGCCAGCGCGACGGTGCTTGCCGGCAAAAACACCTCCAGCGTGAAGCTCGAGCCGCGCGGTGAAAACGCGCTCGCGGGAAGCGGCGGTTTTCAGCCGGCGCCCGACATGAAAGTCGTGGTGTCCGTGACGCTGCCCGGCCAGACGCCGGTCCAGGCGCGCTTCACGCCGCTCGAAAAACCGAAACCCTCAGCCAAGGCATCTGCCAAATAACGATGCACTCCGGTGATACGCGATACGATCACGCGACATGAAACCGATTGACCCGGCGACGCCCCACTGCCGCGGATGCCGTGACCGCAACGGTCGCAGGCAAGACGCCGCTCGAGCGATTGACACCGGTGTAGCGGAGGACGTAAGCAAGCATCTCGACAAAAAGCATTGGCCCAGGGCACTGTTCATTGCGCGATTGCGCGCCGTGGTTCCAGCAATCGGTGCGAATTCCGCGAGTGGCCGCGATTACAGAAACGTAATCTCCGTGTAATCTTGACGGCCCCTGGGCGCTTTTATGTCATTACCATTTCGAAAAATGACGACAATGGTACCGTTTGCCGGATTGATCTGCGTCAAGGCCGGTAAGCCACAGGGAACGCAGTATCAGCAACCTTGATCGCGCACCCCACATTCATGTTTAACGCACGTCGTTTCATTCAACTGCGGACACGCCGCGCAAGGCATGGCGCGGCGATGCTGCTCATCGTGGTGTGGACGATGCTCTGGGAAGGCTAGTTTCGCGCTGGCTGAGGCGCCGGCGAAATCTTTACGCGAGGCTTCATGAACGACGTCAAGGCGCAAGCTGATGGTTTACCTGCGGGGTGCTGGCGAACAACTGCAGCGAGTTGGTATCGAGCCACTTCTCCACGTCGGGCGCGTGCAGCGCCGTGACGATCTCGCCGTGCAGGCGCTCGAGCACCAGTTTGGGCAGCCAGGCGGGGCCTAAGAACGAGAACCAGGCCGGCCGGCTTCTCGAAGCCGGGCACGACTTCGGCGATGGTCTGCACCTCCGGATAGCCATTGTGGCGGTTCTTTTCCACGATCGCGACGACCTTCAGCTTGCCCGCCTTCACGAACGGCGCGCTGCTTGCCACGGCCGTGAAGCTTAATTCTTTGCGGCGTGGGTGCGGCGGCCGAGGCCGGGTGGCTGGACCGCGCTCGCGCCTGAAGTTTGGAACAGGGGGATTCCGTGGCAACTGATACTGTCTGCGGCGTGGTGCAAAAGATCGATCCAAAAAAGGGTCTTCCGACTTTAGTGTGGGTGATTTTGGGGCATTTTAGAGTGCTGGGAGCATGCAAGTGAGGATCTTGAGCTGCAGGTACTCCCGGTCGCGCAGTGCGTATGCGCGTCGCTGGATGACGCGAAGCATATTGTTGAGTCCTTCCCCGAATCCGCGGACCATCGTCCGGCCGACCGCGGTCCGGGGAACGGGGCTGCGGCGCACTGTCGTGCGAATCATGGTCGCCGTCGCCGCGTCGCTCGCCTGGACCGCGGCGGCCGCGGCCGGGACGGAGGCCGCGGCAAAACCGCTCACCGCCGACGCGCAACTGGAGCGCGCATTCGCCGACGTGCGCCGCGGAGCACTCACGAGCGCGATGGGCGAAATCGACCGGCTGATCGAGCGCTTTCCCAATTTTCGGCTGGCTTACCTGGTCAGGGGCGATCTGCTGCTCGCGCGCGCGCAGCCGATCGCGGGTCTGGGCAATGGCGCCTACGCCGCACGTGACCGTTTCGAGGAGCTGCGCGCCGAAGCGCGCGCGCGGATGCGCGCAGGCCGCGAAGTGCCTCCTGCGAACCGGGTGCCACGCTATCTGCTCCAGCTCGACGCGAAGCAAACGAGCGCCATCGTCGTCGATGCCGAGCGCTCGCGCGTCTACGTGTACGCGATCGAGCGCGGCGTGCCGCGCCTGGTGCGGGATTTCTATTCGTCGATCGGCAAGCTGGGCATCGGCAAGGAGCGCGAGAGCGACAAGAAGACGCCGATCGGCGTCTACCACGTCACCTCCTGGATTCCAAGATCCAAGCTGCCCGACCTGTACGGCAGCGGTGCGTTCCCGATCGACTATCCCAACGCACGCGACCGGCTGCTCGGGCGCACCGGCTACGGTATCTGGATCCATGGCGTGCCCTCGGATACCTACGCGCGCGCGCCGCTCGCGAGCGACGGCTGCGTCGCGCTCGCCAACCCCGACCTCGAGGCGCTCGCGGCCTATGTGCGTCCCGGTGCGACACCGGTGGTGATCGCCCGGCAGTTGGAGTGGGTCGCGCCGGCGGCGTTGCGCGCCGATCGCGACCGCTTTCTCGCCGCGCTCGAGGCGTGGCGGCGCGACTGGGAGAGCAACGACGTCGAGCGCTACCTTGCGCACTACGCGCAGGATTTTCGCGCCAGCGACAGGGATCTGGAGGGCTGGAAGGCGCACAAACGCCGGGTGAGCGCGGGCAAGTCGTGGATCAAGGTCTCGCTCGACAACCTGAGCGTGTTGCGCGATCCGGGGGCGGACGACCTGCTCAGCGTGACTTTCGACCAGAACTACCGCTCGAGCAACCTGTCGCAGCGCATGCGCAAACGCCAGTACTGGGGCCGCGAGGGCGCGCGCTGGACGATCGTGTACGAGGCGCCGGTGCGCTCGCCGGTGCTCACGCTGCCCGAGTCCTACCCGGGGGGCACGCGCGCCGGCGCGCCGGCCGCCAAGCGGTCTTGAACGGACCGAAGAGGTCCGGTGAGTGCTATCCGATACCCCTATAGGGTACTTGACATATACCCTGTTGGGGTATATGTTGATGCCATCGGGCGTCCTCGATCGCACCCGCACCCCGGACCGCGGGCATCCGCGCCCTGGCCGAATCCGCAGCTCGAGACGCCCGCATCACGGTAAAGGAGAGTAATCATGGAATGGTTATCGCAGAACTGGATCTGGCTGGCGCTCGGAATCGGCGCCATATTCATGATGAGCCGCGGCGGCCGGGCGGGGGGAGGGTGCTGTGGCGGTCATGCGGGCCATGATGACGTCAAGGCGGGCAAGCCGGACGCCGGCGAAACGAGCGCGCCTCATCACCACGCATAGCCCGTAAGCGCCGCACGACGGACGTTCTTCGCTGCGTGTCAGCAAGAAAGGAGCATCCACGTATGAGATTGACCGCTGTGCACAGATGGAGTGTTTGGGCATTTCTGGTCGCTCCCGCGTTCGCCGCGCCCGCAGTGGACAGCGCGCGGCTGCACGAACACGCGATGGCGCAGGTCGTTCCGGTCCGCGGGTACCAAAGCCGCGTGGTGCTCGGGGACAGCATCGTCAAGCTCGCGCAGGAAGGCGTGATAGACGCGAAAAAGCTCAATGCCCTCTACGCCCCGCGCGGCGGGCTCCCGGAGGAGCTGAAGGGCCTGCTCACCATGTCTGCGCACGCGCCGATGCTGCTCACCGAGAAGAGCGCGCCCCTCTACGTGAACATTCTGTGGGCATTGGGGCTTGCCAACCGGATGGCGGCGAACGACGCCAGCCCGCTCAACGCGCCCTCGCGTTCCCGCTTCGCTTCGACGGGCGGTTGGACCCTCGGCAGGGAAGCGGGCGGAGCTTACTTCAACCGGTTTCCGATCGTCGCACTCACACCGCAGCAGGAATCGCTCGTGACCCGGGTCGCCCAGCACAGCTTTCGCCCCTGCTGCGACAATTCGACGTTCTTTCAGGACTGCAATCACGGCTCGGCGCTGCTCGGGCTGCTCGCGCTCGGCGCATCCCAGGGATTGAACGAGGAGGAACTCTTCCGCGAGGCGCTCGCGTTCAACTCGTACTGGTTCCCGCACCAGTACGCCCATATCGCGCTCTACTTCCAGGCGGTGCAAGGCGTGGCGTGGCGGGACATCGACCCGCGCATGGTGATGAGCGCGAAGTTTTCCAGCGCAAGCGGCTGGCAAGAGAACGTGGGCCAGGAACTGCAGGCCCGCGGCCTGCTGCCGCAACAAGGCGGATCGAACTGCGGTGTCTGACGCGTTTCGCCATGGTTGAAGAGACAAGCGGCGCCGTTTGACGCGGTTCGTCCGAATCGCCGGTGAGACGTGGGCTGGCGACGACGTGGCGACCCGCACCATTTCCCGACGCGATCACTTCTGATTGCGACTGGGCACTCGGTCGACTTGCCGATCAAGGAGAAAACCGGATGCAGAAACCAAACCGTGAAGAACTCAGACGGGTGCGCCAGCGTCGGCGGCGCATGCGAGCGGCGACTTTCGCTGTCGTAAGCGTGCTCGTACTCGGCAGCGCCGGCTACCTGCTGGTGAAGGCCTTCTGGAAGCCGGAACTGCCTCTGATCGCCGGCAATGTGATCGACGTTGCCGCCGATATGGGCGGATTCGATATGAAAGTGGTGCGCGTCAGGGTCGGCGAGCCGGTGACCGTGCGCCTGAGGAGCCTGGATAACTCGCACCACACGGACGGCGGCGGCAGGCACCAATGGGCCGTGGACGAACTCGGTGTCGATATCGTCGCGCCGCCGATGGGATCGAGCTACAAGACCTTCACGCCCGACAAGCCCGGCACGTACACTTTCTACTGCGACATCTGCTGTGGCGGTCGCGCCAATCCGACCATGTCCGGCAAACTTATCGTCGCGGCATAACGCTTGAATCTCAGCCTTCGCACCGTCACGATCGTTTCCGTTCTGTTTGCGTTCGCTCTCGGCGCGATCGCATTGACCGGT
>MEQZ01000102.1:1059-1646 GCA_001770425.1 Betaproteobacteria bacterium RIFCSPLOWO2_02_FULL_65_20 | reverse complement strand
GCGAGCACAACGTCAATCGCCTTCGCGCGCGGATGCTGGGGCTGGGCGGCATCTATATCGCCGCCGTGTTTCTGACCTACCTCGCGCTTGGCGTGGGACTGCTCGCGTCGATGGACCTGTTCACACGCCAGCACCTGCCGGCGCGGCTGGGCGCGCTGCTGGCGGTCCTGTTCGGGTTATGGATGCTGAAGGATTATTTCCTGCCGGAACTGGGCTGGCGCCTGCGGGCTCCGGCCCAAGTCGGCGCCATTGCGCGCCAGGCGGCGAAGACAGCGACTCTCCCGGCGTTGATCGTCGGCGGGTTCCTGATCGGGCTGTGCACGGTGCCGTGCAGCGGGGCGGTGTACCTGGGCGTCCTGAGCCTGCTCGCGCTGCAGCCCACGGCGTTGCTGGGCTACTCGTATCTCCTGTTGTATAACGTCGTTTTCATCCTGCCGCTGGTGGTCATCCTGATCGCCGCGTCATCGCGCCCCACGCTGGTTCGCCTGGCGCGCTGGAACCTGCATCACAAGGAGTGGGTGCGGCTGGCGCTTGGGAGCGGCGTCGTGCTGATGGGTCTGCTGATCCTCGCCACGGTCTGAGACCTG
>MEQZ01000102.1:0-1005 GCA_001770425.1 Betaproteobacteria bacterium RIFCSPLOWO2_02_FULL_65_20 | reverse complement strand
CATTTTCGCCGACGCGCCGGAGTTGCGCGCGGCTCCGCCGACAGCGAGCTAAGGGTGCCGCTGGAATAACGCCTCCGCCTCTCCTCAGGGTCGGCCTGCTCAGGTTCTCGAAGGGGTTGCCCCGTATGCCGTCCTGATTGCTGCGCCGGGCGGCCCCCGGCTGGCCGTGACATGGCGCATCAAGAGCGGGCAGGACGAAAGACGAGGAAATACTGGGTAGGCAGGAAACCGTGCTCCTGCACGAACGCATACCCGGCGCTGTTCAGCTCTGCCTTCACGCGCTCCGGCGCAATGCGCGCGCTTCGCGGCGGTCCTTCGCGCGAATCCATGTTGTGGTCGATGATGGCGATGCGCCCGCCCGGTTTGAGCGAGCCGCGCAAGTTGCGGAAGTAACGCTCGCGATCGGCAATATGATGGAACACATTTACCATGACGACCAGATCCGCCTTTTCGGGAAGGCGCGGGTCGGTTGGCGTGCCCGTCAAGGCGGTGAGGTTCTTCAAGCCCTCGCGCTCTGCACGCTCGGTCAGATACTTCACCATGTCCGGCTCGATGTCCACGCCGTAGACGCGGCCCTTGGGTACCACGCGGGCAAAGCGCACCGCAAAATAGCCGGTGCCCGAGCCGATGTCGGCGATGACCGAGTCGGGCTTGAGCGCTAGCGCGTCGATCACTTCACGCGGTTTCTGCGATGCGTCGCGTTTGGGATCGTCGAACGACTTCGCCCACTGCTCGGCGCCGCTGAATCCGTGATCCATGGTGTGAGGCGATTGGGCCGCCGAGGGGCCCGCGATCAAAACGGACGCGACAAAACAGAATGCCACCAGGCTTGCGATTCGATTCATGTTCTCTCCTCGGCGATTGAAAGCCGATCCGGGTCGCACCGTTCCCAGTTTACATTCGCTCACAGACCAGAACCTGTCTCAAAGTCGTTGCCGCGATGAATGCGGGCTTCTGCAATCGGTTCATGCACGTGGCGCCAGGGGATATTGAGCCGAGAGTCCC
>MEQZ01000101.1:8619-10454 GCA_001770425.1 Betaproteobacteria bacterium RIFCSPLOWO2_02_FULL_65_20 | reverse complement strand
CTCGCGGTGCTCGCGCTTGCCGCCGCCCTTTACCTCGCGGTGGTTTTCCCCGGCCTGGTCGACAAGTTCGCGTTCCGGCGGGGCGAGGCTTTCGCGATCGGCATCGTGCTGCTGCCGCTCACCATGGAGGCATTGCGCCGCACCTCCGGCTGGGGACTCTTTACCATTGTCGCGACCTTCATCCTCTACGGGCTCTACGGCGATGCGATCCCTGGTCAGCTTCAGGCGCGCGTCCAAAGCGTCTATGAACTGGTTTCCTACCTCGTCGTGGACCCGTCGGCGATGCTCGGCGTGCCGCTCACCATCGTTTGCACGGTGGTGATCACCTTCGTGTTTTTCGGCCAGCTGCTTCTGAAGACGGGAGCCTCCGAATGGTTCACCGATATCGCGACCGCGGTGATGGGCCGCTTCCGGGGTGGCTCGGCCAAGGTCGCCGTGCTCGCCTCCGCCCTGTTCGGCTCGATTTCGGGCAGCGCCGTCTCCAACGTCGTCTCGACCGGCGTGATCACCATCCCGCTGATGCGCAAGGCGGGATACGACGCGAAGACGGCCGGCGCGTTCGAAGCGGTGGCCTCGACCGGCGGGCAGATCATGCCGCCGGTGATGGGAGCGGCGGCCTTCCTGATGGCGGAGATCCTGCAGATTCCTTACTCGCAGGTGGTGATCGCCGCGATCGTGCCGGCGCTGCTTTACTACGTCGCGGTGTTCGTCTATGCCGACCTCGAGGCCGCGCGCAAGAAGATCCTGCCGGTGCCGGCCGATCTCATCCCGCCGCTCATGGCCACGCTCCGTGCAGGCTGGTTTTTCGCGATCCCGTTCGCCGTATTGCTCCACGCGTTGTTCGTGCGCAATCTGTCCCCCGAGGAGTCCGCGCTGTGGGCGTCCGCTTCGATCGTCGCGGTGAGCTGGATATTCGGCTACAAGGGCCGGCGCATCCGGCCGATGGCCATCTACGAGAGCATTCGCGACACGGGCGCGGCCGCAGTCGACATCGTCGTGATCGGGGCGATGGCCGGATTCATCATCGGGGTCGTCGGGATTTCCGGGCTTGGATTCGGGCTGACCTACGTCCTGGTGCAGATCGGCACGGGCAGCCTGGCCACGCTGCTCGGGCTTACCGCGCTGATCTGCATCGTGCTCGGCATGGGCATGCCGACGACGGCGGTCTATCTGCTGGTCGCAGTGCTCGCGGCGCCGCCGCTGGTCGAGCTCGGCATACTTCCGATCGCCGCGCATATGTTCGTGTTCTACTTCGGCATCGTCTCGCTCATCACGCCGCCGGTTGCAGTGGCGGCCTACGTGGCGGCCAGCATTGCCGGCGCGGGTGCGACGGAAACCGCCATCATGTCGGTGCGGCTGGGCTGGACCGCGCTCGTCGTGCCGTTGATGTTCGTGATGTCGCCGGACCTGATCATGCAGGGTTCGCCGATCGACGCGGCCGTCGCTTTCGTCACCGGCGTCGCCGGCGTGTGGCTCGCGACGGTGGGGCTGGTCGGCTATTTCCTGAAGCCGCTCCGATGGCTCATGCGCTTGAACTTCCTGGTCGCAGGCATCGCGCTGCTGATCCCCGCCAAAGCGTTTCCGGGCGCCGACATCCTCGAGCTCGCCGGGGTCGCGTTCGCCGCAGCACTGGTGGGCGGCGAGTTCTGGACCCGGCGGCAGCGCGCGGGCGCACGAAGCCCGGGGTGAAACCGCGGCAAGCGTCCAAACAGCGACGTGGATCCGTGGACTATGCGGGGCCCGCGATTTGCGGGTCCGCAGTTTGCTGGCCCGCAGTTTTCGCATCGCCGCCCGAATGGCGGGACGGGAACCGGGCACCGGAGGCCGGGCGAAAT
>MEQZ01000101.1:0-8600 GCA_001770425.1 Betaproteobacteria bacterium RIFCSPLOWO2_02_FULL_65_20 | reverse complement strand
AACGTGCGACCCCTGCCTTCGGAGGGCAGTACTCTATCCAGCTGAGCTACGGGCGCTTGGGGTGGGTAGGATAACCCGGTTGTCATCCGATGTCATTACTCCCGGCCGCGGGAGGCCCGCGCGCCGCGGGTATTGCGCCAGGTCCGCCGCCGCACAGGCTGACCGAGAAAAACGCGCTGGACCGCGCCGCCAGCGCGTCGCGATGCCGGCGCACCAGCGTGGGGGCATGGGAATCCATGCGGTCCGCGCGGACGGCGTCTGATGCGTCTGGGCAAACTTCAGTGAAACCGGGCCGATGACGAGCGAGCCGGCAAGTGAAATCCGTTGCGTCACCCAAGGCAGCGCACCAGTCGGAACCCGATAGTGCGCCGGCGCATCCGGTTTGCGCAGCACAAGACGCGCCGAGCCGGCCGCTCACCCTGCCGCCCTGCATGGCGCAATGGTGGCTCCAGGCGCTACAATTCACATCATTGTAACGGTCCAGGAAAGGAGTCTCTATGAGCGATGAGAACTCGGGCGGGTCGCTCATCAAGACGCCCAAGCAACTCATCTTGGTGGTGGTGCTCGGCTTCCTGGTGCCGGTGCTCAGCGCCGCGCTGGTAGCTTATCTCGTGGTGACCGGGAGCAAGAAGGTCGACCGCGATCAGACCTCCGTCGAAGCGAGCGCAGTTGCGGCGCGTATCAAGCCCGTGGCCGATCTCGCCATCGCCGAGTCGGGCGGCGGCGCGACCAAGGCGGCGCAATCCAGCGAGCAGGTCGTACAGCAGTACTGTACCGCGTGTCACATGACCGGCGCGGCCGGCGCGCCAAAGATCGGCGACAAGGGCGCCTGGGCAAAACGCATCGGCGCGGGGCTCGATCAGATGCTCAAGATCGCCGTTGCCGGAAAGGGCGCGATGCCGCCGCGTGGCGGTGCGGCCGATCTATCGGACCAGGAGCTTACCGGTGCGATCGTGCACATGGCCAACCGGTCGGGCGGAAAACTGAAGGAACCGGCGGTCCCGAAGGGCGCCGCCCAGGTGGCCGAACGCTCTGGCGAGCAGGTCGTACAGGCCGCGTGCATCCGCTGCCATGAAACCGGTGCGGGCGGCGCACCGAAGATCGGCGACAAAGCAGCCTGGTCGCAGCGAATTTCGCAAGGCGCGGATGCGGTGACCAAGGCAGCAATCCGGGGGCACGGCGGCATGCCGGCGCGCGGTGGCCTCGCAGACATCACCGACCGGGAAGTCACAAACGCGATTCTGTACATGTTCGGCCGCGCCGGCGCGGATGGCGCCGCGGGAAAGCCCGCAGGAAAATAGCGCTGGATCTGTCCGCCTCCGGTGTACGGCTTGTTGAATGGTTGTTTCGGCCTTGCCGAAACAACCTTGACTCAGGGGAACGGTCGAGATATCCGAGTGCGCCGGCTGAGCGCGGCCTCCCCGGGGGAAACGAGACGGACCAGGCGTGCGTTTGTCACGGCGTCCTGCGCTGACTTGCGCAGGCGCATCCGCTAGAATCCCCCCATTGACCCCCTTGGGCCGCCGCCGTGCGGCGCGCAGGACACCCGACCATGATCCCTCATCCCACGTTTTGCCTCACGGCCACGCTTCAGGAACGGGAAGCGCGCATCCTCGATAAGTGCACCACGGCCGAGCTCGAGCGCACGGCCCCTGCCGAATGAAGATCGGGATCATCCTCGACCCTCTGTCCTCGCTCAAGGTCAAGAAGGACTCCACGGTCGCGATCATGAGCGAAGCGGCGGCCCGCGGCCACGAAATCCACGTCATGATGCAGGAAGCCGTGATGTGGAAATCCGGACGGGTTGTCGGCGAAAACCTGCGCGTCACCCTCACCGGCGAAACGGACCACTGGTACCGCGCCGCACCGCCAGTGGAGACGCCGCTTGCCGAGTTCGATGCGGTGCTGATGCGCAAGGACCCGCCTTTCGACGCGGAATACATCACCTCCACCTGGCTGCTCGAGCAGGCGGTGAGCGAAGGCGCCCGGGTATTCAACGATCCGCGCGCGATTCGCGATCACAGCGAAAAGCTCGCGATCATGCAGTTCGCGCAGTTCACCGTGCCGACGCTGGTGACCCGGCTCGCCCGGCAGCTCCACGACTTCATCGACGCCAACGGCGACGTCATCGTGAAACCCCTGGACGGGATGGGCGGCGAATCGGTGTTCCGCGTGACCGACACCGATTCCAACCGCTATGTCATCGTGGAGACCGTAACGTGGCACGGCGCGCGCAGCGTCATGGCGCAGCGATTCATTCCCGAGATCCGCGACGGCGACAAGCGGATTCTTCTCATTGGCGGCCGGCCGGTCCCCTACTGCCTCGCGCGCATTCCCAAGCCCGGCGAGACCCGCGGCAACCTTGCCGCCGGCGGCATCGGCGTAGCCCGACCGCTGGGCGCGCGCGATCTGGAGATTGCAGGCGCGCTCGGTCCCGAACTCAGCAAGCGCGGCCTGCTGCTGGTAGGGCTGGACGTGATCGGCGACTACCTCACCGAAGTCAACGTCACCAGCCCCACGTGCTTTCGCGAAATCAGCGAACAGACCGGTTTCGACGTGGCCGGGATGTACATGGATGCGCTTGAAGCTGCTTGCTCCGCGTACCAGGGGAAGACGTCGCGATGATAGGCATACTGATAGTCTCGCACGGCGCCTTCGGGGAGGCGCTGATTCACTGCGCGAGCCATGTGCTGGGCAAGCGTCCCCTGCGCGTGGGCCAGGTCGGCATCACGAACCACGACGATCCCGACCTGATGCTGACGCAGGCCCAGGAACTGGTGCGCCAGCTGGACGACGGCGATGGCGTGCTCGTGTTCACCGACATTCTCGGCGCTACGCCGTCGAACATCGCCAGCCGGCTGCTTCGGCCGGGCCGGGTCGTAGGCGTGTCCGGCGTGAGCCTGCCGATGTTGATACGCGCCCTCACCTACCGCGACGAACCGCTCGGCGCGGTGGCAGACAAGGCGATGAGTGCGGCGCGCGAGTGCACGGTCCACATCGACTGCGACAGCGGCAATGCCACAAGCAAAAACTGAAATCACGAACAAGCTCGGCCTGCACGCCCGCGCCGCGGCGAAGCTCACGCAGATGGCGACCGGCTTTGCGGCCGAGGTCTGGCTGTCGCGCGACGAGCGGCGCGTCAATGCCAAGTCCATCATGGGCGTGATGATGCTCGCCGCCGGCAAGGGCAGCCGGATCACCGTCGAGACCGAAGGCACGGATGCCGACACCGCGCTGGCGGCGATTCTGGCGCTGATCGGCGACAAGTTCGGCGAGGGCGAATGAAGCCGATGCGAAAGCGGTCAACCCCGTCACCCAGGTCACCGAGTGCGGCAGATGCGACAGGCTGAGCGTTCTACTCGCGCGCCGATGCGCCTGCCCCAGTCCGGAGCCGGCTTCACGCTGCACGGTGCGGGCGTATCCGGCGGCATCGCCATCGGCTATGCACATCTGGTCTCCGCTGCCCGGCTGGAGGTGGCGCATTACGACATTGCCCCGGAGGCCATCGAGGAGGAGGTTTCCCGCTTCGATGATGCGATCGCCGAGGTGCGAGGCGAGCTGATCGGCCTTCAGGCGAACGTGTCCGCAACGGCACCCGCGGAGATGTCCGCGTTTCTCAACCTGAATCTCATGATTCTCGACGACGCTCAGCTGTCGCGCGTGCCGCGCGAGCTGATCCGAAGCCGAGGCTGCAACGCCGAATGGGCGCTCACGCAGCAGATGGAATTGCTCGCACAGCAGTTCGAGCAAATCGAGGACGCCTACCTGCGCGAACGCAAGAACGACATCGTGCAGGTCGTGGAGCGCGTGTTGAAGGCGATGCTCGGCACCGGCCACGCCCCCGCTGCGCCCTCGCACGAGGAAAACGTGATCGTCGTGGCCCACGACCTGTCGCCGGCGGACATGATCCTGTTCAAGCAGCACCAGTTCGCCGGCTTCGCCACCGACCTGGGCGGCGTGACTTCGCACACCGCGATAGTCGCAAGAAGCCTCAACATCCCCGCGATCGTCGGCCTGCACCATGCCCGGGGACTCATACGCGAGAACGAGCTGCTGATCGTCGATGGCCGGGAAGGCGTGCTGATCGTCAATCCCGACCGGCAGGTGCTTGCCGAGTTCCGGCTGCGCCAGGGCCAGCTCGATATCGAGCGTCAGAAGCTCAAGAGCCTGCGCTCGACACCGTCGACGACGCTGGACGGCGTCGCGATCGAGCTGCAGGCCAACATCGAGTTGCCGCAAGACGTGCACGCGGCGATCGAGGCGGGCGCGGCGGGCATCGGCCTGTTCCGCAGCGAATTCGTATTCCTCAACCGGGACGATCTGCCAAGCGAGGACGAGCAGTTCGAGGCCTATCGCAAGGTCGCCGAGGCGATGGATGGACGGCCGGTTACCATCCGCACCCTCGACCTGGGCGCCGACAAGACGGTAAACGGCGCCGACCGCGCGGGCCCGAACCCGGCGCTCGGCCTGCGCGCCATACGCTTCTGCCTGGCCGAGCCGCAGATGTTCCTTGCGCAGTTGCGCGCGATCCTGCGCTCGTCGATCCACGGCAAGGTCCGAATCCTGGTGCCGATGCTCGCCCATGTGCACGAGATCGAGCAGGCCATGACCGCGATCGCGCAGGCCAAAGAGCAGCTGGACGACCTGGGCGTGCCTTACGACCACGGGATCAAGGTCGGCGGCATGATCGAGATACCCGCAGCGGCGCTGTCCCTGGGCATATTCGTGAAGAAACTCGATTTCCTTTCGATCGGCACCAACGATCTCACGCAATACACCTTGGCGATCGACCGCAGCGACGACGCGGTCGCGCACCTGTACGATCCTCTGCATCCGGCGGTGCTGCACCTGATCGCACAAACCATCCGGGTAGGGGAAAAGGCCGGGCGGCCCGTCGCCGTCTGCGGCGAAATGGCCGGCGACCTCGCCGCGACGCGCCTGCTGCTCGCGTTCGGGCTGCGCGAGTTTTCGATGCACCCGGCGCAGCTGCTGACAATCAAGCAACAGGTGCTGCGCACCAACATGTCCCAGGCGCGCGGGATCGCGAGCCGCATCCTGCGCAGCGACGATCCGGCCAAGTGCCTGCAGCTGCTCGGGCGGCTGAACGACTAGACGGCGGCACCGCTGCGGTCGCCCCGCGCCGGATTTCCGCATCCGCGCGCCGGCCGAGGGTTCTGTGGGGGCGGTTGACACGCTGCCGGCATAACGCGTATCTTCCTATCCGCGCCGATTTGACAATCAGCTTGCGGGCGCTGGAAGCCAGTCTTCCTAAATCCGGCTAAAGCGAGGGCAACCCGTTTCCGGCCGCGCAGGCTGAACGGGTTTTCTTTTGGCGACAGGATGAACGAGCAAGGTTCCGTCGGGGCGGTACAGCCGCAGACCATGCACTTCCAGGACCCGCTCCGGTTCCAGAGCGGGGCGGTGCTGGATTCGTACGATCTGACATACGAGACCTACGGCGAACTGAATGCCGCGAAATCGAATGCGGTGCTCATCTGCCACGCCCTGAACGCATCGCACCACGTCGCCGGCTACTACGCCGACAATCCGATGAACGTCGGCTGGTGGGACAACATGATCGGCCCGGGCAAGGCGCTCGATACGGAGAAATTCTTCGTCGTCGGGGTCAACAACCTCGGCGGCTGCTTCGGCTCCACCGGCCCGGCCTCGCTCAACACCAAGACCGGCAAGCCGTACGGCTCGTCGTTCCCGGTGGTCACCGTCGTGGATTGGGTCAACGCGCAGGCGCGGCTCGCCGACCGCCTGGGCATCGAAAGCTTCGCCGCCGTGATGGGCGGCAGCCTCGGGGCCATGCAGGCGCTGCAATGGGCCATCAGCTTTCCGACGCGCATCCGCAATGCCATCTCGGTCGCAGGCGCACCCGGGCTCTCGGCACAGAACATCGCCTTCAACGAAGTCGCGCGCCAGGCGATCACGACCGACCCGGATTTCCATGGCGGAGACTTCTACCAGCACGGCGTGGTGCCGCGGCGCGGCCTGCGCCTCGCGCGCATGATCGGCCATATCACCTATCTGTCCGACGACGCGATGATGGAAAAGTTCGGCCGCAGCTTGCGCTCGGGCGCGGTCAACTTTCACTTCGATGTCGATTTCGAGGTTGAGTCCTACCTGCGGCACCAGGGGGACAAGTTCGCCGAATACTTCGACGCCAACACCTACCTGCTGATCACCCGCGCGCTGGACTATTTCGACCCGGCGCAGGAGCACGGCGGCGATCTGTCGCGCGCGTTCGCCGCGGCAGTGGCGCGCTTCCTGGTGATCTCCTTCACCTCGGACTGGCGCTTCTCGGCCTCACGCTCGCGCGAAATCGTCAAAGCGCTGCTGGACAACCGGCGCGACGTCTCCTACGCCGAGATCGACGCGCCCCACGGACACGACGCGTTCCTGCTCGAGGATCCGCGCTACCACGCGCTGGTGCGGGCATGGTTCGAAAACATCCACGGGAACCTTGCATCATGACCGAGCACGAGGAGGCGAAGATCGTCCTTTCCGGCCGGCCGGACTTCGAGGCCATTGCGGCCTGGGTGCGCCCGGACTCGACGGTGCTCGACCTGGGCTGCGGCGACGGGCTGCTGCTCAAGTATCTGAAGCACGCGCGCAACATCCGCGGCTACGGCGTCGAGATCGCCGACGAGAACATCGCCGCGTGCGTGAACAACGGCGTCAACGTCATTCAGAGCAATCTCGAAGGGGGGCTGGCGGGTTTCGATGCGGGATCGTTCGACTACGTGATTCTTTCTCAGACGCTGCAGGCGGTACGCCACACCGAGGAGATCGTGCTCGAACTGCTGCGCGTCGGGCGCGAGGGCATCGTCTCGTTCCCCAACTTCGGTCGCTGGGACCAGCGGCTCCAGGTGCTGCGCGGCCGCATGCCGGTGTCCGACGCGCTTCCCTACCAGTGGTACAACACGCCCAATGTGCACCTTTTCACCATCCACGATTTCGAGGCCTTCTGCGAATCCCACGCGATTCACGTGCTCGAGCGCATCGTCATGGACGGAAACCGACGGGTGGCGCTGTTGCCGAACCTGCGCGGCAGCCTGGCGGTGTTCCGGCTGGAGAAAACGCCTTAGGCCGGAACAGGCGAAACCAGACGGGTTGGATCGGATTATGTACAGCCTCGTAAGTACTTACGCATGGCACCAGTGGCCTTGCGCGCTGCGCGCGCCAACCGTGTTGTTGGTACGGATAAAAAGCATCCGTACCAACAACACGGTTATGGGTAAAAGCAACAACGGCATGGGGTTGTTCTTATTCAAGATCGCTGATTCTGCGCGGATGGTTCTTATCCGCGTAGAATCAGCGATCCGCGCGGACGGCTTCTCGTCCGCGCAACTTTCCAACAATCGGGAGACGTATCAAAAGACCCGACCCCTCACCAGTTCGAACGACACGCGTAGGCGTTGCAGGAAACTACGGTCGCGCCGACTCCAACGCGCCGATCTGCTCGCGCATGCGCCACACCAGCCACAGGCCGGGCAGCGCGGCAACGAAGGTGACGACGAAGAAATCGGCCCAGCCCATCCATGCGACCAGTCCGCCAGTGACCGGCCCGAACAGCACCCTTCCCAGCGAGGCCAGCGCCGACAGCAGTGCATACTGGGTTGCGGAGAAACTCGAATTGCACAGCGCCATGGCGAACGCGACAAAGGCCGCCGTTCCCATGCCGCTGGCGAGATTTTCGAACGCGACCGCGAACACCAGCAGCGGATAGCTCTTGCCGGCCCAGGCGAGCCAGGCGAACGACAGGTTCGAGACCGCCTGCAGGACACCGAATGCAAGCAGCGCGCGATACAGGCTCAGCCTAGCCAGTACCACGCCGCCGACCAGCGCGCCGAGCAGCAGCGCGGCGAGACCGAGAAACTTGTTGACCACGCCGACATCGGTCGGGGTGAAGCCCACGCCGCGGATCAGGAATGCGGTGGTCAGGGTGCCGGCGAGCGCGTCGCCGAACTTGTAGAGCATGACCAACGCAAGCAGCGCGAACGCGCCCCGGCGCGAAAACAGGTCCGCGAGCGGCAGCACCACTGCGTCGATGAGACTGCGCGGCGGCACCGCCTGAGTTTCAGGTTCTGGCGCCAGCATCGAGGTGACCAGCCCGACTGCCATCAGCGCAGCCATGAGCAGATAGGCGGACCGCCAGCCCACCTGGTCGGCGAGGATCAGCGCAAGCCCCCCGGAAGCGAGCATCGCGATGCGGTAGCCGAATACGCCCACGGCCGCGCCCATCCCGCGCTCATGCAGGCGCAGTACGTCGGTGCGGTAGGCGTCGATGACGATGTCCTGCGAGGCCGACGCGAAGGCCACCCAGAGCGCGAGTATGCCCAGCAGAAGAATCGACTCCGAAGGCGGAGCCAGGGTCATCGCGGCGATTCCGGCGAGCAGCGCGAACTGGGTAAGCAGCATCCAGCCGCGGCGCCGGCCCAGAAAGGGCGGGACGAACCGGTCCATGATCGGCGACCAGAGGAACTTCAGCAGGTAGGGCACGCCGATCCACGAGAACCAGGCGATGGTCTGTATGTCGATGTCGGAAACCGTGAGCCAGGCCTGCAGCGTGCTCCCGGTGAGCGCGAGCGGCA
>MEQZ01000100.1 GCA_001770425.1 Betaproteobacteria bacterium RIFCSPLOWO2_02_FULL_65_20 | reverse complement strand
TCGCAGCATCAGCCAGCCGATTCCGCTTCCCGCAACGCAGACCAGCGCCGCCCACACCCACAGATGCACCAGCACGGACGCCGCGGGCGTGTCGCTCACGGCGGCGCGCACATGACGCCAGCAGACCTTGCGCTCGCCCTCCCCGTAGGCAAGCATCATCGCCTTGTTTGCCAGGATGTTGATCAGCCGCGGCGTGCCATGGCTCGCGGCGTGAAGCCGGCGCAGCGCGGGCCCGGTGAATACCGCATCCCTTGCGCAGCCGGCCACCGCCAGCCGGTGAGCCACGTAACGGGCGGTTTCGGCCGCCGTCAGCGTTCCGAGCCGATGCTGAAAGGTGATGCGCTGGCGCAACTGGCGCACCGAATCCTGGGCGAGTTTATCGTCGAGTTCGGGCTGACCGAACAGAATGACCTGTACCAGCTTGCGCTTCTCGGTCTCCAGATTGGTGAGCAGCCGCAGCGTCTCCAGCGTTTCGATCGGCATCGCCTGCGTCTCGTCCAGACACACGACCACGCGTTTCTTGTGGCGCGCGAGATCGAGCAGCGCGTGGGTCAGCGACTTGATCAGGCGGTGCTGGTCCAGATCCTCCTCGAGCCTGACGCCGATCTCCTCGGCAAGCGCCAGCAGCAGCGAGCGCGGCTCCAGATTCGGATTCGGAATGTAGGCCGAGATCCATGCGTCATCCAGCGTGGCAAGGAACTTGCGGCACAGCAGCGTCTTGCCCGTGCCGACTTCTCCGGTGATCTTGATGAACCCTTCCCCGCTGGCCACCGCCACGACCAGCGTGTTGAGCGCCTGCTGGATATTCGTGCAGGCGTAGAAGAAACTCGTGTCGGGTGTGATGCTGAACGGCGGCTCGCGCAGTCCGAAGTGCTGCAGATACACCATGTCGCCTACCTGCTCCCCGCCGGTGCACGGGTTCCAGGGCCGGCTCCAAGTATGCGATCGCGGGTCTCGCGCAGCTCTGCGGCCGATTCGCGGTCGCCGGTGAGTACCGTGGGCTTGATCAGGATCACCAGCTCCTTTTTCACCATGGTGCGGCGATCGTTGCCGAACAGCCCGCCTACCCCGGGGGCATCCCTGAGCCCCGGCAATCCCGAGCGGTTGTCGTTGATATCGAGCTTCATCAGGCCGCCGACCGCGACCACATTGCCGTCCTGCACCCGCACCACGCTGTCGGTTTCGCTGATGCTGCTCCTGGCAAGAGGCAGGGTCACCTGGCCGCCGAATATGGCGCCCAGATTGACGTTCTTGTCGTCCTGCGACACATTGCTCACCGACGGGTGCATGTGCAATATGATGCTTCCGTCTTCGTCGATCTGGGGCGTGACGTCCAGCGCCACGCCGGAGAAGAACGGCCTCAACGTCAAAGTCGGGAAGGAGGTCGTGCCACCGGTGGTGGTGCCGACGGTCGCCGAGCCGCCGGCAATGTTGGTGATGAAGAACTCATCGGTTCCGACCTTCAGCACCGCTTTCTGATTGTTCAGCGTCGCCATGCGCGGGCTGGAGAGCACCTGCACCGAGCCCTGGGATTCGAGGAACTGAACCACCGCGGCGATGTTCTGCGTCTGGATCGCCAGGCCGAGCAGCGCGCCGCCGGGAACGCCGGAAATCAGCGTTCCGGTGCCTCCCGACACCAGCGAGCCTATGCCCCCCCCGATGGTCGTCGACAATCCCGCCGAGCTCAGCGCCCCGGTCGTCCCGAGCGTGGTGTTCGGATTGATCACGCCCACGGCGCCCCGGCCGTTTCCCAGATTGTGCGAAAACAGCGCCCAGTTGATGCCGGCTTGGTTCTGGTCGGACAGCGTGACCTCGACGATTTTCGCCTCGAGCATCACCTGCCGTTCCACCGACAGGCGGATCGCACGCAGATACGTCTCCACGTCACGCAGTTCCGAGGGCATGGCGCGCACCACCGCCAAGCCCGCCTGGGGATTGACCACCACGCTGCGCCCTGTCTGGTTGCCGATGATCTGGGTGAGGGTCTGACGCAGATCCTCCCAGAAGTCGCTGCGTGTCGTGGTCTGGATTCTGCTGCTGTCGCCAACGCCGCCGGCAGCCGAAGCCTGTCCCGCCGGCACGCCGGGGGAAGGCAGCCCGGTCGTTCCGGGAACACCGGGTACGCCGATCCCCCCGGATGCGGCCGGAGAGTCGGCAACCGACCCCGAGGTCACGCGGATGTCGCTGCGCCCGAGGCGCTGTCCAACCAGGTAATTCACATGGAACACGCGCGTTCTGATGGTCAGCGGCTGGATGAAGATTCGCGTGCCGTCCAGCTTGTACTCGTAACCGTAGAGTTCGCGCAGCGCGTCCAGGGCCTCCAGCACCGTCACGTCCTTCAGGTTGACGGTGACATTCCCGGCAACCTCGTTGGGCACCAGCATGCTGTAGCGGGTGCCCGAAACGATGGACATGAAGACCTGGGTCGCCGGCGCATTGTTCACGGCCAGATCGAATTTCGGTTCGATGGGCGCGCCCGGGGCGCGCGGCAGTTCCATGCGCAACGGCGGCAGCAGCGCATCCTGCACGCTGGTATCGCTCGCAGCCGGCTTGCGTTCTTCGCCGGCGCGGTTGAGTTCGGCGGCAATCCGCCCGTCGATCTGCTGCGGCGATCTCTGGGCGGAGCCTGCACAGCCCGCGAGCATCACCGCCAGTAACGCCAACAACGCCTTATGTTTCATTTCGCGCCTTCCTTCCGAGCGTTTTGCGACGCGGGCGCCTTCGCGGCCGCTGCGCTGGAAATCTCAACGCCCTGGTACAAGTGCAGCACCCGGGTCGCCCCTGCCTCGCGCAGCGTGACCGACGCCGGGTCGATCGCGACGATGATCGCCGCGCCGATGCGGTCCCCCACCTGCATGGGCTTGCCGTCGATCATGGCGATCCGCCTCCCCTTGGACAGCAGCGTCGATTGCAGCACCCCCGCGCCAGCCGAGCGCACGCCTGCGGCCGCGCTCGCGGGCGCCGCGAACGCGGGCGGCTGCATCGGGTCGGACAGGCCCTGACCCTGGGCCAGGCGCTGCCCCGAGACCAGCGCCAGGGTCACCGCAATCACGCCTTGAGCAGCAATCATACCGTGAGCCATGTCTTCTCAAGGCTTATTGTATAGACGACAAGCCGCAGGGTGACGGTCGGGTACGCCGTCACCGACATTTGGAGCTTGTCCCAGAACATGCGTACCGGCAGCGACTCGATCTCCTTCAGGTAGGCGAGCAGGTCGAGGTAACTGCCACGCATCGTGACCTCCACGCCATGGCGATAGATCTCGGCCGGCTTCTTCTCCTCTGTGGGCTTCGCCGTCCGCGCCTGTCCCTGCACCGGCGCAGCCTCCTTTTCGAGGCTGATGGAGCTGCGCGGCAGGGTCTTGACCTCTATCAATCGAACCCGCGGGTTGTTCGCAAGGATCTTTTCCAGCACCGCGGGCATTTTCTCCGGCGGGACCAGTTCCGCGGACTGCGCATCGATCTGGCGCTGCAACTCCGCCTGCCGGGCAGTGAGTTCCGACAACCGCGCCTTGATGACCGCATCCGGGTCCGCGGCCTTGTCGCGCACCAGCGTCTGCACCTGCGCGACCATCTTGACGATCTCGGCCTGATCGTTCTGGGTTTCAAGAACCAGGCGCTTGCGCTGGGCGAGTACGGGCGCGACCAACAGTGAATCGATCAGCACATAGACCACCACGACTGATGCCGCAAATATCAGGCTGCGCTCGCGAGTGTTGCGCTCGTCGATCGAGCTTGCGAATTTCCTCCAGAGCGCCCTCATCGACCAGCACCCCCCGCGCCGGCGGTGACGCCCGTTCCGGCAGCGGTTCCGATCCTGAACTCGACCACCCGAACCGCGGCCGACTGCCCGGCCGGCCCGCTCTCCACCGGCACTGCTGGTCCGCGCTGGGGTTTCAATTCGCCCTTGGTATCGATCTCGCGTTCGCGCATCGCCAGCGTGGCTATGGGTTTGCCTTTCAGCGCCTCTTCGTTGCGAAGCATCTTGATGTAGCCGGGAAGGAGGTCGGCGCGCAGGGTCCTGCCTTCGAGGGCGAATTCGCCGCCCGGGCCCGAGACCTCGATGCCGGTGAGCCATACCCCGTCCAGGCGCTGGCGCGCCAGCGCGGTCAGAAACTTCGCATAGCCGTCGCGATTGCCGATCTCGCCGCCTTGCAGCCGTGCGTACAAATCCTGCCGGCTATTCAGCAGGCTTTCCGCGCGCGCCACCTGGTCCTCAAGCGCCTTGTCCTTGGGCTTTTGCGCCGACTTGGCCAGCGTGATCAGTTGCTCCTGCAGCTTTTTCAGTTGCACCCCCGCATCGCTTCTGCGCGCGCGCTGGGCTTGCAACTGGCGGGCTTCCCACGCGTAATAGGCCAGCGTGACGGCCGCGATGGCGACCACGGCCACCACGGTCCAGACGGCTGAAAAGCGCTTGGCCTGGGGCCGAAAGGCCGACGAATACAGATTGATCTGCCGGCTCATTGCCGCTTGCCCTCGGAGCGGATCGCGCAGCCGATCAGGTGAAAATATTTCCACTGCGCCTGCGCGTCGGGCGAGTTGTCGCCGAACGCCAGCACGTCCTCGAGCGCCACTGCGGCGATCTCGGTGCCCAGGTTGCTGCGCAGATAGGCGGCGAGCGGCGTTTGCTCGGGTTCGGGCCCGAGCATGATGCGCGACATCACGATCTGGCTGTGCTGGCGTTCGAAATTGTCGAGCGTGCGCTGCAGTTCGACCAGGATGCGGCTGTACAGGTCCTCGCGGTAGGCATCGTTGCGCTGGCGGATCTGGGTCATGGTGAAATCGAAACGTCGCGCAAGGAAGAGTTCGCCCCCCGCGGTCACCGTCAGCAGGCCGCCGGCATCGTCGAAATACAGCAACCCTACGCCCCTTGCGTCGCGCTCATACAATGCCGACACATTGCGCTGCGCCGTCTCCGGGATGTCGATCACACTGAGCGGCACCCTGGCCCGATCGAAGCGCTCGACGTAGGTCTGGACCAGCTCGGCGCGCGCGGCGACCACGTAGATCCAGCGCGTACGGGCAGTGGGCCCCTCTCCCGCCGGAATCTCCAGCAGGTCAAAGACCGCCTGCTCGACCGGGTAATCGATCACGTCCTTCATGCGCCAGCGCATCGCCGTCTTCAGCTCGGCTTCCGGAACGCTGGGCGCCTCGACTGCGGAGATCTGGTAGTCCCCGGCCATCAGCAGCGTCGCGCATCGGTTCTTCCTGCCGAACCCGAAAGCCTTGTAGGCCTGCGCCAGCGAAGCCGAGTCGCCGCGCCATTCGGCCTCGCCGAAGGCGAGCACGAGGGGCTTGCCGGTGGCGGCCGCGTTGCTGTGCACATACCGCACCTTGCCGGCCTCCGTGGACAGAGCAACCAGACCTGCCGCTTGCTGTTGCCCGAATTGCCAGAAAGGGCTCAGATTTTCCCCCAAAGCTTATTACCCAACCTTAACTTAAATTAATAACCTGTTGTCGTCAATGCTTTTTTTGTCAAAATACAACCGGCTATTTCCTCGGATGACAGCCCGGCATGGTCATTTGCCTGGCTACCGGATTCCCCAGCGCCAAAATCAGGTGACGGTTCTTGGCCCAACTGCAGCAGTATTCGGGCCACCAACCAATCGCGAAACGAAACCCGGGCCCGACCGTCGAACACATCGTCAGCGCCTGACTTCCTCCACGCTTCGGCAACACCGACTACGCGTGAATGACGCGATTTCGACAAGTTCCGTTGATCTCGCGAGCGAGCCTCGCCAGCCTCGCGATTCGAGCATCGGAGGTAAGCACGGCGCATCGCAGGGTCGTTCCCCCCTGGATGCTCATGCTATCCTTTGGGTCTAGCCACGAGAGTTCGGAAGGGCCTCCTGTGACGCAGTGTTCTGAGCAGGCCGGAGAGATTTGAACATGGACGCAATCAAAGAGATTCTGGTGCAGTTTGTTGTGGCCATGCTGTGCGGCGGCAGCGTTCTTGGGTTGCTGATGGGCGTCGGGTTGCTGCTCAAACCGGAACGGATCGCGCTGCTGAACCAGTATTCTTCCCGCTGGTTCAGTTCTGACAATATGACCGAGCAACTCGATCGTTCGCGTTCGACCGAGCGCTTCTTCTACCGGTATCACCGGCTGGTGGGAGGTGCCTTGTTTGTCGGAGCGATGTTTATTCTGTACATATTCCTGTTCAGCTACAACCTGCGGCGGATTTCCGCCGCCACGGCGGCCGGCTACTGGGTGCTGCTGGATGTTCTGATGGCAATCCTGCTTGTCGGCTGCGTGTTGGCAGCGCTGGTCGGGATCATCGTGGCGCTGCGGCCCAGCGTTTTGCGCGAGATCGAGAAATCGGCCAACCGCT
Source organism: Betaproteobacteria bacterium RIFCSPLOWO2_02_FULL_65_20 (assembly GCA_001770425.1). Classification (GTDB taxonomy): domain Bacteria; phylum Pseudomonadota; class Gammaproteobacteria; order Burkholderiales; family SG8-39; genus JACQTO01. The sequence goes on along the minus strand of MEQZ01000100.1, from coordinate 6,681 downwards.
GGGTTGCCACGGACGGAATAGTGAAGTTTTTCAACAGGATGAGCTATTCTCCCGACCAGAAGATCCTTGGCCAGAGGAAGGTTGCGGGCGTCGTCATCATCGCCGGCAGTCTGTATGTATTGATCGTGCTGGCGCCTTTGCTGTGGCGGGGCGGGTGGACATTCTAGTTGCGCACAGCAGGGGCGCCGGATTCTCGCTACAACTGCGCGTGCATAAAGTCACGGTCTTGCATTTCCCTTGCGAAACACTCGCTTGCAATTATCTTTTCATGTGGATATAGTTGCCACAGCTATTGGTCCAAAAAGCGGGGGGCTGCGGCTCCCAATTCCCGAGGCTGCGGCCTCACTCAAGAAAAGGAGAAGTAGCATGAACGTGAAACAGGCTGGTTTTACCCTGATCGAGCTGGTGATGGTGATCGTGATCCTAGGCATTCTGGCTGCTGTCGCGGTGCCAAAGTTTATCGATCTTTCAAGCGAAGCAAAGGTTGCTGCCGTCAAGGGCGTCGCGGGGGCCGTTTCGTCGGCATTCGCGACCAACTATGCGGCCAAAGCCGCCGGTAACACCGCCGCCATTGCGATTGCCGCCGCCGCCGTGACCGTCAGCGCCGCAGCAGGCAGTGTCATGCAAGGCGGCGTGCCGACGGGGTTTACCGTAAATGCGGGTGGGGTATCGACGGCTAATTGCGGGACTGCGGGCCTGGCAATAAGCCTTACTGTCACCGACGGTGCCAACACCGCCCCGGCCACACTCATCTGCACCGCCTGATCACACCTTCCTTGTGACATCGACGCCGGGTGGACAATTCCACCCGGCGTTGTTTTTTTGAGGCGGAGTCAGATCGTGTTTGCACGGATGTAGGCCGTGTGATCATCCTGTAAATTCAGTAGAATTCATCATGCAAGACAGAGGACTATTCGGGCCGGTCGATTCGCTCCATGGCCTCTACCGGCGGCAACCCCACTCATGGTCGGATAACGTCGATCGGTTACACGTGCTACAAGATTGCGAACCGGGTTGCCAGGCGAGTCGAGCCGATCGAAACGCGCCTTGCTGCGGGCATCCTCATTGCGTCACCAAACCGCACAGTGGCGCCGCTGGCTGGCCTCGAAGCTTCCGTGGCACTGCCGCCAAGCGATTGCCAAATCCCCATTTCACGCCGTGTCCCGGGGAAACACATGGCTAGAGCGCAGGGACGAGTTGCGGATATTTGCGGACGGCTGCTGGATGCCTTCACCAGTGCAGTGCCACTGCATCCGGAGAGCACGAAGGTACGGAAACGGCCGTCGGAGAAGGAGATTGCATTGGCCACGGAGTCGGGTCTGAAAAAGTTCTATGAAGCGGCTCGTGCGGAGCGTGAGCAACATCGGCTAGGTGTAATCGCCAGAGCGCGCGTCGCCTTCATCCTGCAGCAGCGCCTGCTGGCTGCAGGGTATCCCGCCCCGCTGGTCAAGCAGGTGCTCTTCGCCATGCTGCTTTCGGCCTTCGTCGGCGGCCGGCGATGATGGCGAGATTTGCCCACCGATGCAGCGCCTGACGGAATTTCTATTTCGACGATTACGCGCATGGATGTCTGCCCGGGAACTAGTTTCGGTCCCAGCGTCGACCTCGGTAGGAGACGTGGATGATTCGCCTGCTGCCCTGTTCGACGGCCCCGGCCGGAAGTTTCTCCATGTCGGTTGCGGGCCGGCGCGCAAACCAAGTGTAGGGCCTGGCTTACAGCCGGAGAACTGGCGCGAGATCCGGCTTGACATCGACCCGGCCGTGCGACCGGACATCGTGGCGAGCATACTCGACATGTCGATCGTGCCTGACGCATCGGTTGACGCCGTCTATTCATCGCATAACATCGAGCATTTGTACCCGCACGAAGTGCCCATTGCACTGGCAGAGTTCCTCCGGGTGCTGAAACCCACGGGCTTTCTGCTGCTCACCTGCCCCGATCTTCAGTCCATATGCCGCCTGGTCGTCGAGGATAAACTGGATCTGCCGGCCTACGTCTCGCCTGCCGGACCCATAGCGCCTCACGACGTGCTCTACGGGCATCGACCGCAACTGGCCGCGGGCAACCTTTTCATGGCGCATCGTACCGGCTTTACCCTGAAAACCATGATCGATACCATGCGTGCTGCCGGCTTTCGTTCGATGGCCGGGCAACAACGGGAAGACACTTTCGCCCTGTGGGTGATGGCAACCAAATCGCCGACGCCGGAGGAAGAACTCGGAAATCTGGCAAAGGAACATTTCCCGTCATGATCAACGCCGCGCGTGCTCTGGGCCATATGAGCGCGCCCTTGTGGCTGGGCCTGGGCAGTTGGCTCGAATCCAGGGATATGGCCGGCCTGGCCACAACCTGTTTCCGCAACGCCGCCGCCACCACCGGACATACGGGCGCCGAAGCCGGTTTCCGCCTTGGCAGGCGCCTGCTCGCGGAAGACAGGAACCGGGAAGCCGCAGAGGCCTATGAAGAGGCTGTGCGCAGGAATCCCGCGCACGCTCGCGCCTGGTGCGGTCTCGGCGCGGCGCGGCGCCGTCTGGCAGAGATGGATACCGCACGCGATTCTTATGAGGAGGCCTTGCGGCTTGATCCGGATTACGCCGAGGCTTGGTGCAATCTCGGCGAATGGCGTTTCGTCAAGGGCGATGCCGCAGGCGCCCTCGAATGTCTTGAGCGTGCGCTGCGGCAGGCGCCTGATTTGCTCGAAGCCCTGAACAATCGGGTTGCGGCGCTCTACGAATTACGCCGTTACGAAGACGCGGAGAAACAGGCCCGGGATGCCATAGCCTGCCATCCGCGCGAGGCTTCCCTGCACGTGAACCTGGGCAATGTCCTCCTGCACACGGGAAGGGCACGCCCGGCGGCAAAGGCGTTTCGCGAGGCACTGGATTGCGATCCGGCATGCCCCGAGGCGCATTTCAATCTCGCCACGCTTTGGGGCGAAACACACCATCTTGCGAATGCCATCTCCTTCATTGAGCACGCGATAGCGGTCAAAGGGGAGAGCGCCCAGCGGCTCGCCTCGCTCGCGCTGGCGCAACAGTCTGCAGGGGACCACGCGGCGGCCGAGCTGACCTGCCGCAAAGTGCTCGATCTTCAGCCGGGCAACGTTTCTGCCTTGATCACGCTCGCCGGATGTCGAAGCACCCGCGCCGACCATCGCGGCGCGATCGGGTTGTACGAGCAAGCGCTGAAGACCAACCCGTACATGCCCTCGATCTATTCCAACATCGCCTTCAATGCGACCTATTTGCCGAATCTTTCTGCTGAACAGGTTTTTGCCTACCATAGGGAGTGGGCGGCGCGCTTCGAAGCATCCGCGGCTTCGCGTCGCTTCGTACATGCTGGGGAAGGCGATCCCGATAGGCCGTTGCGAATCGGTTACGTGTCGGGAGACTTCCACCGCCATCCGGTTGGTTTCTTGCTCCGCGATGTGGCGCGGCACCACGACCGATCACTATTCCAGATCTATGGCTACTCCATGGAGCGCAACCGAGATGAGATCAACAACTCCATCCGCGAGGGGACCGAAGCTTGGACTGAAGTTCTGTTGATGAGCGACGAAGAACTCGCAGCGCAAATCCATCGCGACCGGATCGACATCCTGGTGGATCTGTCCGGGCATACTGCCTACAACCGGTTGCCGGTATTCACCCTTCGGCCCGCGCCGGTACAGGCCACGTGGATTGGCTATTTTCACTCGACGGGACTGGAAAGCATCGACTACTTCATCACCGATCCCTACACGTCGCCCTGCGGCAGCGGACAGCTGTTTTCGGAGACGCCGGTGCACCTGCCTCACACGCGGTTCTGCTATTCGCCGCCTGACTATACGCCCGAAGTGGCGCCACCCCCGGCGCTCGAGCGCAGCGGCGTGACTTTCGGCTCCTTCAACCGCATCGAGAAGCTGGTGGACCCGGTGATCGCAGCCTGGGTCGGAATCGTCGAGGGAACGCCGGGCAGCCGGCTGCTCATCAAGGCAGGCAACCTGGACAAGGAGGGAATCCGCGAGCACCTGCGCGAGCGCTTTGCCGCCCACGGATTTCCCGGCGATCGCCTCGAACTGCGCGGCGCGTCCGCCCACCCGGACATGCTCGCCGAATACGGCGAGATCGACATTGCTCTGGATCCGTTCCCATTCAATGGCGGCATGACCACGCTGGAAGCGCTCTGGATGGGCGTCCCGGTGCTGACACTGGCAGGAGGCCATGGGGTGGTAGCGCGTCAGACCGTTTCCGCGCTGGAAAATCTGCAGCTTACGGAGCTTGCGTTTCCTGACGTTGACGCCTATATCCGGGGCGCGATCACTTTGGCGGGGGATCTCGATCGGTTGACGGATCTGCGGCAAAGTCTTCGGCCGCGGATGGCCGCGAGTCCGTTGCGCCAGCCGGAACAGTTCGCACGCGATCTCGAGACGCTTTATCGCCGGATGTGGCAGGCCTGGTGCAGGGGAGAAAGACTGCCGAGCGACATATAAGCTGCGAAAATATGTTTACTCGCACAAATGTAGCGGCGCGAGATTCAAACTGACCCCTGCGGGATCGAAAGTCGCCCTGCAATCCGGACGAGCCTGCGTTGGGACGTTCGGTCCCTCCTAGCGCCGATGCCAAGCGAGAATACAGTCCGTACCTTTACTTGATAACCAGCCCCTGTCCCGTTGGCAGCTCAAGTATCGAGCAATCTCTTTCTGCGAAAAAAGAGTCTTCGACTTCCTTTTGCTCACGGTAGAACTGCCAGCCGTAGTCATCCAGAACGATACTTCCTCCAGGAACAACTCGATCAAACAGATGCCGCAGAACTCCAATTTCTGCAGCGGCATTATTCAAGTCTATGTGAAGGAGAGAAATGTTTTCCGGGGCTACTTCTTGCAGTACATCGGGAAGAGAACCCTGCGTTACGTGTACACGCTCGAGCCCCGCAAAGCGGTCCCGAACCCTGTCATACAAATCCTCTCCGTGTTCCTCGTGGGCATGATGGGGCATTTCCGGCGTATGCACGAACAGGTCGTATAGATAATAGTGTTTGTCGCTATTGCCGAAGTCGACATAGTCATGGATGATTCTGGCGGAGGTTCCCTTGTAACAACCACATTCAACAAAATCGCCTGCCATTTTCATGGCTCGCTTCGCTGCCCAACATAGGACATGGGTTCGCCAGATTATCGTTTTTTCCACATCGGTTTGAGCGTGTCTGCCAAATGCGCTCATGAATGGGGCATCATCAAGAAAGCTTAGGTTCTTATGAAACGTGAGTAGGTTATCCCCAACAAAGACCCCCTTAGGAGCAACCTGATCCACCACTTGCTGGATTCCCCTGCGAAACCGATCAGCGTTGGCGACACCCCAGAACACTCCGGACAAATAGCTTTTCAACAATTCCTCCAGTTGGGCGCAATTGAAGCGCTCCGAGTGTAATCAATCTGTGGATGGCTTGTTTCAGAAACGGCAGGCGAACACCATGCCTGCAGTGCCCACACCTGCCTCAGGGACGGTTCGGCATCATTTGAGCATGCAAACGACTAAGCCTGAACCAATAATTGATACAGATCGCCCTTACAGGCGCATACCAAGGTTGGAGACACGAATATGTCGACAACCGTGTCTGCTTTGCACCCGCCTCCCCCAGAACTTGCATCGGGGAACTTGCCGACGCTGAGGCGCCCTTTATGCGGGGGGCAGCGGGTTACCAAGATCTGGCTGCACTCACTCACAAAATCGACGCCCTGAATTATCGGAATGCGAGACTAGCAGCCTGACGTGTCCAGCGTAATCAGCGGCGCCTGGTTCGCAGCCGCAGCGGTGTAGGTAATCCGGCATTGCGACGGAATGGACGCCCCGACGACATCGTAGGTTCTTACACCGGTTCCCTGGGTAATGGTGAACCCCTCCGCCGCACTCACCTGTGAGGCGATGTCGATGCCTGTCGACGACGCATCAGGATAACGGTTCACCATCGCCACCAGCGCGCCGTCCATGTTCACCTGACCGGCCGATGACGTGCAGACGCCGGTATACCCTTGCGCGAGATCCACCTCACAGCGCGCCTTGGCGAGATACGCGGCGGCCTTGATCGTCCCCATGATCGACTGCGCCTTGGAAATCCGCGCATCGCGCTGCAGGTTGACGAACCGGGGCAGCGCGACCGCGGCGAGGATGCCCACTATCGTGATCACGATCACCAGTTCGATCAGCGTAAAGCCGGCGGCCGACCCGCGTGCCCAAGAGTACGAGGATGCCCATGACGTATTGCGTTTCATCGCGTTATCTCCCACACCCGATATGCTACCCCGAAAACCATACATAAGGATTAACCGGATCCAGCGACAGCCCCTCCACTTCCCAGGGTACGTCCGACTTCAGCGCGCGCATCCGCCACCGCAGTATCGTCGGCTCGCCGCGCTCGACCGAAAGGTGAAATCTGAGCTTGGGGATGTAGCCAAGCTCCGCCCGGTCGGTGTCGTAGAACCAGCTTCCTTTCGGCAGCGATCCGATCTCGGCATTGGCGACGCTCCCGACGTAGCCCTCGGGCGAACGCGCGACCCACGACAGCGGATTGACCCGAAGCAGTTCCCCCATGTCCCGCGCCCGGCCCTGGATCAGCCTGTCCGCGATCTGGTAGCGCAGCCCCGAGCGCACGTTCTGGACGGTGAGCTGCACCACCGCCGCTTCGCCCAGTTCCTCGTAATA
>MEQZ01000099.1 GCA_001770425.1 Betaproteobacteria bacterium RIFCSPLOWO2_02_FULL_65_20 | reverse complement strand
CAGGCGAAACCGGCCGGCCCCAACGCATGGACCAGCGGGACCAGCGCCACCAGGGCCGCCCAGCCCATCGCGACGTAGATTACGACTGACAGAATTCGTGCTCCGCTTTTCGGCCTCAGTTCCTGCAGGCTGCCGAGCGCCGCGAGCCCCCACACCACCCCGAACAGCGACCAGCCCCAAGGGCCGCGCAGCGTCACCAGGCAGAACGGGGTGTAACTGCCGGCGATGAGCAGATAGATGCTGTGGTGGTCCAATTTGCGAAGGATGTTCTTACCGCGGCCGCGCAGGCTGTGGTAGAGCGTGGAGAAGCTGTAAAGCAACGTCAGCGTCGTGCCGTAGATCGAGACGCTCACCACCTTCCACGGATCACCATCCAGCGCTGCCAGCACGATGAGCACGACGGTCCCGGCAAGCGCCAGCACGGCCCCGACGAGATGAGTCAAAGCGTTGAACTTCTCCCCGTAGTACATGTGGTTAGCCGAGATGCCGTCGATTGCTCTGCCCCACCAGGACGAGGCGCGGCATCGGTCGCTGAGCTGATAGTTCTTGGACCAATCATAGCCCGAGGAAGCAGCTCTCGCGACTGCCCTTGCGACTACCTGAACGGCTGCCCGCGAACAGCCCCATTTGACGAAATTCAAATGTAACGGTGAGGGACCGCAATTGGCCGAGGCGATCCGCCTTCTGCCAGTTCGAGCCGCTCAAAAGTGGGTGGCACAGCTCATCCTGCGCTCCGAGCCCGGGCTTGGCCAAATCTACTCCGATGGCGAGCTTGGTGCAATTCAGTGATTTGCCGCAATGCCTGAATACAGCCCGCAGCCAATAGCGGCACGCTGCATTTGACTGCGGCTGCAAGACCCGGGGATACTCCTGCCGGTCCCAGCGCGTGGTTGTCGCATGACGATGCCAGGCGCGGCACACTTGCGCTCGGCAAGTTCGCCGACCTCGCGGTGCTCTCGATGGACTATCCCGGCGTGCCGGCGGAAGAGATCGGCTGGTTCACCAGATCGTGGTGACTTCCTTGAGCTTTCGCAGTTTCGCGTCGGATGTAACCAACGGAGCCCGGTAGAGCCGCGCGGTAGCTGCGATCAGCCGGTCTGCCGGATCGCCATGGGAAAACAGGTCGGACCGGGACAGCACGGCGATCTCCGCGGTAATCGGCAGCACGCGCAGGCGCCGCGCCGCGATCACATCATCCAGAAACTGCCGCGCATCTATCACGGGATCGAGCCGCTTGCGTGCGATGAGCATCGCGATCTCCCACAGACTGATATCGCTGCAGGCGAGTTCCCGATCGGTGTGAGCGAGAGCGATGGCTTTGCGGGCGTGAGCCGACAGGCGGGCGGGAGCCAGTGCGTCGTAGATCAATACATGGGTGTCCAGAACGATCAACGCTCTGCGTCCCACTGCGCGCCGGTCGGGCTGACCACGTCGCCAACGCGGCAGTGCTTGCGGATGGCGAGCAGACGCTCGCGCGCCTCCTGGTGAGCATCGCCACCGGCCACGATGCGCGCGATCACCTTTCCGCGCGAGGTAACCTCGATCTCCCTGCCCTTTTGCACGTCGGCCAGATAAGCAGGGAGATTCTGGCGGAGTTCGGTTACGTTGACTTTGCTCTTGCTGGAGTTGGACATGGCGACATTCAATTATGTACAGAACAAGTGTACAGAATCGCCTTACCCATGTAAACCGCCTTCTGTTGTCCAGGTCTAGCCGGGCGTTTCCATGCGCGTGCGCCAGTCCTCCAGCGTGCGCGTCGCGAGCCGCTTGATCACAACATCCTTCGCAGAGCCGGCCAGTTCAGGCAACGCCCCCAGTTCTTCCAGCAGCGGATAGTTCAGGGGATCCGCAAACAGTGCGCGGATGAGCCGGCTGAGCGGCCAGTCCGGATGCGGCCGGTGTTCGAGCACCATGGGATCGCCCGCGCCCAGAGAGCCCTCCTCCAAAATTCGCAAGTACCAGCCTATGCGCCCCGATTCCTGCACCCGGTGCGACATGCGCGCAACACCGAACCGGACGTTGAGCCTCCAGCAGGGGTGGCGGGTTTTGGTCACTTGCACCCGCGCCGTGCCGCAACGGTAGATGTCTCCCACGCACACCGTCGCTTCGGTCATGCCCCGGGTGGACAGGTTCTCGCCGAAAGCACCGGGCGCCGTCAGATGAGGCGCAAAGTCGGGCAGTTCGCTGCGCCAGGCCGCGTAGTGGTCGATGGGATACTGGTGCAGGGCCTGATCGGGTCCGCCGTGCGTTTTCTTGTTCCCCTGCTCGTCGCCCTCGATGCCGACGCGAGTGACGACAATCGGCCCGGTGAGCATTCTCTTGGTGGTAATGGCGCTGCGCGCTGCGCCGTTCGGTCCGAACGGAATCGCGGCCCCACTCAGCACATGCAGGACTTCTGCCATCGTCTCCTCCATACACGCTTGTTCCAAGGCACTCTAGCATAGACGCGCCGTCGGCATGCTTCGCGCTTGCGCCGCGGCGCGCGCGAATGAGAAAGCGTGTCACGCGCCGGCGGCCGGCCGGCGCCGGCGCTCGGGCATCAGCCCCCAATACAGCATCGGCATCGCGAACAGCGAGAGCAGCGTGGAAAAGCCTATCCCCCAGACGATCGAAGCGGCCACCGGCCCCCAGATGAGCGAGTGGCCGCCCAGTCCGAACGCGAGCGAGAACAGGCCTGCGATCGTCGTGGTGCTGGTGATGATGATCGGCACGACGCGCCGGCGGGCCGCGAATACGATCGCGTGCAGCACGATGATCCCCTGCCTTCTGCGCACGTTGGCGGCGTCGATCAGCACGATCGCGGAGTTGACCGCGATGCCGGTGAGCGCGACCACGCCGTACAGGGTAAACAGCGAAAGCGGGTTCCCCGATATGAGCAGCCCGAACACGACCCCGGTGAAGGCAAGCGGCACGGTCGCAAGGATCATCGCCGGCTGCCAGTAGCTGCGGAACTGGGCGGCGAGGATGACGTAGATGAGACCGACGCCGAGCAGGAACAGCACTTTCATCGCCTCCAGGCTCTCGGTGATGTCGTCGAGCTCGCCGGAGAAGTCGAGCGTCGTGTCCGGGTAGCGCGCCCTGATTCTCTCCCACGCGGCCCGGATCGCCTGGTTGGCCGCGACCGTGTCGATGCGTTTGCGCTCGAGGTCGGCCTCGACGGTGATCGAGCGGCGCAGATTGTGGTGTTTGATGACGCCCTTGCCGGTGCGCGTTTCGGCGCGCACCAGCGCGCCGAACGTGGTCGTTCCCCCTCCGGGCAGCGCGATCGGGTCGGCGAGGAGCCGGCCTACGTCGGCCGAGTCGCGCGCCTTGGCGCGAACGCGCACCTCGAGCTTCTCGCCTTCTTCTCGCATCTGCGTGACGATCTCGCCGTCGACGTGCAGCCGGACCAGGCGCGCCACCAGCCCCGGATCCAGGCCCGTGGCGCGTATCGCGTCGCGGTCCAGCGTCAGCACGAACTGCGGCCGTCCCGGAACGTCGTCGTCCGTGACGTCCTTCGTCCCGGGTATCGCGCGCACGATGCGAACCAGCTCGTCGGTTGCCGCGCGCAGCTGCGCGGGGTCGTCGTTGCGCACCCGCACACGCACCGGCTTGGTGAGCGGCGGCCCGCCTCCGGAGAGCATGAGGAAGCTCAGCCGCCCGGGCCCGGGGAGCGATTCGATTTCCTTTCGCAGTGAGTCGATGATCGCCCGCACGTCCCGGGATCCCTCCTCCTTGCGCGGCCGCAGCGACACCGCGACCTGTCCGTAGGCGTCGCCGTAGAGCGGCTCGGTGTCGGTGAACTTGACTCCGGCGACCGAGGTCAGCGCGCGCGCTTCGCCGGGCGCAAGGCGCGCGCGCACCACGCGCTCCACTTCCTCGGTGCGCGCGAACGTGGCTTCGATCGGCGCGTTCGCAGGCATGTCGACGTTGACGTAGAAAAGCCGCACCGGGTCGAAGGCGAAGAACTCGAGCCGCACCAGTCCGAGCGCCGCCACGGCCCCGGCGGCGGCCATGGTGAACACGATGGCGGCGGCGAAGCGCTTGGGCCGGCGCAGCACGTAGAGCAGGGCCCGGCAATACTTCACGCGAAGCAGGTGCGTGAAGCGGTGCCTCCAGCGCTGCATGCGCGAGGGCCGGGAAAGGTCGAGGCGAAGCGCGATGATGTGGGTCGGCAGCATCCAGTAGGCCTCGATGAGGCTGATCGAGAGCGTGAGCGTCACCACGAAGGGAATGACGAACATGAACTTGCCGACGATGCCGGGCATCAGCATCAGCGGCAGGAACGCGGCCAGCGTGGTGGCGACCGACGAGGTGACCGGGGCAAAGACTTCGCGCAGCGCGTCCACGGACGCCGCGAGCACCGGCTGGCCGCGCTGCACCCGAAAATAGATCGCCTCGACCACCACGACCGCGTCATCGACCAGCATGCCGAGCACGATCACCACGCCGAGCAGCACCGAGATGTTGAGGGTGAAGCCGGTTGCGTGCAGCACCGCGAAGCCGCCTGCGAGCGAGAACGGGATGCCGAGCGCGACCAGGATGGACACGCGCACCCCCAGGAATATCCAGCACACGGCGAGCACCAGCGCGAGGCCGAGGACCGCGTTGGACTCCATCACGCCGATCGCCACGCGGGTCGGGACGGTCTGGTCGTCGGTCAGGCTGAGCTTGAGGCCGGAGGGGGCGATGAGCGGGTTCTTCTGCGCGATATAGGACTGGATCCGTTCGACCAGTTCGAGCGTGTTGGTGTAGCTCTTCTTGGTCACCGAGAGCAGGATCGCGGGCTCGCCGCCGCTCGAGGCGAGCCGGGTCGGCGTCGCGCGCTCGCGCGAAACGGTCGCCAGCGCGTCTATCGGCACGCGCTCGCGGTTTCCGGGCAGCGCCAGCGTAAGTCGGGCGAGATAGCCGGGGTCGGCGTCCTGCCCGATGAGTCGCACGATCCACGCGTCGTCCCCGGCGCGGGTCTTGCCTGCGAAGGTGTCGCGAAACCATGCCCGGACGGCATCGGCGAGGTTGGCTGCGTTGAGGCCGCGCGCCGCGAGCTTGCGCGGGTCGAACTCGACCCTCAGCTCCGGGTCGCGCAGCCCGAGCGCGAACACCAGATCGACGCCGGTCAGCCGCTCGAGGTCGGTGCGGATTGCGCGCGCGGCGCGGCGCATCGCCTCGTCGTCGGCGCGTCCGGTCAGCACCACCTGCGCGGTGGGAAATCCGTTGGAGGTCGTGATCTCCAGAATGCGCGGGTCGTCCTTGACTTCGGGGGGCAGCTCGGCGCGGGCCTTGTTCTGGATTTCGCGCCGCAGATCCGCGACGCGCTTGTCGAACACGCGCTCGGGGATATCGCGAAAGCGCACCAGGATCGACGACACGTTTTCCCGGCTGCTCGAGAGCACGAAGCGGATGTCGGCCACCTGCTTGATCGCATCCTCGAGCGGCTGAGTGAGCAGTTTCTCGACGTCTTCGGCCGAGCCTCCCGGTAGGACGGTCGTGATGTTGACCCAGTTGAAGTTGATCTCGGGGTCCTGCTCGCGCGGCATCTGCACGTAGGCGATCGAGCCGATCGCCAGCACCACCCCGAACAGAATGTTGGCCAGCGGGTGGTTGCGCAGCAGCAGCTCGAAAAACTTCATGGAACGCCGGGCGGCTGCTTGCGGGGCGCGGCGAGCGGCTGCCCGTCGCGCAGCGCCAGTTGACCGGCGACGACGATCCGCGCCCCGAGCGGAAGATCGACGGGCGCGGGACGGCCTTCCTGCGCTGCGTCGAGGGGGTGAAACCGGGCAACGCCGCGCTCTTCGACGAATACCCCGAGCCTGTCCTCGCGGCGCACGACGAACTCGGCTGGAATATAGGGGCGCGATTCCCGCCAAATCACCGAGCCCGATGCGCCGGCCGCCGCCGGCGCGCTCTTGAAGCGCAGCCGTGCCTCCACGGTGCGCGCCTGGGGAGCGATAGCGGGCGAGACACGCAGCAGTGCGACCGCCGTCGATCCGCCGTCACCGACGAAGCGCACGTCGCGGGCCGCTCTCAAGGATTCGGCGTCCCTGAGCTGCACCTGCGCGGAGACTTCGACACGGCCGGCGTCGCTGAGTGCGACCAGAGGGCTGCCGGGGGTCGCCAGCTCGCCCACCTGCCCGAGCCGCTCGCGCACGATCGCCGCGAAAGGAGAGCGGACGCTGCATTTGCCGACCGCCCGCAAAGCGGCGTCGAGCTGGGTGCTGGCCTGCTCGCCCTCCGCGCGAAGAACCTGGACTTCCGTTTCCCGCGAGGCGACCGCTTCCTTGGAAAAGAAGCCACGGTCGCCGAGCTCGCGTGCACGGACGAGCTGCTGTTGCGCCAGGGAGAGACGCGCACGCACGGCTCTGAGGGTCGCGTTCGCGCGCTCATGCGCGAGCTCGTGGTCGCGGCACTCGATCCGGGCGAGGACCGCCCCCACCGCAACGCGCTCTCCGACCCGGACCGGGATCGCCTCGATCCGGCCGGAGATCTCGGCCGCGATGCGCGACTCGTTGAGCGACACCGCCTGCGCCGAGGCCTCGCGCTCCGGATAGATGGCGATCTTCGACAGCGGCTTGATCACGACTGCCGGCGCGGCGGGAGCAGAGGCGTCAACCTG
>MEQZ01000098.1:202-6624 GCA_001770425.1 Betaproteobacteria bacterium RIFCSPLOWO2_02_FULL_65_20 | reverse complement strand
CGACCTGCCCCACTCCCCGAGCAAATCAAGAAGCCAATAAGGGAATACCGCAATGAGCGCAGGCACAAGACTTCCCGGAACCCCCGAGCCGATGCACTTCTGGAACGGCGTCGGAGGAGTCCGATTAGCGGGGGATTCGTGGGGCGACAGCAACGGCCCCCTCGTGCTTCTTCAACACGGCGGCGGGCAGACCCGCCATGCCTGGAAAGGCGCTGGCGAAACACTGGGCGCCGCGGGTTATCACGCAGTCGCCTTCGACGCGCGGGGTCACGGAGATTCGGACTGGGCTCCCGACGGACTCTACGGGCAGGACGTCATGGTCCAGGATCTCAAATGCGTGGTCGCCGCGCTCGGCAACCGGCGTCCGGTTCTGGTCGGCGCCTCGATGGGAGGCGGGACCAGCCTGGTCGCCGTCGGTGAGGATCACGTGGATGCCACCGCGCTGGTCATGGTCGACATCGCCCCCCGGATCGAGATGAAGGGGGTCGACAACATTCAGGCGTTCATGAGCCAGAAGCCCGAGGGTTTCGATTCCCTGGAAGAGGTGGCCGAGGCCATCGCCAATTACCAGCCCCACCGCAAGCGCCCGAAAAATCTGGACGGCCTGGGCAAGAACGTGCGTCTCGGTGCCGACGGCAAGTACCGGTGGCACTGGGATCCGCGCTTTCGTCCCGTGAGGCGCGACCTCGAGAAACGCCTGCAACGTCTGGAAGCCTGTGCGACGCGGCTCGCGCTGCCCACTCTACTGGTTCGGGGCGGTCTGTCGGACGTGCTCAGTGAAGAGGGCGCGCAGAGCTTTCTGAAGCTGTGTCCCCACAGCGAGTACGTCAACGTCACCGGCGCAGCGCACATGGTGGCCGGAGACCGCAACGACGTGTTCGGCAATGCGGTGATCGAATTCCTGTCCCGCGTGGTGCCGGTCGGCGGCGAGCCGGTTCAGCATGCCCATGATCTCCATCCCGAGCATAAGGGGCCTCCAGGAGATATCATCGACGTGCCGTGAGCCCGTTTCCACGGAGTCTGCAAGGACCATTCACATGGCGCAGTATGAAGCCGATGTCGTCGTGGTCGGCGCCGGCTCCGCCGGCTGCGTGCTCGCCGCGCGGCTCTCGGAGAACGCGGACCTGCGGGTCCTGTTGCTGGAAGCGGGCGAAACCGATCGCAACGTCTGGATCCATGTGCCGGGAGGCATATCCAGGACGGTCGGCAATCCGCGCCTGGACTGGTGCATGAAGACCGAACCGGTTACCGGGTTGAATGGCCGGTGCATGCCCTACCCCCGCGGCAAGCTGCTCGGAGGCTCGGGTTCGCTGAACGGCATGCAATACATCCGCGGCAACCCGCGCGACTACGACCGTTGGCGCGATCTGGGCAACGTGGGCTGGGGATGGAGCGACGTTGTTCCGTATTTCCGGCGCTCCGAGGCGAACGTGCGCGGCGCCGACGAACTGCACGGGGATTCCGGTCCGCTTGCGGTTTCCGATATGGAGCGCGGCGAACTTGCCGATGCGCTCCTGCACGCCGCGGCGCAAGCGGGCTATCCGCTGATCGCCGATTTCAACGGTCCCTCGCAGGAAGGCGCCTCCTACTACCAGATGATGATACGCCGCGGCCGGCGCGCCTGCGGCGCCGGCGCGTATCTGCGGCCCGCGATGCGGCGGGCGAATCTGCAGGTGTTGACCTCGGCGCAGGCCACGCGCGTACTGTTCGAGGGCCGGCGCGCAACCGGCGTCCAGTTCCGGCGCGGTGCTGAGATCCTGACGGCAAATGCCCGGCGCGAGGTGGTGATCGCGGGGGGCGCGTTCCACTCGCCACATCTGCTGCAGCTGTCCGGGATCGGTCCGGCACCGCTCCTGGACCGTCACGGCATTTCCGTCGTCACCGATCTCACCGGCGTGGGCGCGAACCTCCAGGACCACGTCCAGGTGCGCGTGCTGTGCCGCTGCACGCAGCCGGTCACCATCAACGACGTGCTGAACTCGCCCCTGCGGCTGGCAGGAGAGGTCGCAAGATACTTGCTGTTTCGCACCGGCATACTCGCCTATGGACCCTTTCGCACCGGCCTTTTCGCCTGCTCCTCCGCATCCCCCGGCTGGCCGGATCTGCAGGTGCAATTCGGCCCGGTCGGATTCAGTGCCGTGACGGAGCCTCCCCTGAAATATTCGAGCTTCACCATGTCGGTGTGTCTGCTGCGCCCGTCGAGCCGCGGCCGGGTCGAGATCGGCTCGCCCGATCCGTTTGCGCTGCCGAAGATCCAGCCCGATTTCCTGTCCACCGAGGACGACCGGCGCCTGATGATCGAGGCATTCAAGCTCGGGCGCAGGCTCCTCGCGCAGCCCGCGCTTGCTGCCTACGTGGCGGAGGAAGTACTGCCCGGACCGGGCTGCATGAGCGATGCGCAGATCCTGGAGCACGTGCGCGAGACCGGCAGTACCGTCCATCACCCGGTGGGCACCTGCCGCATGGGCGCGGACGAGCTATCGGTGGTGGATGCCCGTCTGCGGGTGCGCGGAATCGGGGGCTTGCGCGTGGTCGACGGCGCGATCATGCCGGAGCTGGTATCGGGCAACGTGAACGCGCCCATCGTGATGATCGCGGAAAAGGCAAGTGACCTGATGCGCGAGGACCTGCGCGCCTAGAATAGGGGACAGACCACGTTTTCGAGGAGCGAAAACGTGGTCTGTCCCCTAATTTCCGAGCACCGAGCGTCCCAGCTCATCGGCCGCGCGCAGCATCTTGGCGACTCGGGCCTCGTCGGCCCGCGGCGACAGGTTGGCCATGTGCGGGGCGGTGCAGGAAAGTCGCGCGATTTCCTGCAACTCGGCCGCGTCCAGCGAAGGCGCGCCCAACTGAGCCAGCGTCACCGGCAAGCCAAGCCTGCGCGTGAGTTCCACGTGCGCGCGGACTTCGCCGGCCGGCCGCTCCTCCGCCAGCAACTGCGCGATGGTGCCGAACGCGACTAACTCTCCATGCAGCGCCCGCCCGATCCTGGGATGAGCGCCCAGGCCGCGGGTAAGCGCGTGCGCCATCGACAGGCCGCAGGCCTCGAATCCCAGACCGCTGAACAACACCGTCGCCTCGACCACGCGCTCGACCGCGTCGTCGGGCTTTCCCGTGGCGGCGATTCTGGCGTAGGCGGCCTCGCCGTGCTCGGCAATTGTCGCGTAGCAGCGCTCTGCCATCAGCAGGGCAACCGGCGGCGCCAGCGTGCCGAAAAAATTCATTGCGCCCGCAAGGCGACACTGTTCCGCCTCGAACTTCTTGCTCAGCGCATCGCCCATGCCCGCGGCGAAGAATCTCACTGGCGCCCTCGCGATGATATCGGTGTCGACCAGGACGGCATCGGGGTTGCGGCGCATCCTTTCGACACCGGTGATCCGGTGCTGATCGTCGTAGAGCACGACCGAGCGGCTGGTCGGCGCGTCGGTCGAAGCGATGGCCGGCACGACGATCAACAGGCCGCCGCGCGCGATGGTCACCCCTTTGGCGGTGTCGATCACGCTGCCGCCACCGAGTGCAATCACCGTATCGGCCTCGACTCCCGCGGCCTGCGCCGCCATTGCGGCCACTGCGGCGGCCGTGCACGCGCCGCTGAAGCGCAGAAAATGCGCGCGGCAACCGGCCTCCTCGAGGCTGACCCTCACCCCGTCGCCGCTCGCAGCGCGCGCGCTGTCCCCCGCAACCACCGCGGCAACCTTCCCGCCGAGTTCTTTCATCAACGGTCCCAGCGCGGCGACCGCGCCCGGGCCCTGCACATAGCGGCCCGGAAAACCAATTGTTCTGAAACTGTTCGACATCGGATGCTCCGCCAACCGGGCCGCTTCAAGAAACAGACTCCCTCTGCGCGCCAAGCACCGGCAACATCGCGTGAACCTGCAACCGGCACCCCGGTGGAGAGAATCTGGCAGGACTGTCTGGCGGTGTGCCCAGTCCAGATCCGAAGTTTCTCACATGGAGAAAAGTTTGTTTGCAGACCGCCCGGGGGAGAGATTCACTCGAAACGACGGTACGCAAGAATGCAACACTTTGAATATAGGTGTGTTTCATGTGTCGATGCGCACCGGAGAGAATCCCGTGAATACGTTATGTCAAGCGTCGTAGTGACATCAAGTCTTGCTATATGTATTATTTTTCGCATATTATGTGCGTTATGGAGCATATTTATCGACTCGTAAGAGCCAAGCGCCGAATAATGGGGGTGTCCCAACAGGAACTGGCTGCGCTCGCCGGACTACGCCGCGAGAAGGTGAATCGCTTCGAGAGCGGGATGGAGGACATCTTTCTCAGCGATCTGGCGCGGCTGCTTCGCGTACTGGGTCTTGAACTGAGTATCGCCGAGAGCGGCCCCCCCTCGTCCAGCGACGAGATCATCGTCGAGCGCATTTCGGGCAAGCAGCGGCAACTCGTGCCAGCGCGGCTCGATGAAGCGGCGATTCTTGATGGATCCAAGATCAAAGTCATCGATTGGGGCCGCGTTCCCGGATGAACCTATCAGAGTCAGAGGGAATCGCTCTTGTAAGACAAACGACCTCGCCACGAACGGTGCTCGTTGGCGGACAGGCTATCGCGGTATGGGCGCGCTATTTCGACATTCAGTCCCAGGTGGCCGCCCTGACACGGGACGTCGACTACCTGGGCTCTGCAATGGATGCAAAGTCCGCATCGGCAAACCTCACTTTTGAGCACAAGCTGAAGATTGCCGGCCTAGATGATGGAACGCCAAACACTGCGGTGATTTCGATTGCGCTTGCTGGGCATGAGGATCCAGTGCTCATCGACTATCTGGCGGACGTCGCCGGGCCCACCGCATCCGAGATCAAACGCACTGCTATCCCTATCCAGTCCGATGGCGTGACACTCAAGATTATCCATCCCTTGCTGCTACTGCAGTCGAAAATGACCAACCTGCAAAGATTTCAGTCCAAGCGCACTCCAGAGGGAATTGAACAGGCGCGCCTCGCGATCTGCATTGCGGCGAAGTACATAGGTACTCTCGTGGCCGAAAAAGCGCCACAGCGCGAGATTTTGCGGGCGGCGCAATCTGTTGGAAGGTTTGCGGCAACTGCTCCAGCGCAATATGCGCGTGAAGAGTTCTCGCTGGATTGTTTGCTTGCCGTCCCGCAATCGGTGTTCGAGAAGGATGTGCTGCCAGCGAAGTTCCATGAGGAAAGCTGGCCTCGATTGGTACGCGCGGTGCGCGGCGCGCGCCGGATAGGTTTGCCAGATCCGGGCCGCTAAGAGGATTCCTCGGCTGTTGCCGAGGACTGCATCAAACCGTACCGAGGTAGATATTGTTTCCCTCGCCATCTCTCTGCTTTCCTTGTTCCCGCCAACCGCAAAGACTTGGCTTTCACCCTATATCTTCTTGCGATCGAATTGTCTGTCTTGACAAACCAATCGCGCTGCCTGGCAATAGGCCCCGAGCGTTTCTCCGACTCCACTCGCGTGCATGCGGACTGGCAAATTGCGGGATGGAGAAAGTGCCTAAACAATCGCGCTAGTTGAGGGTACACGCCGGCTCTCTCGCGGCGCATCAGCGCGAAATGTCGCCGTAGGTATTTGAATGTTGCAAACTTCTCCGAGACGCGGAGAAAATTTAGTTGACGTCCGAGACTCTGCGGCGGGAGGGTGTCTGCCACATTGTGCCCAGAGAACCGCGCCAGCTCTTGATGTAGGCGCTGTGTCACCGGTGAGTTACCACGTTTCTTACCACAGTCCAGGGCTCGATACCCCGCCTATCCTGCTATCCGTCCGCCCTGTTGCCTAACCGAGCCATATTCTACGCGCGTGCGCCGACCCGCTGCGGGAGCGATAGGAGGGTCAATTTCATTTAGGGGTGCCTGGCGCCGGAGGGGGAGGCGGGCGATTTGGAATGGGCCGATCGCGTTTCTGTACATTCGAAAGCTTGATGCTCATGCCGCTACCTCCATAGAAGGTCGACGTATGCGATCGCCAAACCGGTGATGAAGCACGCAAACGACGCCCAAGCCACAAACTCACTGGGAAGGAAACGGCCCGAGCGGCTCATGTCGCCTTCCAGGAGCGCTTCCCAGTCAATCTTGTCCGTGTAGTAGAGGCGAACCGCGTCTCGCCATCCGCTGAACGTCCAGTCGAACCGGTAGATGGCAAGCGCACGTCCAAGCCCAACGAGCAAGAGTCCGGCAAGAAAAAAGGAAAGCATTGCGCGGGCACCCGGGATTGGATCGAGCATCTTCATCGCACCCATAAAGCTGAGCGTAGCGATGGCGCCGCCTGCGTTGACCACCATTAGGTATTTGGCCGCCTCATCGGTGTGCTCTCGTTGCCGGTTCGATAAGTCTCGCCACCGGTCCTCAATGTATTCTTGGCGCGCTTTCCTGATCTCGGGATCTGGAATCTCGGAGTGTTTCACCATTGGCACCCTAGAACAGTCTCGCTGGGCC
>MEQZ01000098.1:0-124 GCA_001770425.1 Betaproteobacteria bacterium RIFCSPLOWO2_02_FULL_65_20 | reverse complement strand
CAGGCATGGTGGATCCAGCAGCGCCGGCGTGGGGCTTCTCGAACGGGAGGCGCGCAAACCACGCCTAGCTGCAATCGCCGCTAAGGTCAGGCTTGCCCGGGAGCGCTACGCAGGCGCACCATCG
>MEQZ01000097.1 GCA_001770425.1 Betaproteobacteria bacterium RIFCSPLOWO2_02_FULL_65_20 | reverse complement strand
CGTGCGGAAAGCGCGGTTGGCGCGCGCAGCGCGCAACGCCACCCGCGGCGTGGGAGGAGAGCCTGCCGATCTACTCCGGGTGCACGCCGGCGGCCTTTACCATCTCGGAGATAACCTCTACATCGGCGCGGATCGCGGCGGCGAATTCTGCCGGGGTATTCGCCACCAGATCGAGGCTGAACGCGGCGATGTACTTGTCGGTGAACTCGGGCCGCTTTACGATGCCGGTTGCGTCGCGAGAGATGCGTTCCACCAACTGTGGATCGGTGCCGCCAGGGGCAAACAGCCCGAACCAGATTATCGCTGCCGCGTAGGGGTAGCCCGACTCGGCTATGGTCGGGACATCGGGATAGAGGTTCGCGCGGCGCGGGCCGCCGATCGCCAGCGCCTTGACCCTGCCGGCCTTCACCATGGCGCCGGTCGCCGCCGGGCTCCCGACCGAGGCCTGCACCTCGCCGGAGACCGCGGCCGCGGTCGCCGGCGCGACCCCCTTGTAGGGCACGTGGAGAAACTGGACGCCTTCGCGCTTGCCGAGCGTCTCGAACAGCAGATGGGTCTGCGTGCCGATGCCGTAAGAGGCGTAGGCGATCTTGCCCGGGGTGCGGCGGGCCAATTCCACCAATTCGCGCAGGTTGTTTGCGGTAACCGACGGATGCACGATCACGAACTGCCCGCTGCGCGCGATCATCGTGACCGGAATCAGACTCTTGTCCGGGTCGTAGGGCAGTTTCTTGTAGAGGAAGCGGTTATGCACCACTGTCGGGTCGATGGTGAGCAGCAGCGTGTGCCCGTCTGGGGATGCGGTGGCGACCTTCTCGGCACCGATGATGGAGCCCGCGCCGCTGATGTTCTCGACCACCACCGGCTGGGCCCAGAGCGTGGACAGTTCTCTTGCGAGCGCGCGCGCAATCACGTCCGTGCTCCCGCCGGCCGGGTAGGGCACGACGATGCGCACCGGTTTCGCGGGGAACGATTGTGCAAGCGCCGGAACGGCGGACAGCATGCACAGCATCGCGGCTAACAGCATGACAGGTATCAGGCGGCGCATTTTTTCCTCCCTTTGTGAATGTGGTGCAACAGATAGGTTCTTAGTCTCTTACGACTCACGTGTCCTCAACTCCGGCGAACAATCCGGGTTTATAAACGGCTCCCGATTTTGGGAAGTTACGAAGTTGCAACTTCCCAAAATCGGGAGATCAGAGGCGCCGAATCGAGCCCACCCATCTTGTTCCCGCTTGTCCGGTTCAGGATCGAGTCGGCCTATTCTAGCCCGCTGCCAGGCGCTCGGGGGCGGCCCGCGTGCCCGAGCCGCGCTGCGGCATCATCGGCAGCGCAAACCCCTGCTGGTGGCAGGCCCGGGTGATCAGCGTGAACTTCCACAGCGCGCCGCCGGCGACCGCGGCTGCCCCGGCCAGACCGGCCAGCGCCGGCGACCCGGCGACCAGGCACAGGGCGTACAAGAGCGCGGGCGCTGCATGGCCCAGAACATGCAGCGCAGGGGAGATCGCCGCCAGATCGCGCCGCGACAGCGGGCCGATCCCCATCGCCTTGGCGGTCGCGCGGTAGCGCCGCCACAGCGCGGCGTTCACCGCGGCGAGAACCAGACCCGCCGGGGCCAGCGCCCATAGGGCGACGCCGTGCGCGGCCCCGAGCGCTACCGCAACCGAGAGCAGGCCCAAACCCTCGAACAAGCCGGTCGCGGCG
Organism: Betaproteobacteria bacterium RIFCSPLOWO2_02_FULL_65_20; assembly: GCA_001770425.1. GTDB lineage: Bacteria > Pseudomonadota > Gammaproteobacteria > Burkholderiales > SG8-39 > JACQTO01. The sequence continues at coordinate 14,589 of MEQZ01000097.1, read as the reverse complement.
AGCATCCAGGGCACCAGCGGCGTGCGCCAGGCCGCGATGCCCTTGGAGGCATAGACCATCCGCGCCTGGCAGGCGAGGAATCCCGCGGCTGCGAGCGCCGCGACGAGATTGAGCGCGGGATGCGGCGCGAGGGTGCCCGCGGCAACCGCCGGATAGAACACGCCGACGCACCAGGTCTCGCGCGTCATCCAGGACGACTGCGGCCGCATCAGCACGCGGATAAAACGCGCTTTGCGTCCGATCTTCAGGAACACGAAGAACAGTCCGACGGCCATTACAGCAGCTGCAATCAGATTGACTGACCGCAACGTGCTGTCACCCATGGCGCCCGCAGTGTTCGCGAGCCAGGCGACGACGGCCAGGCCCGATGCCATGGCGCCGAGGAAGAAGTTCATCGCCGCGCGATAGTCCCAGAAACGCTGGCGTGCGCCCACCAGCGGATTGGAGGGGTCGGACATCGCTTCGTCGTCGGCGTCCGCTGCGTCCGGCATGCGCCCCGGCGTGCCGCCGGGAATCTCGTACAGATAGCGGATCTGCGGATCGGTGCCCAGTTCGGCGTGCATCTGGAACGTGCGGTTGTCCTTCGCCAGTTGCGACACCTCGCTCGCCGGGTCGGCGAAATCGCCGAACCGGATCGCGCTGGCGATGCAGGACACCGAGCAGGCCGGCGTCACCTCCGGATCCACCCCCGGCGTGAGCCCGAGCGTCGCCGCGTCATCGATGCGCTCGACGCAGAACGTGCATTTGTTGGCCACTCCGTAGCGATCGGCGTGCGAGGTCTTCTTCTCCTGCACCGTCTGCTCGCCGTAGTAGCCGGTCTGTTCGTGCACGATGGTGCGCGCCTGATAGGGGCAGGCCACCGCGCAGGAGGCGCAACCGATGCAGGTGTCGTAGTCCATGGTCACCAGGCCGTCGGCGCGTTGGCGGGTGGCGCCCGTCGGGCAGACCGGCACGCAGGGCGGCTCGGCGCAATGCTGGCAGCCTGTGACCAGGAACACGCGCTCGACGTCGGGGAAGCTGCCGTACTCGACGTCGAGCACGCGCCGCCACTGCACGCCGGGCGGCGTATCGTTGGCGTGCTTGCAGGCGATGGTGCAGGTCTGGCAGCCGACGCAGCGGTTCAGGTCGACCACCATACCGTAGCGCGTCATCGCGCTCCCCCGCGTGCCACCGCTTGCCCCGAGGAGTCCTTGCGCACCGATACCCGGAACAGGTCGGCGCCGCTGCCGGTGGCATCGGTGAGCGACAGCGCCAGCGGCGTCAGCGAGTTCAGGCTGCCCAGGCCGAGGTCCTTGGCGTAGGGCGTCGCCCAGTGGTCGAACTGGCCGACCAGCAGCACGGTGTCGGGCCGGATGCCTTCGCGCAGCGTGGCGCGGCCGCGCGTCTCCCCGCTCACCGAGGCGAGCACCACGGGGTCCCCATCGGCGATGCCCAGCCGGCGGGCGGTGGTGCGGTTGATGATGATGCCGTCGTGGCCGGCGACGTTCTGCGCCACTTCGTGGATCAGCGGCAGCCCGACGTTGGCGCCCCAGGCGTACTGCATGCTGCGCGCGGTGAGTGCCCAGAACGGAAACTCCGCCGGGTCGCGTCCGACCTCGCGCGCATAGTCGGTCCAGATGTCCGGAAAGCGCTTGTAGCCGGGCAGCGCCTCGTATTCCTCGAGCTGGTGGTTCCACCACTGGATGCCGATTTCATGCAGCCGGCGCGCGAGCTGCGCGCCGTGGCGCTTGATGCGCTCCTGGTAGGGCAGCTCGAAACGCAATCCCTGCTGCTTCATCTCCGGATACAGGTACCAGTCCAGCTGCGGAAATTCACGCAGCATGAAGCCGTGCTCGCGGAACCAGTCGATGCCGTGCACTTCCTTGCCTTCGGACAGCTGGTGGCTGGCGGCCTTGGCCACGGCGTCCCAGATTCTCTCGGCCGTGTGCGGCAATTCCGGATCCAGCGAGTAATCGAAGTCTGCGGTCTTGAGCGCCGTCGCGGCCGAGCCGCGGTTGATCGCCTCGTTGTAGCGGCGCAGGATGCCGGTGCGCCTGGCCAGTTCGGTGGCGATATCGGTCATGTCCATGCATTCGCCGGCCGGGGCCACCGCCGGCTGCCGGATCGCCCAGCCCTGGTGGTGCCAGAACTGCTCGCCCGACCCGGTGCCGCCGATGCGCGACAGCTGCAGACTCTCGATGTCGGTCGCCTCGGGCAGCAGCACGTCGGCCATGTAATTGGATTCATCCAGCGTGTAGGCGAACGCGAGCGTGAACGGGAATTCGGCGATCCGCTGCGCCACGGCGGGCGCGTTCCAGGACGAGATAGCCGGATTGGTGCGGTAGCAGATCCACATCGCGGGCAGCGTCTGCTTGGGCCAGGGTTTGGGCGGATTCTTCTGGAACAGCCAGGGCAGGTGCGCCGGCCCGAGCGCCGCCGACCAGGGCGAATTGGCTGACAGCGGCACCAGCATCTTGTAGGCGTTGCGGATGTGGGGCTTGGCCTGCCAGTCCGCTTTGGTCGTGGCGTTGAACGGATAGTGCATGAACCCGTCGGGACCGGGCTTGACGCTTTTCTTGCGGTTGTCCGCCGGGCGGTTGAGCCGGACCTTGGTGCCCAGGGTGCCGCCGGGCACTTCCAGCGCCCCGACCAGACAGGCGAGCAGGGTGCGCGCCCAGACTGCCTGATACCCGCCCCAGCCGTTGTTGACGCCCTTGCCGAGCATGATACCCACCGGGCGGTGCGGCAGGGTCCGGCCTTCGATCTGGATGGTCGCGCCGACCTTGGCGTGCGCGACGAATTCGTCGGCGACGCGCCGGATCGATGCCGCCGGCACGTCGCATTCCTTTGCCGCCCATTCTGGCGTGCAAGCCGCCAGATGATCGCGCAGCATCTGGAACGAGGGCTTCGCCTCGGCCGCGTCGTGCTGCCAGCGCTCGCCGTCCGGCCCCTCTTCCACTCCGGCGACCGTGAAGCTCCCCTCCAGCGCAGGGCTGGCACCGGGGGCGAACTGGTCGAAGGGTCTGGCCTTGCCCTCGGCCAGGTCCCAGATCAGCGGCTTCGAGGCGGCCGGATCGCGCAGGAAATAGCCGTTCGGACCCACCAGGTAGGGCGAATTGGTATCCTCGGCGAGGAAGCGCAGGTCGCACAGCGCTCGCCAGTCGCGCTCGTGCAGGATGCGGTGCATCACCGCGTACAGGAACGCGGCGTCGGTCTTGGGGCGGATCGGCACCCATTCGGCCGAGACCGCGCCAGTGACCGACAGATGCGGTTCGACCTGCACCCGCTTCAGGCCGCGCGCGCGCGCGTCGGCCTGGCGCCACACGCCGGTGACGCCGGCTGAAGCCTCCTGGTTGTTGCCGCAATTGATGATGTAGTCGCAGTTGGGCGAGTCCACCGTGACGGTGAACGCCCGGTGCCAGAACTCGCCGTACAAATGCTCCGAGTGGTAGCACTTGGCCCCCTGGCCGCTGCCAAAGCCCAGGTCCACCGCGCCCCAGGCCGAGAGAAACGCTGGGAACGACCCCATGTAGCGGGTCGGCGTGCCGCCGCCGCCGAAACTCGCCGCAAGGCGCGGGTAGCCTTCCTCGTCGGTCAGTCCCTGGGCGCGGATCTGGTTCATTTTCGCTGCGACGATGTCCAGCGCTTCGTCCCACGACACCGGCACGAACCCCGGGTCGTGCTCGCGCCCCTTGTTCGGGTTGGTGCGCTTCATCGGCCGCGTGATCCGGTTCGGGTTGTAGGTCTTCTGCACCAGCCCGTAGGCCTTGACGCAGACCCGGCCTTGCGCCGGGTGCGCTTCGCCGATGTCCAGGTTGGGCTCGATTCGAAGCGCTATGCCGTCCTTGACCTCGACCTTGAACAGGTCCGGGCCGCAGACGCACTGGTTGCAGTAGATCGGGACCTTCTTCGTCCCGCTTGACTTCGCGTCCGCGCTCATCGGTGGTGTCCTGAAATTAGTCGCTTATGACTCGAGTGTTCACACATTTGGCGAAGATCTTGGTTTTCATACGTCTCCCGATTTTGGGAAGTTGGAACTTCTAACTTCCAAAAATCGGGAGATCAGCGATGCCAAAGCGAGCCAATCCGTTTGGTTCCGGCTTGTCCGGCCTAGGGTTTCAACTGCGCCAGCTTGGCGGCCTTGGCTTCGAGCCGCTCCTTCTGCTTGGCCAGATCGACCACGAAGCGCACGTGCTTCGCCTTGCCGACCAGGTCGAGCGCGTCCCTGACCTCGGCTTCGAAGCTGGCCTTGCGCCCCTCGATGCCGGTCACGGTGGCGGTGACCTCCACCCACATGCCTTTCAACGTCGGCCCCAGGTGATCGATTTCCATGCGCGCGCCGACCGAGTTCTCCTCGGCGCCGAGGTACCGGCCGAGGAAATCGCGGCAGGTCCTCTCGATGTCGCGGACCATGAATGGCGTGGCATAGACGCGCAGGCCCTCGCCCATGAAGCCGATGGTGCTTTCCTCTTCCACTGCGAAGCGCTGGGTATGCGACATGCCGCTGGTCAATCCGGGTTTCATCTGTCTGCTCCTTTCTGGTTTTCGGCGGCCGGCGCACCGCCGCCGTAGGCACGGCGCAGGTCCTGTTTCATGATCTTGCCCATCGCGCTCTTGGGCAAAGCGTCGACGAACGCCATGCGGCGGGGAATCTTGAAGCCGCCGATGCGCGCTCGGCAATGGGTGATCATCTCATCGGCAGACAGTGTGTGCCCGGGGGCCGGCACGATCACTGCGAACAGCGCCTCGCCGTAGTGCTCGTCCGGAACGCCGATCACCGCCACCTCGTGCACCCCGGGGTGCTGGTAGATCGCCGCCTCGACTTCGGACGTATACACGTTTTCGCCGCCCGTGACGACCATGTCCTTCTTGCGGTCGAGCACGAACAAATAACCCTCGTCGTCGATCCGCCCGATATCGCCGGTATGAAACCAGCCGTCCCGGAACACCTGCGCGTTCTCGCTCGGCCGGTTGTGGTAGCCAAGGGCGATCTGCGGCCCGCGGGTGACGACCTCGCCCGATTCTCCCGGCGGCACGTCGCGCCCGCGGTCGTCGAGGATCCGGATGTCCACGCCGGGCAGCGCCCGACCGGCGGCGCGCAGCAGGTCCTCGCGGCCATCGAGCGCGCGGCGGTGGTCCGCCTGGTCGAGAATGGCGAGGACCGGCGAGGTCTCGGTGAGGCCGTAGCACTGATGCAGATCCACGCCGGGAAAGGCGTCCATGGTCCGGCGGATCCACTCCGCGGCCATCGGCGAGGTGCCGTAGCTGATGAGCCGCAGGCTTCTGAGATCGTAGCGGCCGGATTCCGGATCCTGCAGGATGCGGATGACCATGGCCGGCACCAGGCTGGCGATGGTCACGCGGTGGCGGGCGATCGCGGACAACACGTTGGCCGGCGAGAACTCCGGGAGATAGGCATGAGCGCCGCCCATCATCGAAAGCGCTGTTGCCTTGAGGTCGGTGGAGTGGAACATCGGCGAGACATGCAGGTAGAGGTCGCTTTCCCCGACCGACATCGCGCGCGCGAGCTGCAGCGCATTGGACGCGATGTTGCGATGGGTGATGCGCACGCCCTTGCCGCGACCGGTGGTGCCGCCGGTGTACAGCAGGATGGCCTCGTCATCCTCGGCCGGATCGTGCGGCTCGGCTGCGAGCGCTGCCGCCTTCAGTTCATCGTAGTGCGGCAGCGCTATGCCGGTACGGCCGGCGGCCACGCACAACGCGCGGCTGCGCCAGCCCTCGAGCTGCGGCTGATCGAGCAGTCGGGCGTACACGTCCTCGACCGCTATGTGGCGGCAGCCGGCGTCCTCGAGCACCAGCGCGATCTCCGCCGGCGCCAGGCGGTAGTTGACCGGCACGGGTATCGCGCCCATCCAGTAGCCGGCGTAGATCAGTTCGGCCTGACGCACGCAGTTGCGGCACAGGATGGCGTAACGCTCGCCCGGCCGCAGACCGAGCGAGCGCAGCATGCCGGCGGCGCGCGCGATGCGCCCGACATAGTCCGCCCAGTTCAGATCGCCTTCGCTGTCCCGAATCGCCGTGTTCGCGCCATACATCCGGAACGTGCGCTGCAGCAGCGACGGCATCGTCAGCATAGGTAGTCCGCTCCTGAAGCGGGTTCACAAGGGGGTTCACCAAGGGGCTCACTGCAGACCGGCCTCGAACTGGCGCAGCGTAAGTGCCGGGCGCGCGGGTGTCAAGCCGGCGACACGCGGGGGATTCACGCACAGGGATGAGTCTGTATGCCCTGCGCTGGCGCGGCGGCGCTTCAGTCTTGCTTCAGTTCTGCTTCAGTTCCTTGTGTCGGACTTCTTGCGCTTTGCGCGCACCGCGTGGCGCAGACTCCGATACAGATCCGGGTGGTGGGCCTTCAGATGGGCGAGCACCTCGAAATCCTCTTTCCTCACCGCGCTCAGATCGACCTGTTCGATATGCACCACCCGCAGCAGCTCGCGTACGGGTTTGGGCATGCTGCGCCCGCCCTCATATCGCGAGCCGCCGCTCTGGGTCACGCCGATCCGGGTCCAGAACTCCTCCTGATTGAGTCCGAGGCGCCGGCGGATTTCCTTCGGATTGAGGATCATATCGACTATCTTCATGGGTACGCTCACATTGATTTTATGTAGATGCGTATGCCAAGAGCATGGACCGTGCCCAGTGACAAAATGCACATTCGACCCGCATTCTGCTACGCTCCGGCAGGTTTCGCCTGCCCTTATTTTTTTCCGGCGATTTGCGATAAAATTCAGGGCTTTTACGGAGCCCGTATGGCATTGATCGTACAGAAGTACGGCGGCACCTCGGTCGGAACGGCGGAGCGTATCAAAAACGTCGCCAAGCGGGTCGCCAAATGGAAGGCGGCGGGACACCAGCTGGTTGTCGTCGTCTCGGCGATGAGCGGGGAAACCAACAGGCTGCTCGCGCTGGCCAAGGAGATCCAGGCGGACCCGGATCCGCGCGAGCTCGACGTCGTGGCCTCCACCGGCGAGCAGGTCACCATCGGCCTGCTCGCCATGGCGCTGATGGATCTGGGGCTGAAGGCGAGGAGCTATACCGGGGCGCAGGTCAAGGTGCTCACCGACGCCGCGTTCACCAAGGCGCGCATCGTCAGCATCGACGAATCGCCGATCCGCAAGGATCTGGCCGCCGGCACCGTCGTGGTCGTCGCGGGATTCCAGGGCGTCGACGAGGACGGCAACATCACCACGCTGGGGCGGGGCGGATCGGACACGTCGGCGGTTGCGGTCGCCGCGGCGCTGAAGTCCGACGAGTGCCAGATCTACACCGACGTGGACGGCGTCTACACCACGGACCCGCGGGTCGTGCCCGAGGCGCGGCGCCTGAAGACCGTCACGTTCGAGGAAATGCTGGAGATGGCGAGCCTCGGCTCCAAGGTGCTGCAGATCCGCGCGGTGGAGTTCGCAGGCAAGTACAAAGTCCGTTTGCGCGTGCTTTCCAGCTTCGAGGACGAGGGCGAGGGCACGCTGATCACTTTCGAGGAAGACGAAAAAATGGAACAGGCCGTCATTTCGGGTATCGCGTTCAATCGCGACGAGGCGAAGATCACCGTCATGGGCGTACCGGATCGTCCGGGCATCGCCTACGGCATTCTGGGTCCGATCGGCGAGGCGAACATCGACGTCGACATGATCATCCAGAATGCGGGCGTGGACGGCATGACCGATCTGTCGTTCACCGTGCACCGCAACGAGTACCTGAAGGCGATGGACGTGCTCAACAAGCAGGTCAAGGCGCACATCAAGGCGACCGACATCCGCGGCGACAACAAGATCTGCAAGGTGTCGATCGTCGGCGTGGGCATGCGCACGCACGCGGGCATCGCCTCGAAGACCTTCCGCACGCTCGCGGAGGAGGGCATCAACATCCAGATGATCTCGACCTCGGAGATCAAGATTTCGGTGGTGATCGACGAGAAATACATGGAGCTGGCCGTGCGCGCGCTGCACCGCGCGTTCGGTCTGGACCAGCCGAACTGAACGGTGAACGGGCTGCCGTGCTATAGTAGCGGCCGTTTTTCGGAGATGTATCCGAGTCGCCGACGCCGCAGGCGTTCGTTGACCCCGGGGCGCACGGCGTCCCCTTCGGCCGCTCGGTAGACCGGCCGCAGAACGAGTTTTGAAATCGGAGAGGTGCCCGAGTGGCCGAAGGGGGCGCCCTGCTAAGGCGTTATACGGTTTGCGCCGTATCGAGGGTTCGAATCCCTCCCTCTCCGCCATTACGTGATCTGGCGCAAGTCCAGGGCGTCGATCCAGAGAATACACTGTCCCATTGCGAGTGAGGGGGCGCCACGGTGTACTCGCGCCATGCGCCGGTCTTGGTCGGCGCGCGAGTCGAACCCACAGGTGCGCGCGACACCGGCCGCTCTCCTCGCCACCAACTTCCTAGAGGCGGGCGCATACATGAATACAGTGGACAGTGCATCAAAGGGGAACGGGACCGCGACCGTTACCACCAACTGCCGTCTGTGCCTCGTGCGCTGCGGGATGAAAGTGGAAACCGAGAACGGTCTGGTCAAGCGGATCGTGGGCGACAAGAACCATCCCTTGAGCAAGGGTTATCTATGCGTCAAAGGCAAGGCATCGCTTAACTTGACGCTGTCGCCGAAGCGCGTCATCCACCCGCAGAAGAGGGTCGGAGAGCGCGGATCGGGCCTCTGGCAGAGGGTGAGCTGGGACGACGCGCTGCAGGACATCGCTGCCCGTCTCAACGCGGTCATCGGCACGCATGGCGCCCCCGCGGTAGCGGTCCAGGCATTGCCGCCCAAGGAATATTTCGCCTACGACATGTTCTGCGATGCAATCGGAAGTCCGACTTTCTTCAAGCACGACTCGCACCAGTGTTTCACGCCGCAGCTCGTGTCGGATGTGCTCACTTTTGGCAACCTGCTCACCTATCCCGGCTTTACCGACGTGAAGGGCGCGGAGGTGATCCTGCTTTGGGGCGTTAACCTCAGCGAGACCAACGGCTCGAAGCACCAGCGCGTGCGCGACGCGCAGAAGAAGGGCGCCAGAACCATCGTCGTCGACCCGCGCCCGACGCGATCGGCCCAGGAAGCTGCGTTGTGGCTGCGCATCCGTCCCGGCACCGATGCCGCCCTCGCGCTGGGCATGATCAACGTAATGATCGGGCGGGGCTGGTACGACAAGGAGTTCGTCGCCGAATGGACGACAGGATTCGAAGAGCTTGCAGAACGCGCTGCACAGTATTCCCCCGAGCGCGTGGCCCAGATCACCTGGATCCCGGCCGACGACATTCGCCGTGCCGCGGAAATGTACGCCACCGCCCGGTCCTCCGCCCTCTACACCTTCATCGGTGCGACGATGGGCGGCAACTCGATTGCCGCGCTGCGGCTGATGGGCTTCCTTCCCGCGCTGCTCGGCCGCATCGATCAGGCGGGAAACAACCGCTTTCTTCTGCCTACGGCAGTGCGCATGCCGGGCTACTACGGGGCGAGCCAGGGCTCCGGGCTGAACAAGAACCTAGACCGGCAACTGAGCGCCGACAAGTTCCCGCTGCTTGCGGGGCCCAACGCGATCACTTCCGCCTATCCCCATCCGCGTCAGGTGATCGACGCGATGCTGACCGGCGAACCTTACCCGGTGCGCGCGCTGTGGACGGACTGCAATCCGCTTGTCGGCCTCGAGGACACCTACACGGTGCTCAAGGCCCTGAAGAGCCTGGATATCCTGATCGTGTCGGAAATGTTCGAGTCGCCCACTGCGAGAATCGCCGACTACATCCTGCCGGTGACCACGCATCTCGAATCGGACGCGATCACCGAGTATTCGGGGATCAACATGATCGCCTGCCGGTCCCGCGCCATGGAGCCGAGGGGAGAGGCGCGCGAAGAAGCCGATGTGGTGCTGGAGGTGCTCAAGCGCATGGGTTACGGCGCGCAGTTGCCGGTTTCCAGTTACCGGGAGCTGCTTGACTACCGCCTGCAGCCGCTGGGCATGGATTTCGAGGAGTTCAAGCGGCAGGGCGTGGTCGTCGGGGCCGATGAACCGCTGAAGTACCGCAGCGGCAAGTTGCGTCGGGACGGGAAGCCCGGATTCAACACGCCTTCGGCCAAGATTGAGTTTGCGTCTTCGATCCTCGCGAAGTTCGGCTATGAGGCCACGCCGGATTTCAGGGAACCTCCGATGAGTCCCTACAGCACGCCCGAAATAGCGCGCGACTACCCGCTCATACTCGTGAGCGGAACGCGTTCCGTCGAGTTCTACTCGACGCTCGGGATCGAAGTGCCTCGGCTGCGCAAACGCCGTCCCTGGCCGGTGCTGGAAATGAGCCCGGAAACCGCTCTGGAATTGGCAGTGTCCGAGGGGGAATGGGTAATCATCGAAGCGCCAACAACGGACAAGTCCATCAGACGCCAGGTGGCGCTGGTCGAGGGAATGCATCCGCGCGTGGTCAATGCCGAAGGGCTCTGGTACATGCCCGGCGAGGACCAGGTGGAAGGTGTGCTCGCCGTCGGCGCCAATGTTCTGACGCCGCTGCGTGACGATCTGGATCCCGTCGTCGGAGGCTCCATCGCGCGCTGTATCCTGTGCCGGGTGCGCAAGCTGCGGGAATCGATCGCAAAAGCGGCGTAGCGTAGACCGCATGTCCTAGATTCCCGGGCCGCTCTCTCCCCCGGCGATAGCGCCCAGGTATCCGCCGGCATCGGATGTCGACTGGCCCCGGCCGCCGGAAATCCCCGGCTGGATCCGGCTGCCGGAGGTCATCGGGGTCGGGAACGGGCAGCGATGCCGTATGATTCGCCCGACCCGACCATGATTTCCGCCACGCATCGAAGACAGACCCATAGGCCTCTGGTTCTCGCAGCGCTCGTCGTGGCGATGTTCATGGCCGCGATCGAGGCCACTATCGTCGCCACCGCTTTACCGAGCATCACGGCGAAGCTCGGCGGCCTGGCGCTCTACAGCTGGGTGTTTTCGGCGTTTCTGCTGATGCAGGCGGTGACGATACCGATCTACGGCAAGCTGTCGGACCTGTACGGACGCAAACCCGTCTTCATCGCCGGGATCCTGATCTTTCTCGTCGGTTCGGCGCTTTGCGGAATGGCGTGGTCGATGCCGGCGCTGGTCGCGTTCCGTTTTATCCAGGGCATCGGGGCGGGCGCGGTGCAGCCGCTCGCAACGACGCTGATCGGCGATCTGTATGCGCTGGAAGAACGCGGGCGCGTTCAGGGATACATGGCGGGCGTGTGGGGCATCTCGGCAATCGTCGGCCCGCTCGCCGGGGCGCTTATCGTGCAGCACACCAGCTGGGCATGGGTATTCTGGGTGAATCTTCCGTTCGGGGTCGTCAGCATCGCTTTGGCGAGCCTGTTTCTGCACGAGCGGGTCGAGCCGAAAAAGCCCGCCATCGACTTTGCCGGCGCGGGCCTGATTCTGGTCGGCCTGGTGTCGCTGATGCTGGCGCTCACGCAGGGCGGGCACTGGGGAATCGCCGCAGCGCTGTCGCTGCTGGCGTTCGCCGCGGCGGCGATGTGGCTGTTCGTGCGCCAGGAGCGGCGCGCTCCGGATCCCGTCATGCACCTGGAACTCTGGGGAAATCACCTGATCGCGCTGGCGAACGCCGCAACGCTCTGCGCGGGCATCGCGATGATCGGCGTCATCAGCTTCCTGCCGGCTTACGTCCAGGGCGTCCTCGGCAAATCGGCGCTGGTGGCCGGATTCACGGTATGCGCCATGTCGGTGGGCTGGCCGGCGGCCTCGGTCGCCACGGGGCACCTGCTGTTGCGCGTGGGCACGCGCCGGCTTGCCCGGATCGGCGGTTCCACGCTTTTCATCGGCAGCCTGATCATCGCGCTGGCCGTGGAGCGCGGGCCGATCGTCGCCGGGCTGGGCTCGTTCGTCATGGGTGCGGGGCTGGGCGTGCTGAACACGACGTTCGTCGTCGCAATTCAGTCGAGCGTCGGCTGGTCGCAGCGCGGCGTCGCGACCGCATCGAACGTGCTGATGCGCATACTGGGCAACGCGCTCGGCGCGGCGGTGTTCGGCGGCGTGCTCAATCTTGCGCTGCGGCCGGACCGCGTTGCAGGCGGCATCGATACTTTGCCGTTGCGCGAAGACCTTCCAGGCGTCCTCGGCGGCGGCGCGCTTCATTCGGGCCTGTCCTCCGGGCTGCACATGGTGTTCTGGGCGGTCCTTTTGTTCGCCCTGATCGCGGTCGCGGCAAGCTGGCTCGTCCCCGATCACAGAATGGGCGAGGGCGCGCTGAAGGCAAAGCAGGGAAGCTAGGGGAGACTGCCCTGGATCAGCCGCGGCCAGGACGCGCCCTGCGTCAATGGAGTACGCTGCGATGGCAGAATGCGGGTTGGGGTGAGGGGATTCGCGAAACGCGAAGCCGGTCCGATACGGAAGGAGGAAGGATGAGAGCGAAAAGGAGTCTGGTATTCATTGCGCTGTGCGCCGCGGCGCTGGCTGCGTCGGCCCAGGGCTATCCGTCGAAGCCGATCCGGATCGTGGTCGGATTTCCGCCGGGCGGCGGCAACGACATCGTCGCGCGGCTGGTGGGCGCGAAGATGCAGGAGGCCTGGGGCCAGCCGGTGGTGATCGACAACAAGCCGGGCGCGAACTCGATCATCGCCACCGAGTTCGTGATGAAGAGCGCGCCCGACGGCTACACCCTGCTCGTGAATGCGACCGGCGGCATGTCCGTGAATCCCGTCCTCTATTCGAAGCTGCCCTATCACACACTGAGGGATTTCGTTTCCATCAGCATGATCGGCATGTTCCCGATGGTGGTGGTGGTGAATCCGTCGTTGCCGGTGAACTCGGTGCAGGAGTTGATCGCATATGCCAAAGCTAATCCCGGCAAGCTCAATTACGCCGCCGGCTCGACCGCATTCCAGGTCGCAACGGAGATGTTCAAGCAGATGACCGGGACCGACATCAGGCACATCCCCTACAAGGGCAGCGTGCAGTCGATCAACGCGGTGATGGCCGGCGACGTGCAGATGACCATTGTCGACAGCCCGCCGGTGCTGCCGCACGTCAAGGCGAAGCAGCTCAGGGGCCTCGCGGTGACCTCGGCAACGCGGGCGGACTCGGCGCCCGAGCTGCGGACGCTGGCCGAAGCCGGGGTCCCGGGCTACGAGATGAACCTGTGGATCGGCTTGTTCGCGCCGGCCGGCACGCCGGCCGAGATCGCCTCCAGGCTGACCGCCGAGGTGGCTCGGATGGTGAAGCTGCCGGACATGCGCGAAAGGCTGGCTGCAATGGGCATCCAACCTGTGGGAAATACCTCCGAGCAGTTTGCCGGGATGATCAGGAACGAAATCGCCAAGTATGGCCCGGTGGTGAAGGCCGCGAACATCAAGGCCGATTAGGCAGCGCGCAAGGCGGGCATTCGCCCGCCCCGGCTGCCGCAGGGGAGCTTCACGCGGGCTTGCGCAGCAGGTCGACGCGGATCGGCTGGGTGAGCTTCACCCCGTCCGGGCCGAGGTGCGCATTGAACAGCCGCTCGACGGCGGCGCTCTGCTCGTCGGTCACGTTGCGCACGCCGTGCGTGATCTCGAAGTGTTTCTTGGCGAACTCGGCGAAGTCGCGGTACTGCACTGGTGTCAGGAAGAAAGTCTCGCTGACAAGCTCCAGCAATCCCTGGTCCACGGCCCGGTAAACCGCGTCGAACGCCGCCTTTCGCACCAGTTCCTCGTCGTTGTAGATCCGGACCAGTTCGTTGAACGCGCCGGCGAAGACCGGCTCGGAGACGTAGGCGTGGCCGCCGGGCCGCAGGACGCGATGGATTTCGCGGAAAGCGGCGTCCATGCGATCGAGCGGCACGTGGTGCAGCGACCGGAACATCATCACCACGTCGAGGCCTGCATCGGCGAGCGGGATCGATTCGGCGCCGAAATCGGTGAAGCGGATGTTCGCCACCGGCGCTGCCGCGAGATTCTTCGCGTGCTGGATCCGGTCCACTTCGGCAGCGACGATCTGCGCGCCCGTGTGCGCCTGGGCAATGTTGCGCGTGTGGTCGGCCTTGCCGCAGCCCAGTTCGAGGACCCGTGCGCCGTCCAGCTCGAGCAGCGATTCGTAGATTTCCGCCTCCTTGCAGGCGCGGGTGATATCGGGGTTCATGAGCTGCATGCGCGGCGCGGAAATCTGCATCGTTGGTCTCCTGGAGTTCGCGAATCGGGATCGGGCGGTCGGCGGGCGTACGCGCATTGTGACACCGACTTTGCTATAATTCACGGCTCACAACGCGCCCGTAGCTCAGTTGGATAGAGTACCTGGCTACGAACCAGGGGGTCGTGGGTTCGATTCCTGCCGGGCGCGCCAACAAAACAATAGCTTGCGACATCGCAGGTTATTTTCAGCCAGAGAATCGGACAGTCGATTTTCCAGATGGCCGTTCGTGATGAGGGATCACAGGCACAGCCTTGCGGCGTGGCTGCGATGCAGGCAATACGGCGATCTATTGTGTGATGTCCGACTGCACGACGTAGATCTCTCGGTAACGCTGCGCCGCGAGCATCTCCTGGTCATCAGTACCATAGCCAACCAGGATCCGCGTGCCGATCAACCCGCTGAGATCCACGCCGTCGAGGATGGAAACGAAATAATGCAGCGTTGCATCGAG
>MEQZ01000096.1:6897-7476 GCA_001770425.1 Betaproteobacteria bacterium RIFCSPLOWO2_02_FULL_65_20 | reverse complement strand
ATCTTCCAGCGCACTCTCAAAACGAAGTGCAAGCCATCGCCGACAGCGAGAAGGCGTTCTAAACTAGGACGCTTGCCGTTATCCAGCTGCCTGCGCTGAAATCGCTACCCTTGCAAATCTCGGATTTCACTCAGGCAGCGATTCCGGATCATCTTGGATTGAGCACGTGCGGAATCCGCAGAACATGTCGGCGCGGTGCGGCATGTAGAAATTGCGCCAGGTGTTGCGTATCAGCCGCAGCGGCGTGACGAAGCTGCCGCCCCGCAGCACCCGGTGATCGTCGGCGAACCAGGGCGCGGAATATTCCTTGTAGGGGTCGGCTGAGAACCCAGGATAGGGGGCGAAGCGGCTGGAGGTCCACTCCCAGACGTTCCCTAGCATCTGGCAGGCGCCCCAGCCGCTTCGACCGGCCGGAAAATCAGCGACCGCTGCAGGCCCGGCGCAGCGCGCATCGAGTTGGGCCAGCGTTTCCACCGGCGCGTTCGCCGCGTCGCCCCAGGGATAGCGCCGCTTGGTCCGGTCATCGGGGCCGGTCGCGGCGGCGCATTCCCACTCGGCCTCGGTGGGCAGGCGCCGACC
>MEQZ01000096.1:6123-6803 GCA_001770425.1 Betaproteobacteria bacterium RIFCSPLOWO2_02_FULL_65_20 | reverse complement strand
CGCCAGCCGTCCCTGTCGCGCCGCCAGTAGCGCGGCGCAGCCAACCCCAGTTCATCGAGCATCAGCCGGCCGGATTCGTTCCAGAACTCGCTGCGCCGGTAGCCGCCGTCCTCGACGAACGCCCGGTATTGGGCGTTGGTCACCGCGTGCCGCGCGATGGCAAAGGCAGACAGATCGATCTTGTGCTGCCACTTCTCGTTGTCGAACACGAAGCCCGTCGACGGCGCGGCTCCCAGCACCAGCGTGCGCGCGGGAATGTCGATGTCCCCCTCCCCGCCAGCTACGCCCTCGTCCACGCTGCGTGCAGCGGGAAGCGGCAGCGGATAACCCAGCGTCTGCCACATATAGCAGAACGCCTCGTTGTGCATGTCCTGGTGCAATATGCCCAGTTGCGTGAAGTAGGCAAGCTCGTCCGTGAGTGGACCGCGATCGAGCATATCGAGGGAGCGCTCCAGAACGGCCTTGACGTAGCGGCGGGTCGCGTCCAGATCCGGCAGCTCGAGCGACCAGCGCGTATGGTGGTGCACCCGTGCGGAATCGTACAGCGCATCCGCGCCCTCAATCATCGACGCTGATTCGAACGATCCCCCGCGGTGGATCCAGAACTCCTGGAACCAGCCGACGTGGCCGATCTCCCAAAGCGGCGGATTGACAATCCGGATTTTCGGCACATCCAGACG
>MEQZ01000096.1:3353-6107 GCA_001770425.1 Betaproteobacteria bacterium RIFCSPLOWO2_02_FULL_65_20 | reverse complement strand
CTGAAAAGCGTGTCCGTGAGCCCCTGGGTCTCGCGCAGCCACGCCGACAGCGCGGTGCCGGACGGATGCGGCCGGAACCGCGAGAAATCCGGCCAGCCGGTCCGCTGTGGCGACTCTGCTATATTGCCCATCTACCGATTTCTTGCGCCTGAATGCACCTGGTCATTGTAACGCCGGCCCCGCCCGGCACGCGGCACGGCAATCGCGCCACGGCGCTGCGCTGGGCGCGCCACCTGCGCGCCCTCGGCCACCGGGTGAGCGTGCTGGTCAAATGGGACGGGCGAAACTGCGACGCGATGATCGCGCTGCACGCCCGGCGCAGCCACGCCTCGATCAAACGCTGGCGCGCGGCGCATCCTAAGGGGCCGCTCGCGCTGGTGCTCACCGGCACCGATCTCTACGGCGACATCCGCACCGACGCCGACGCGCGCGAATCGCTCGCGCTCGCCGATTGCATCGTGGTGCTTCAGCCCAGGGGCCTGGACGAACTCGATCCCGGCGTGCGCAGCAAGGCCCGCGTGATCCATCAATCGGTTCGCACGCCGCAGCGGGCCGAACCGCCGCGCAGTTCCTTCCTGGTAACGGTCATCGGTCATCTGCGCAAGGTGAAAGACCCGTTTCGCGCCGCATACGCGCTCAAATACCTGCCACCGGAGAGCCGCATCCGCGTGGTGCATCTGGGTGCCGCGATGAGCGCGGAGGCCGAACGCGAAGCGCTCTCGCTGATGCAGAGCGAACCCCGCTACCGGTGGCTCGGCGAAAGGAGCCACGCCGATGCGATGCGCTGGCTTGCGCGCAGCCACGCGATGGTGATTTCCAGCCGGATGGAAGGCGGCGCGCATGTCGTCTCCGAGGCGATTTCGGTAGGCGTGCCGGTGATCGCCTCCGACATCGCCGGCAACATCGGCCTGCTGGCCGACGACTATCCGGGCTACTACCCGGTCGGCGACGAGCGGGCGCTTGCGTCGCTGCTCGCGCGCGCCGAAACCGAAGGCGAATTTCTTCGTTCCCTGGAGGCCGCGGTCAGGGCGCAACGCGGCGTGACCGATCCGGCGGCCGAACGCCGGGCGATTGCCGATCTCATCGCCGCGCTGTGCGACACATGATCCAGGGGCAGACTGGCAATCCTCAGGCGCGGTTCCGGATCAGCACCGAATCGCTGCCCCGCCGGACCTGGACGTAGCGCACCTTGCGGTGCTTGTCGAGTTCCTGAATCAGGGTCAGCAGGGGCATGGCCGCGTTGAAATACTGCCTGGGCGGACCGGCGGCGTGCATCGCCTCGATCTCGTCCCGGCCCTTCATGATGTAACGCAGCAGGAACTCCTCGTCGGAGACGCCCGGGCCGCCGAGCTGGTCGCGGATATCCTGCAGCGGAATGTCCCGGTGTTGCCGGGCACCCAGTTCCCTGAGCTCCTTGGCCCGGGGCATGCCGAGCAGCCTGTCCTTGAGGTTCGGATCCATCCAGGTGTAGCCGGAATCCTCTCCGTACACGCCTTGCGCGAACAGGATCAGCTCGTCGATCACGACCTTGTACCGTTCTCCCGTGGCCACGTTGATCGCCGACTGGGTGACCATGAACTGCGAATGCGGGGTGATCATGATCGGGTAACCGAGTTCCCTGCGCACCTGGACCGATTCCTCGAGCACTTCGTCCAGCCGGTCGAGGATGCGCATTTCGGCGAGCTGGTGCCTCAAGTTCGAGATCACCCCGCCGGGGACCTGGTGGATGTATTGCGCGTAGTCGTATTCCAGCGGAACGCCGATCGGCAGCTGCTCCTGCATGGCCATCGCGGTGAGCCGCTCGGCGACCGGCCGCAGAATTCCTTCATCGACCCTCGGTGTATGGCCCAGCAGCCGGGCGTTGCTCGCCACGTTGAATACGGACGGTTGCGAGGAGCCGTTCGCCAGCGGCGGCACCGCCGTGTGCAGCGTGTCCACGCCCAGACTCAGCGCCTCCAGGTAGACCAGCGGAGCGAGCCCGGTCGTGCAGTGCGAGTGCAGTTCCACCGGCACCCCGTTCGCGTTCTGCACGATCAGCGGCAGCAGCGTGCGCAGCCGGTCCACGGTCAGCAGCCCGCCCTGGTCCTTGAGGTAGATCGAGTCCGGCTTGAAGGCGAGGATCTCGCGCGTCTTCTGCGCGTAGTACTCGTCGGTGTGGCGCGGGGAAATGGTGTAGGAAAGCGCAAGCGAAATCTGCGCGCCCAGGTTCCTGAACAGCGGAATGATCCAGGGGAAGGCGCCCTTGATCTGGCCGAAGGTATTGCAGGTGAACTGGGCGCGGTTCAGCGCGCCCGTCTCGACCAGGCGGGTGTAAAAAAGCTCGACGATCGATCGCGGCGGCGGAGCCTCGAACGGGTGAATGACGCCCGGGGTCATGCAGCTCTTGACGGTGTTGGGCATCAATTTCGCCACCGTCCGCGCCATATCCCAGGGGTTTTCCTTCAGGTCGCGGATGAACTTCTTGAAGTAGATGCCGCCGACGGGAACCTCGATCACATCGAAGCCGGCCCGGTCCATGGCCTGCGCGGTCGCCGCGATCATGCCGCTGCGCAGACCCGAGGCCCACAGACTCTGCGATCCGTCGCGAAACGTCGTGTCTACAAAATGCACGTCCATGCCTGGCTTCCTCACCCGTCAGACAAGACCATCGATTCCAAAGGCCGCGCCGCCGGCGCGATCAAGCATCGTGCGCGCAAGCCGCGCTATTCTGCGCCGGGGCCATGTATCCCACAAGTCCGCCGCGGACTGGCGGCG
>MEQZ01000096.1:807-3289 GCA_001770425.1 Betaproteobacteria bacterium RIFCSPLOWO2_02_FULL_65_20 | reverse complement strand
GAGCTGCCGTCTGACAGGAAATTGCACCATGAAACGAAGCCAACTCACCCGCGCGCAAAGCTGGTCCATCCTCGGCGGTGCGGCCGTGATGCTGAGCCTCGCGATGGGAATGCGCCAGAGCTGGGGGCTGTTCCAGCCGCACATGATCCGCGATCTGGGCATCACCGCCGCGGATTTCTCGCTGGCGATCGCGATCCAGAACATAGTATGGGGCGCGACGCAGCCTTTCGTCGGCGCGCTCGCCGATCACCATGGCGCGCGCCGGGTCATGCTGGGCGGCGCGCTGATCTACGCCTTGGGCACCGTGGTCAGCCTGCTCGCGCCCTCCGCGCTGGTGCTCACGCTCGGCGCGGGAATCTGCATCGGGATCGCGCTATCGTGCACGGCCGCGACCGTCGCGATGAACGTCACTTCGCGCACCGTCTCCCCGCTCAAGCAGAGCGTCGCGATGGGCAGCGTGTCGGCGATCGGCTCGCTCGGCCTGACGCTGATCTCGCCGCTCGCACAGTCGCTGATCACCAACTCCGGCTGGCAGGTGGCCATGGTTGCGTTCGTGGGCCTGGCCGTGGTCATGCTGCCGGTCGCGTATCTGGCAGGCGGCGTCGACAAGCTCGAAATCGAATCGGCGGCCGGACTGGCGCAGTCGATCGCCCAGGCGGTGCGCGAAGCGGCGGGTCATCGCGGCTATGTGGTCATGGCGATCGCGTTTTTCGTCTGCGGGCTGCAGCTGGTGTTTCTCACCACCCACCTGCCCACGTATCTGGAAATCTGCGGCATGAACCCGACGGTGGGTTCCACCGCATTGGCGCTGATCGGGCTGTTCAACGTGATCGGTTCGTATCTTTTCGGCTGGCTCGGCGGGCGCTATTCCAAGCGCGTGCTGCTCGGGGGCATCTACCTGCTGCGCTCGCTCATCATCACCGCCTATTTCCTGGCGACGCCCACGCCGACGACCACCTTCGTCTTCGCCGCCGCGATGGGCACGCTCTGGCTGGGCGTGATACCGCTGATGAGCGGGCTCATCATCCATCTGTTCGGGCTGCGTTACATGGCCACGCTGTCGGGCATCGCCTTCTTCAGCCACCAGGTCGGTTCCTTCGTCGGGGCCTGGGGCGGCGGCCTGATCTACAGCCTGCTCGGGTCCTATGACCTGGCCTGGAAAGGGGCAGTCACGATCGGCCTGCTCGCCGGTGTTTTCCAGATGACCATGAACGTGCGCCCGACGCCGCGCATGCTGGCGGAGCGATCGGGCAATCTCCTGCCGACGGCATAGCCTGCGGGCTGACCGGGCTGAGTGCGTTTAGGGAACCGCTTGGTTGGATGCCCTATGCGCCGACCAGATCGGGCAGAACCGAAAGCGTCTCGATCTCCCCGTCGGGGGCTTCCGGAATCCTTTCCGGCGGTTGGCCGAAGCGGTTGCACCACAGGACCCTGAAGCCGCAGGCCTTGGCCGCATGCGCATCCCATGCGTTCGAGGACAGGAAGCACATTTCGCCCGGAGAAAGCTTGAATCGTTCACCCGGCAGCCGGTAGACCGAAGGATGCGGCTTGAACACCTTGACTTCCTCGACCGACAAAACGGCATCCAGCAGATCGGCGATGCCGGAATTCTCTGCCGCCGACGCCAGCATCTTCGGCGCGCCGTTGGAAAGAATGGCCAGTTTCATCCCCTTCGCCTTGAGCCGGGTCAGCGCGTCCTTCACCTCGGGATAGGCCTGCAATCTGAGGTACAGACCCATCAGGCGCTCGCGCAATGCGCGGTCATCGATCTTATGGCTCGCCATCGCGAACTCGAGCGCATCTTCGGTGACCTGCCAAAAATCCGCGTGGCGCCCCATCAGACCGCGCAGCCAGGTGTACTGCAGCTGCTTGGCCCGCCACGTATCGGCAAGCGGCTGCCATTTTTCGCCCAGCGCATCCTTGGCCTGCGCGGCCGCGCTGTTGACGTCGAACAGCGTGCCGTAGGCGTCGAATACGCACGCGTGAATTCCGGTCAGACGTGCTGGTGTCACAGTCCCTCCTGTGGATTCGGATGCATTAACAATCGACTGATGTCCGTCGCGAAACTCAAGCCGAGTTGATGGAAGCCTGCCGCGGGCCGAGACGCGCGCCGGAATCAACCCCGGTCAGCAACATCCTTGTCGACGGGCGAGTCCAGCCACTGCGACATGGCGCGCCTGAGGAACTGAAACTGCCTGTTAACCCGAGTGCACCCTTGGCAGAGCGCCAGGTGCATGCGTAGCGCCAGCCCTTCCCACACGCCGAGCTTCCTGTCAAGCGCTTCGGAGCTGAGCCGGCTTGCTTCTTTGCACGTAAGCATCAGTAGGGACATGGCCTATTTATTCCATCTCCATCGCTTTGCGCCAAACCAGCGCTCTTCCAGGCACAGGCGCAGGGCCGTGCGGGCGCGATACAGCAACACGCCACAGTTAGTCGCGCTGATGGCGGCTTCCTTACAGATTTCGACGGTATCCAGGCCCAT
>MEQZ01000096.1:0-777 GCA_001770425.1 Betaproteobacteria bacterium RIFCSPLOWO2_02_FULL_65_20 | reverse complement strand
AGCGTTCGAGCACCTCGAAGAATTTCTGCTGCGAGAACGCCGCTTCCGGGCTGCCCCATTCCGCCGGCTCTTCGGCGTGCGCACCGCGCTCGTTGAACAGCGCATCGAAGTCGTCGTAGGAATCTTCCTCGTACGCAATATCGGAGGTGCGCTCGCGCGACGATCTGCGGATCTGGTCGAGGATCTTGTGCTTGAGAATCCCCGTCAACCATGTACGAACCGACGACTTTGCAGCGTAGCGTTCCGCATCCTGCATGGCTGCGAGCAGTGTTTCCTGCACGACATCCTCCGCCTGCGCTTCGTTGCGCAGCTGCAGCATGGCAAACTTGAACAGGGATGAGCGATGTCCCTCGAGTTCTTGGGGCTCGAGCCGGATTGAAGATTCTGCGGGATTCGCCATATCCACCCTCTAACGCGAAGCGCGGCCGCAAACGTGGCGATCGCGCAACCAATGCGAACCGCAATTGCGTATCGCAATACCAGTCTATGCAATATACCATTCCAATCACTTATTCCTCCGGTCCGGGTCGATCGAGCCTCTGCGCCGCCGCAGGCGACAAGCGCGAGTTGACCCGCCGCGCAATGACCTGTAATTTTTTTCGCTGATCATCGACTAACCGGCATATCACAGACCGTAATCCCGCCGATCAGACGGCGGCACCAGGCGGTTTCTTGACTCATCCCGACACGAGAGGACACTTCGGACTCGCACATCAGCCCAGCGTGAGAACGATCGGCTCCAGCGCTTCGCCCTGCGGCAGTACCCGGCCGATGGCT
>MEQZ01000095.1:458-6918 GCA_001770425.1 Betaproteobacteria bacterium RIFCSPLOWO2_02_FULL_65_20 | reverse complement strand
CGGGCATTCCGGCCAGGATACTGCAGAGCGAAGGCGACAAGACCAGGGAGGAGAAGGCGGCCAAGCTTGGTTTTTCCGCCTATGCGGTGACCCGCGACGACGATCCGGTCTCCAAAGCCATACAAGGGTTGCTCGACCATTCGGTCGAACATGATAAGCGTATCGATATGATTATTAGTGAAATAGAGGCCCTGAAGGGGACTCGCAACGACGCCGGTCCGGCCCCGTCCCGGCAAGAGCCGAAGACGGTCAGAAAATAGTTGATTAAATCACTCGGGTTATATATACTTGACAAAGTTACTCGGGTACAAACCCTACCCAGGCGCGTATATGTACGGGAGATGATATGAGATTGACGACCAAGGGACGTTTCGCAGTCACCGCGATGCTGGATCTGGCGATGCACAACGGTCAGGGGCCGGTGACGCTTGCAGGGATCAGCCGCCGGCAGGGGATTTCGCTGTCCTATCTGGAGCAGCTCTTCGGCAAGCTGCGCCGGCACGCGCTGGTGGACAGCGTGCGCGGACCGGGCGGCGGCTATACGCTCGCCCGGGAAACCGACGCGATGTCGGTGGCCGACATCATCATCGCAGTCGACGAACCGCTGGATGCGACTCAGTGCGGCGGCAAGGAGAACTGCCTGGACGAGCAGCGCTGCATGACCCATGACCTGTGGTCCAAGCTGAATGAAAAGATGTACGAATATCTGCATTCGGTGAAGCTCTCGGAACTGGTCGCCAAGCAGCAGGCGAGGCTGGAGGAGCGCCGGCAGACGGTGCTGCAGGACAAGCGCAAGGAACTGGCGGTTTCGGCGTGATGCGGTCCGCTGCGGCAGCGAGCAGAACCGCATCGAACAGAACCGGGATTGCGGAGAACGATTCCATGAAGCTTCCGATTTATCTCGACTACTCGGCCACCACGCCGGTCGACCCCCGGGTCGCGGCGAAGATGATTCCGTACCTCACCGAGCATTTCGGCAACCCGGCAAGCCGCTCGCACGCGTACGGCTGGGAGGCCGAGAAGGCCGTGGAGCAGGCGCGCGAGCACGTCGCGGCGCTGATCAACGCCGATCCGAAGGAAATCGTCTGGACTTCCGGTGCCACCGAGGGCGACAACCTCGCGATCAAGGGTGCCGCCCAGTTCTACAAGGGCAAGGGCAAGCACATCATCACCCAGAAGACCGAGCACAAGGCGGTGCTGGACCCCTGCCGGGAGCTCGAGCGCCAGGGATTCGAGGTGACCTACCTCGATACCGAGCAGAACGGCATCATCGATCTGGAGAAGTTCAAGGCCGCGATCCGGCCCGACACGATCGTGGTTTCCATCATGTACGTGAACAACGAGATAGGGGTGATCCAACCCGTCGAGGAGATCGGCGAGATCTGCCGTGCGAAGGGCATCGTCTTCCATTGCGACGCGGTGCAGGCGGCGGGCAAGCTCGAGATAGACGTCCAGAAGCTGAAGGTGGATCTGCTCGCCATGACCGCGCACAAGATGTACGGACCGAAGGGCATCGGCGCGCTGTACATCCGGCGCAAGCCCCGCGTGCGCATCGAGGCGCAGGTCCACGGCGGCGGCCACGAGCGCGGCATGCGTTCGGGTACGCTCGCCACGCACCAGATCGTGGGATTCGGCGAGGCGGCGCGCCTGGCGAAGCTCGAGATGGCCACCGACAACGAGCGCATCCGCGCGCTCCGCGACCGGCTCTGGAGGGGGATCGGCGAACTCGAGGAGGTATACGTGAACGGCGACCTCGAGCGCCGCATCCCGGGCAACCTCAACGTGAGCTTCAACTTCGTCGAGGGCGAATCGCTGATCATGGCGATCAAGGACATCGCGGTGTCCTCGGGCTCGGCCTGCACATCGGCCTCGCTCGAGCCGTCTTATGTGCTGCGCGCGCTGGGCCGCTCGGACGAACTCGCGCACAGCTCGATCCGGTTCACGCTCGGCAAGTACACGACCGAGGAAGAAATCGATTACGCGGTCGACCTGCTCAAGCGCAAGGTCAACAAGCTGCGCGAGCTCTCGCCGCTGTGGGAGATGTACAAGGACGGCGTGGATCTGAGCACGGTGCAGTGGGCCGCCCACTGAGCAGCGAAACAGGCATTTGAAGCAAGGAGAGACTGCAATGGCATACAGCGAAAAAGTCATCGAACACTACGAGAACCCGCGCAACGTGGGCTCGTTCGACAAGGGCGACGAGGCGGTGGGCACCGGCATGGTCGGGGCGCCGGCGTGCGGCGACGTGATGAAACTTCAGATCAGGGTGAACGACGCGGGCATCATCGAGGATGCGCGTTTCAAGACCTACGGCTGCGGTTCCGCCATTGCCAGTTCGTCGCTGGTCACCGAATGGGTGAAGGGCAAGTCGCTCGATGAGGCGGAGAAGATCAAGAACACCCAGATCGCCGAGGAACTGGCGCTGCCGCCGGTGAAGATCCACTGCTCGATCCTCGCCGAGGACGCCATCAAGGCGGCGATCACCGACTACCGCAAGAAGCACGGACTGGAGCAGCCGGCCGATCAGCCGGCGTGCAAGGCTGCCTGAGGAGATTCGCATGCCAGTCACTCTGACCGAACGGGCGGCCAAGCACGTTAGCAGCTTTCTCGCCAAGCGCGGCAAGGGAGTCGGGCTGCGGCTGGGCGTGCGCACGTCGGGCTGCTCGGGGCTCGCCTATAAATTGGAGTTTGCCGACGCCGTGAACCCGGAAGACGTCCTGTTCGAGAGCAACGGCGTCAAGGTGATCGTCGATCCCAAGAGCCTGCCCTATATCGAGGGCACGGAGCTCGATTTCGCGCGCGAGGGGCTGAACGAGGGATTCAAGTTCAGGAATCCGAACATCAAGGACGAATGCGGTTGCGGGGAATCGTTCACCGTGTGACGTCGTCCCCGGCGGCATTGCGCGCGCCGGCGCTTTGGGTATACGGTATAGGATGGAACGGGAAAGGGCGAAGGGGGCGGATGCCCCCTTTTCTACGCTGAGCGCATGTCGGACCATTTGACGCAGAATTTTTTCGAGCTGTTCGGGTTGCCCGAGCGTTTTCAGGTCGACGGCGAGCAGCTCGATCGCGCCTACCGCGAGATCCAGGCGGCCGTGCATCCGGATCGCTTCGTGAACGCGCCGGAGGCCGAGCGTCGCGTGTCGATGCAGCAGGCGACGCATGTGAACGACGGCTATCGGACGCTCAGGAATCCGGTCCGGCGCGCGGCGTATCTGCTGCGGCGACACGGCGTCGACCCCCAGTTCGAGACCGATACGGCGATGCCTGCGGCGTTTCTGGTGGAACAGATGGAGTGGCGCGAGGCGATCGAGGAAGCATCGGGATCGGCCGATGCGCGTGAACTGGACCACCTGTCTGCGCGGCTGGCCGGCGAGCTGAAACGTATGTACGCGGAGATCGGGCGCCAGATCGACGAGCGCGGCGATTTTCCGGGGGCTGCAGAAACGGTGAGAAAACTGATGTTCCTGGAGAAACTAGGCATGGAAATCGGCGACGCGATGGAAGCGCTGGAAGACTGAGGGGATACCGACTTGGCATTGCTGCAGATCTCCGAACCCGGCGAGTCGACTGCTCCCCACCAGCACCGGCTGGCGGTGGGCATCGACCTGGGCACCACCAATTCGCTCGTGGCAACGGTGCGCAACGGCGTGGCCGTGGTGCTGAACGACCACGAGGGCCATCCGCTGCTGCCTTCGGTGGTGTGTTATTCCAGAGGACGTGTGCAGGTCGGCTGTCCTGCGCAGGCCGAACAGGCGTGCGATCCGAAGAACACCATCGTGTCGGTGAAGCGTTTCATGGGACGGGGAATCAGGGACGTTGCCCATATAGAGAACTGCCCCTACGATTTCGTCGATGCACCGGGGATGCTGAAAATCCGCACCACGGCCGGCACGAAAAGCCCGGTGGAGGTGTCCGCAGAAATTCTGAAGGCATTGCGGTTGCGCGCCGAGCAGGCGTTGATCGGGAATTCTGGCATGGAACTCGTGGGTGCGGTCGTCACCGTTCCGGCGTATTTCGACGATGCCCAGCGCCAGGCGACCAAGGACGCGGCCAGGCTCGCGGGACTGAATGTGCTGCGGCTGCTGAACGAACCGACGGCCGCGGCAATCGCCTACGGCCTGGACAACGCCGCCGAGGGTGTCTACGCAATCTACGATCTCGGGGGCGGCACCTTCGATATCTCGATCCTCAGGCTCTCGCGGGGCGTGTTCGAGGTCATGGCGACCAACGGCAATGCGGCGCTGGGTGGGGACGATTTCGACCACCGCCTGTATTGCTGGGTGGTAGAGAAGGCCGGCCTGTCGCTCCTGTCGCCCGAGGACACCTCGGTGCTGCTCATCCAGGCGCGCGAGGCGAAGGAACTGCTTTCCGCCCACGCCGAGACCAGGATTACGGCAACCCTGTCGACGGGCCAGTTCATCGATCTGACGGTCAGGCAGCAGGAGTTCTGGGAGATGACCCGCAACCTGGTGGCCAAGACGCTGGCGCCGACGCGCAAGGCGCTGCGGGACGCGGGGCTCGCCGTGGACGAGGTCAAGGGCGTGGTGATGGTAGGCGGCGCGACCCGCATGCCGCATGTACAGCAGGCCGTGGGAGAACTGTTCCGGCAGGTTCCGCTCAACAATCTGGATCCGGACAAGGTCGTCGCGCTGGGTGCGGCCATGCAGGCGAACGTGCTCGCCGGCAACCGGCCGAGCGGGGACGAATGGTTGCTGCTCGACGTGATC
The DNA here is from genome assembly GCA_001770425.1 of Betaproteobacteria bacterium RIFCSPLOWO2_02_FULL_65_20. GTDB lineage: Bacteria > Pseudomonadota > Gammaproteobacteria > Burkholderiales > SG8-39 > JACQTO01. The sequence goes on along the minus strand of MEQZ01000095.1, from coordinate 2,188 downwards.
CCCCTGTCGCTTGGCATCGAGACCATGGGCGGACTGGTCGAGAAAATCCTTCCTCGGAATTCGACCATTCCGGTGGCGCGGGCGCAGGAGTTCACGACGTTCAAGGACGGCCAGACGGCCATGAGCATGCACGTGGTGCAGGGGGACCGCGACCTGGTTGCCGACTGCCGTTCGCTCGCGCGCTTCGAGCTGCGCGGCATCCCGCCGATGGCAGCGGGCGCCGCGCGCATCCGCGTCACGTTCCAGGTGGATGCCGACGGCCTGCTCGCGGTATCGGCCAGGGAAGCCTCGAGCGGCGTGGAGTCGTCGGTGACCGTGAAGCCGTCCTACGGCCTTACCGACGATCAGATCACGCAGATGCTCAAGGATTCATACGAGCACGCCCGCGACGATGTGCACGCGCGGGCGCTGCGCGAGCAGCAGGTGGAGGCCGAGCGCATGATCGAGGCCTCCGAATCGGCGCTGCGCGAGGACGCCGACCTCCTTTGCGCCGAAGAGATCGAGACGATACGCGCCGAGTTGGCGACGCTCCGGCGGCTGGCCGCAGCCACCGACCACCGCGCGATCAAGCAGCAGGTTGAGCGCGTGAACAGGGTCACCGGGCCTTTCGCCACGCGCCGCATGGACCGCTCGGTCAAGCGCGCGCTCACGGGCAGGAACGTCGCGAGCATTGGCCCCTGAGATACAGATATGCCCAGAATCACCGTCCTCCCGAATGCCGCACTTTGCCCCGCAGGCGCGCAGATCGAGGCGAAGAGCGGCAAGACCATCCTCGACAACCTGCTTGAGTACGGTATCGAGGTCGAACACGCGTGCGAAAAGTCCTGCGCCTGCACGACCTGCCACGTGGTCCTGCGCGTGGGCTTCGACGAACTCGACCCTGCAGAAGAAAAGGAAGAGGACATGCTCGACAAGGCCTGGGGCCTCGCGCCGACCTCGAGGCTGGCGTGCCAGGCGCGGGTCAAGGACGCCGACCTGGTGGTCGAGATTCCCAAGTACACGATCAACATGGTCTCGGAGGCCAAACACGGATGAAATGGACCGATACCCTGGAAATTGCCATCGCGCTGGCGGAGCGGCACGCGGACGTGGACCCGGAGACGATCCGGTTCACCGACCTGTTCAATTGGGTGCGGGAGCTCGAGGGTTTCGACGACGATCCGAAGCACTGCGGGGAGAAAATCCTCGAGGCGATTCAGATGGCCTGGATAGACGAGGTGTCCTAGGCCGTTCCAGACCCGCGGTGTCGTTCGGGCAAAAAAACGGGGCGGTTCATCCGCCCCGTCTTCTATCCGGCACGACTCAGGCCGGCTCGGCCACCGACGGCAGGCCGGCGAGCGCCATCGCCAGTTCGGCCTCGTCGTAACTCTGGTCGGTCAGTTTCCCGGCGAAGTAGTCGGTGTAGGCCTGCATGTCGAAGTGGCCGTGCCCGCACAGGTTGAACAAGATGGTGCGCGACTTGCCTTCGGTCTTGCACTTCAGCGCTTCAACGATGGCGCCGGCCACCGCGTGGTTCGCCTCGGGCGCGGGCACGATGCCTTCGGCGCGCGCAAACTGCACGCCCGCCTCGAAGCACTGGAGCTGGTGGTAGGCGACTGCATCGATCAGCCCCAACTGCTTGATGTGCGACACCATCGGCGCCATGCCGTGGTAGCGCAGGCCGCCGGCGTGGAAGCCGGGCGGCGTGAAGGTCGAGCCCAGCGTGTGCATCTTGACCAGTGGCGTGAGAT
>MEQZ01000095.1:0-443 GCA_001770425.1 Betaproteobacteria bacterium RIFCSPLOWO2_02_FULL_65_20 | reverse complement strand
GCGGGTGAGGCTGGGGCAGGCGGCCGGCTCGACCGCGATGATGCGCACCTTTTTCCCGCCGCGCAACTGCACGCCGAGGAAGGGAAAGGCGATGCCGGCGAAATTCGAGCCGCCGCCGGTGCAGCCGACGATCACGTCCGGATAGTCGCCCGCCATCTCCATCTGCGCCATCGCTTCCTGGCCGACCACGGTCTGATGGGTGAGTACGTGATTCAGCACCGAGCCGAGCGCGTACTTGGTGTCGTCGCGCTGCGCGGCGACCTCGACCGCCTCGGAGATGGCGATGCCCAGGCTCCCCGGATGATCGGCACGCTGCGCCAGGATCGCCTTGCCCGACTGGGTTTCAGTGGAGGGGGAGGCGATGCAGCGCGCGCCGTAGGTTTCCATCAGCGCGCGCCGGTAGGGCTTCTGGTTGTAAGACACCCGCACCATGAACACCTGCA
>MEQZ01000094.1:27885-31448 GCA_001770425.1 Betaproteobacteria bacterium RIFCSPLOWO2_02_FULL_65_20 | reverse complement strand
GACATAGCCGGCGCCTGGCGCAACCTGCCGGCGATCTATGCGATGAAGGAATCGTGATGCTCGCGATCATCGGCGGCAGCGGGTTGTCGCGGTTTTCCAGTCTGGCAGTCACTCACCGTCAGGTGGTGCACACGCCTTACGGCGAGCCTTCCGCGCCGCTCACATTCGGGAACCTGGCGGGGCGTCCGGTCGTATTTCTGGCCCGGCACGGCGACGGGCACGACATCGCGCCGCACCAGGTCAACTACTGCGCCAACGTGTGGGCGCTGCGCGAGCAAAAGGCGGAAGCGATCGTTTCGGTGGCCTCGGTGGGCTGCATCCGGCCCGACTTGACGCCGGGGACGATAGTCATTCCAGACCAGATCATCGACTACACCTGGGGCCGCAGGAGCACCTATTTCGAAGGCGATGCGCCGGTGACCCATGTCGATTTCACCGAACCGTATTCGCGGGATCTTCGTGCGCGGCTGCTGGCCGCGGCGCAGAATTGCGGCGAGCCGGTGCGTAATGGCGCAGTCTACGCGACCACGCAGGGACCGCGGCTCGAGACGGCCGCGGAGATCGATCGGCTCGAGCGCGACGGCGCGGATATCGTCGGCATGACCGGAATGCCGGAGGCCGCCCTGGCGCGCGAACTCGGCGTGAACTATGCCGCGATCGCCGTGGTCGTGAACTTTGCCGCGGGGCGTGGCGACAGCCACGCCCGAATCAGCATGGAAAAGATCGACGGGGTATTGCTCGAGGCGATGGTGCACGTGCTGCGCATCGTTGAAGCGCTCGCGGCGGCATCATGATCCGCGAGGTGCTTCGCATGGGCGATCCGCGGCTGCTGCAGGTATCGCAGACCGTGGAGGCGTTCGGCACGCCGGCGCTGCACGCCCTGATCGAGGACATGCGCGACACCATGGCGCACCTGGACGGCGCGGGGCTTGCCGCACCGCAGATCGGCGTGCTGCTGCGCGTCGTGATTTTCGGCGTGCATGCCAATCCGCGCTATCCCGACGCCGAGGAGGTGCCGGACACCGTGCTGATCAATCCGGTGCTCGAACCGATCGGGGAAGAGATGGAGGAGGGCTGGGAGGGCTGCCTGTCGGTTCCCGGCCTGCGTGGCGTGGTGCCGCGTTATCTGAGCCTGCACTATTTCGGTTTCGACGAGCGCGGCGCGCCGATCGAGCGCACCGTCCAGGGCTTCCACGCGCGGGTCGTCCAGCACGAGTGCGACCACCTCGAGGGCATCCTGTACCCGATGCGGGTGCGCGATTTTTCGCGGTTCGGATTCACCGACGTGCTGTTTCCAGGGCAGAACGTCCAGGATGATTGACGCAAGCAGGGGCATGCAGGGGCTGGCGTAGATATACTATGCGTGCTGCAAGAGCGGACAGATCCATACATCCGCGACACACCCGGCGAAACCTGTGGCAATCGGTAGCGATAAAGGGAAATGCATGGAACGCGAACGCGTGAAAGAACCCGATGCCGATCAGATATCGAACTACGAGAAGATCGTGCGCCATTACGAGGAGTGGGCCGATCGCCAGAAGAACGGCGAGCTTCTGATCCGCGGCGACAAGCGGGACTACCAGATCTCGCGCCAGGGCTTTATCAAGTACTACCTGAATCCGCTGTTCACCGAATCGGCGATCAGCAGCTGGGCCGTGTTCGAGCATCTGGTCAAGAACCAATCCGGCCGCCACAAACATCAGGGCGGAATCATCATTTATGTGATCGAAGGGCAGGGCGCCACCGAGGTCGACGATGCGCTCATCGAATGGCAGGCGGGCGACCTGCTGCTGCTGCCGATCAAGCCCGGTGGTTCGGCCCATCAGCACTGGAACAGGGATACCTCGAAAGGCTGCCGCTGGGTCGCGTTCCGCGACTTGCTCACCGCGCGTTACACCGCGAATGCGATCGACCAGTTGTCCGAATTGCCGGAATTGCGCGGCACCGCGCGCAGAGGTCCGGAAGGGCAGCTGCGCAGAGATTGGAAGGCCACGGTAAGCGGCGAGCAGGTGCCGCTGGTCACGAGTCCGGACGAGTTGGCCGGCGTGAATCTCTTCGACCGGCTGATCGAGATGCGGGACCTGCAGCGCCAGCGCCTGGCGCAGACGACTTTCATCATCCGCGGCGACGAGCTGCCATGGGAGCTCAATGCCCACGGCAAGATGCAGTGGTATCTGCACCCCTGCATCGCCTACACGGCCGTCCAGACCCATCTGTTCTACCGGCAGGAGATTGCCGCCGGCAGCCGCAGCGGCGTACAGCGCCATGGCGGCGACGTGGTCTTCTATATCCTCGAGGGCGAGGGTTACACCGAGGTGGACGGCGTGCGTTACGCCTGGAAGGGCGGCGACTTGATGACGCTGCCCATTTTTCCGAGCGGCGTGGTCTACCGCCACGTGAACACCGGCCCGGCGCCCGTGCGCCTGATCTGCAACGAGCGCAATCTGGTTCACACTACCGGGGTGGACCGGCAGTCGGGCTTCGAGGAACTCCAGCCCTGTCCCGAATACCGCCAGGCGCGATCGGGCTGATGCAGGTTGGTCTGCGATCACTGAAGTGCTGACGCAATTGGCGAAGATTTCGGTTTTGTATACGTCTCCCGATTTTTGGAAGTTGCGCGGTTGCAACTTGCCAAAATCGGGAGATCATGAATGGCAAAGCGAGCCGGCCGGCTTGGGTCCAGCTTGAGATCGACATGATAGAACTCACCGTCGCCCCTTCACTGCGTGAATACGCTGCGAGCAGCGCTTCGCTCGTGAGCCTGGACCCGGCGGTCATGGCCGAGCGCGGACTCAAAGCTGGCGACCTGCTGCGCATCAGCACGTTCCGCCGCGAGATTCTGGGGCGCGTTGACGAGCCAAACGATCAAGATCGAGGAAGCGGACATGTCCGGCTCGATCGTTTTCAGCGGCAGGCGCTGCAGGCCAGGCTGTACGCGCGCGTCGAACTCACGCCGGAGAGCGGACGAGCAGTGAAGAAAGTGCGCCTGCAGCCCGCGGTTGATCTGTCCACCGCCTCCGCGCACCACATCGAGGAGCACCTGAAGGAGGAACTGGTTGAACGGCGCAGTCCGGTTGCGGAGGGCGCGCTGATGTTCCTGCATTTTCACCATTCCGTCGCCGGCACGCTGTTTCAGGTGGTGGAGGTTCAGCCCGGCGCGGGGGTGGTCACCGACGACACCGACGTGGTGCTCGACGCGGCCCCGGAGGGGTTCAAGGGCAACGTCGCCCTCGAGGTCACCTTCGACGAGGTGGGCGGCCTGGACCGCGAGATCGAGATGGTGAAGGAACTGGTGCAGCTGCCGCTGCAGTTCCCCGGCATCTATCGCCAGATCGGCATCCCGCCGGTGCGCGGGGTGATTCTCTACGGGCCCCCGGGCACCGGCAAGACGCTGCTCGCGCGCGCTATGGCCAACGAGGTGGAAGCGCAGTTCTATTACATCAACGGACCGGAGATAGTAGGCACCAGCTACGGCGAGAGCGAGGGCAACCTGCGCCGCATCTTCGGCGAAGCGGTGCACCATGCGCCCTCGGTGATTTTCATCGACGAGCTTGACGTGATCG
>MEQZ01000094.1:0-27866 GCA_001770425.1 Betaproteobacteria bacterium RIFCSPLOWO2_02_FULL_65_20 | reverse complement strand
CGGCTCACATGCCGACACGCGCCTGGTCACGCAGTTGCTGTCGCTGATGGATGGCCTGAACAAGGTGGACGGCGTGGTGATCCTGGCTACCACCAACCGCATCGAGACGCTGGACGTCGCACTGCGCCGGCCGGGCCGCTTCGACTACGAGCTGTATATCGGCCCGCCCGGCGCGGCCGGGCGCGAGCAGATCCTCAAGGTTCATACGCGCGAAATGCCGTTGGACGACGGCGCGCGAAGCCATCTTGCCCAGCTCGCCGCCGACACGCCGGGTTTCGTCGGCGCCGACCTGATGGCGCTGTGCCGCGAGGCCGGTATGCATGCCTTGCGCCGGCATCGTCCGCCGACGGGCTCACCCGCGCAGTGGAACCCGGAGAAGCTGCGCGTGCAACGGGAAGACCTGACCGCCGCGCGCCGTCGATGCCGCCCTTCGGCTGCGCGAGCGATGCTGGTAGCGGTCCCGGATCAGGGATTCGACCGCATAGGCGGACTCGCCCAGCCGAAGGCGCAATTGCAGGCCTGGCTCGTTGCACCTTTGCGCGCCGGTGTGGCGATGGGCGATGGTGTGCTCATCCACGGGCCTTCGGGTGTCGGCAAGTCCATGCTGGCCAAGGCCGTCGCCAAGGAGGCGGGTGTCAATTTCATCATGGTCGGCGGCCCGGAACTCTTCAGCAAGTGGCTCGGAGAGTCCGAGGAGGCGGTGCGCCACGTGTTCAAGCTGGCGCGCGAGCTCGCGCCCTGCGTGGTCTTCTTCGATCAGCTGGATGCACTGGCACCCGTGCGCGGCCGCGGCGCAGGGAGCTGGACCACGGAACGCGTGGTGCATCAGTTGCTGGCTGAACTTGACGATCTGGAGAAGGGCGGTTCGGTGGGCGTCATCGCGGCCACCAACCGGCTCGACCTCGTGGACGATGCGCTGTTGCAGCCCGGGCGCTTCGGCACGCTGATTGGCCTCGTGCTGCCCGATGCGGCCGAGCGTGTTGAGATTCTGAGCCTCCACCTGGGCAAGCACGGGCCCGCCGGAGGCGCGCTCGCCCAACTTGCGTCCCTGACCGAAGGATCCAGCAGCGCCCAGTTGCGGGCGTTGGCGGAGTTTCTGGTTCGCGAAGGATCGGGCTCGGACAGCAAGCTTTCCTGGGAAGCGTTGTTCAAGCGCTGGGAGAGTCGCGCAGCGCGCGGTGCGCTCGCGTTGCGCACTGACCGGATTTCGGATTGATTGCTTAACAAGGGAGACCTGCCATGCATACCGACCACCGACCCGAACACCGATCCATGCGTATCCGCGCCGCGCTCCTTGCAGCAGGCATCGCGCTTGGCGGCCTGGTCGTTCCGACTGCCGGGCACGCGCAGTATCCCTCCAGGCCGATCAAGCTGATGGTGACTGTTTCTCCCGGCGGGGGGCCCGACACCATCGCCCGGGTGATCGGCGAGAAGCTCTCACCGCTGCTTGGCCAGCCGGTGGTGGTCGAAAACCGCCCCGGATCGAACGGCAACATCGCGATGGAACTCGTCGCCACATCGGCGCCCGACGGCTACAGCCTCATAATTTGCGCCGACAGCATGATCGCCATCAATCCCCATCTGTACTCGAAGATGGTGGACCCGCTGAAGGACCTGCAGCCGGTTTCGACGGTCGCCGCCCAGAGCAATTTCTTCTTGTCGGTTCATCCGTCGGTGCCGGTAAAGAACTTCCGGGAGTTCATTGAGTACGCGAAGCGCGCAAATCCGCCACTCGCGTACGCCTCCGCAGGCAACGGCAGCCAGCACCAGATGGCAATGGAGATGCTGAAACTGCGCGCGGGAATCAACCTCGTGCACGTTCCCTACAAGGGCGGCGCACCGGCGACGACGGCCACGCTCGCTGGCGAAGTGTCGGCGATGTTTTCGGGCGCATCGACCGGACCGCAGATCAGCGCAGGAAGGCTGCGCGGACTCGCGGTCACGGGGCGCCAGCGCTCACCCCTGTTCCCGGATTTGCCGACGGTCGGCGAGTTCTATCCCGGCTATCTGCTGACCACCTGGCTCGGCATCTTCGCCCCGGTCGGCGTACCCGATGCAGCGATATCCCGGCTGCGTACGGAAATCGACAAGGTGCTGATGATGCCGGACGTGAAGACGCGCCTCAATGCCGCAGGCGGACTCGAACCCTACATCACCACGCGCCAGGAGTTCGCCGAGCTTATCCGCCATGATTACGAAAAATACGGCACGCTCGTCAAGCAGATCAAGGCCAAGGTCGATTGACAAGGAGCCCCGCATGACCCGGCGCACCATAGGAAATTCTCCGAGGTCTCCCTGATTTTGCGGAAGTTGCGAAGTTGCAACTTCCGAAGATCGGGAGATCATGAAAAGCAAGATCGAGCAGGCCTGGTAGGTTCCGGCTTGTCCGGCTAGGGCTTGAGGAACTCGAGCAGGTCCTGCTCCAGCTGCAGCACGGTCTTCGGATTGCCGAGCGCATCGCCGGAGACCCGGAACACGTCCTCGACGCGCTCGCCCAGCGTGACGATCTTCGCCGTGTGCAGGCTGATCTCGTACTGTCCGAGCAGCCGCGCCATGCCGTAGAGCAATCCGGGCCGGTCGCCCGCGATGATGGAAAGCGCGTGGTACTGGCCATGTTCATCGGGCAGGATGTGCACTTCCGGTGTAATCGGGAAATGCCTGAGCTGACGCGACATGCGCGCCTGGGGCGAGGGCGGAAGCTCGGCCTGCTGCTCGATCTGCTCGGCCAGGTCGTGCTCTATCAGGTTGATCATGTCCCGGTAGTGCGGCATGCTGCCCGAGCCCATCACCTGGAAGGCGTCCAGCGCATAGCCGTGGCGCGTGGTGTGAATTTTCGCATCGGCGATATTGAATCCGATCTTGCTCAGAAATCCGCAGATGCGCGCGAACAAGTAGCGCTGGTCGCGCACATAGATCATCACCTGCAGCCCTTCGCCCACCGGGGACATGCGCGCCTTGACCACGGGTTTCTCGGCATTGACGCGGTAGTGCAGCAGGCGCGTCTGCCATGCGATCTCCTGGGCGTCGTGGCGCAGGAAGTAGGCCACGTCCAGTTCCTTCCACAGCGCGTCCTGAACGGTGTCGGAGAGCGCGTAGAGGCGAAGCAGCCGCCTGGCTTCGGCCTGTTTTGCCTGGATATCCTGAGCGTAGCCCACGTCGTGGCCGCGAAGCAGCCGCTGCCCCAGGTGGAACAGATCTTCCAGGAGCTTGCCGCGCCATGCGTTCCAGACCTTGGGACTGGTGCCGCGTATGTCTGCCACCGTCAACAGGTAGAGCGCGATCAGCTGGCGCTCGGTGCGCACCGTGGCGGCAAAGCGGCGTACGACCTCGGAGTCGGACAGATCCTGCTTCTGCGCCACCATGGACATGGTGAGGTGGTGCCGCACGAGAAATGCCACGAACTCGGTGTCCTCGCGCGACAGACCGTGCGCGCGGCAGAAACGCGCCGCGTCCACCGCGCCTATCACCGAGTGATCGCCGCCGCGGCCCTTGGCGATGTCGTGGAACATCGCGGCGACGTAAAGCAGCCAGTGGCGCTCCAGGCCGGCGATGAGCCGGCTGCAGAGCGGGTACTCGTGCGCGAACTCCACCATGGTAAAGCGCCGCAGATTGCGGACTACGGCGAGCGTGTGCTGGTCCACGGTATAGACGTGAAACAGGTCGTGCTGCATCTGACCGACGATGCGCCGGAACGGCGGCAGGTAACGACCCAGAATGCCGTACTGGTTCATGCGGCGCAGTTCATGCACGATACCGCGCGGCTGCTGCAGGATCGACAGGAATGCCGCGCGATTTCCCGGGTCGCGCCGGAAGGCCGCGTCGATGCGAAACCGCGCACGCCAGAGCGCGCGCAGCGTTTGCGCGGCCATGCCCTTGAGGTCAGGCCGCTGCTGCAGGATCTGAAAACTCTCCAGGATGGCTCCGGGTTGCCGCTCGAACAACTGCGCATCGCGCGCCTCGAGCAGCTCGTGCAGTGCCTGGAATCGCTCGTTGATGATCTCGGCCTCGCCATCCTGTTCCTGGAAGATCGCGGCACCGATGTTCTGCAGCAGGATGGTGTTGAGCTGTGTCACCGCCTTTGCCGTTCGGAAGTAGCGCTGCATCAGCAGCTCGCTCGCCCGCCGGTGCGTCGTAGGTGCGTAGCCGAATTGGCGGGCGATGCTGTCCTGGACATCGAAGAGCAGGCGGTCCTCGCGCCGGCCGGCCGCATAGTGAAGGCGTATGCGCAGTTCGCGCTGCAGTTTTTCGCATCGCGCCAGCTGCCTGGCTTCGGTCTGCGTCACGAAACCGCCCTCGGCGAGTTCGGTCCACGTGTTGCCGAGACCGCTTGCGCGCGCGATCCAGAGTATCGTCTGCAAATCGCGCATGCCGCCCGGGGCCTCCTTGATGTTCGGCTCGAGGCTGTAGGGGGTGTCCTGGAATTTCGCGTGACGCTGTTCCTGCTCCAGCCGCTTGGCGCTGAAAAAGGCCTGCGGGTCGAAGTGACTGATGGTGTGGCCGATGAACCGGCGGAACAGCGTGCGCCTGCCGGCGATCAGGCGCGCTTCAAGGAACGTGGTCTGAACCGTCAGGTCCTTGGCCGCCTCTTCGTCGCACTGGGCCAGCGTCCTGACGCTGTGGCCTACCTCCAGGCCCACATCCCAGAGCCTGCCGATAAAACCTTCGAGCTTGGAAGCAAAACCGTGGTCGGGGTCGTCGGACAACAACACCAGCAGATCGACATCGGAGTGGGGGAACAGCACCCCGCGTCCGAAGCCGCCGACGGCGAGCAGCGCGAACCAGCGCGGGAGTCCGGCTTCGTTCCACATCGTCTTCAACGTGTGGTCGACCAGCTTGCGGTGCCGGCGTAGGAGCCGCGCGGAATTGCCATCGCGCTCGAACTGCGCCTTCAATGCGGCGCGCTCGGACTGCAGGCTGGCGCGGATGCGGGACAGTCCGTCGCGCGAGTCGCCGGTCGAAGGGGAGAGCATCGGGCGGCTCAGTCCGCTCAGTGCGGTACTGGCGGCGGTGCTCCCGCCGACAGCGTCAGCACTTCGCAGCCCTGATCGGTGACCAGCACCGTGTGCTCCCATTGCGCCGACAGACTGTGATCCTTCGTGACGATGGTCCAGCCGTCGGCGAGCTCGCGGATGGCGGGCCGGCCGGCGTTGATCATGGGCTCGATCGTGAAAATCATTCCCGCCTGCAGTAACAGGCCGGTTCCGGCTTGTCCGTAGTGCAGCACCTGCGGCTCTTCATGAAACTTGTGGCCGATCCCATGGCCGCAGAATTCGCGCACGACGCTGTAGCCATGCGCTTCCGCGTGCTGCTGGATCGCCGCGCCGATGTCCCCGAGGAATCCACCCGCGCGCACCGCTCGGATCCCGCGCCACATGCATTCGTAGGTGACCTCGCAGAGGCGTCGCGCCTGAATGCTGGGCGTGCCGACGTAGAACATGCGGCTGCTGTCCCCGTGATAGCCGTCCTTGATCGGGGTGACGTCTATATTGAGGATGTCGCCTGTCTTGAGCAGCCGCTCGCCCGGCACGCCGTGGCAGACCTGGTGATTGACCGAGGTGCATATCGACTTAGGGAACGGCTTGTAGCCGGGCGGCGCGTAGTTCAAAGGCGCCGGAATCGTCCCCTGGTGGTTCACCTGATAATCATGGCAGAGGCGGTCGATCTGCCCCGTGGTGACGCCGGGCCTGATGTGGGGTGCGATGAAGTCTAGCACCTCGCCGGCGAGACGCCCTGCAACCCGCATCTTCTGAATTTCGTCGGCTGTCTTTATGTGTACTGCCATTGGGATTCCAAGTTGCCGCGCTTTTGTGAAAAGGCGCAAGAATAAGTCATCGATTCTACGCGAGCAAACCGCAATCGCGCCGCGCTGCGGACCGGGCCGCTGGCACGGGGATAATTGCCTGTTTGCACAAGGGAAACCTTGTGGTCGTGCGGCAAGCTGTGGTATATTGCACGGCTGGCTGGATTGGAGCTTTTCCGGCCAAATTTTGCCGTTCCCCCGTTAGGGTGCCCCTGTTCCAGCGCGACCGGAGGGGGTCAGGTGGGTGGAACGGTCATAATCAACCCTAATCGGAGTGACTCAATGTCTACCACCATGCGTCAAATGCTCGAGGCGGGGGTGCATTTCGGCCATCAGACCCGCTACTGGAACCCGAAGATGGCGCCGTACATCTTCGGCCATCGCAACAAGATTCACATCATCAATCTTGAAACGACGATGGTGATGTACATGGAAGCGATGAAATTCGTGCGCAAGCTCTCCTCCAACAAGGGCAACATCCTTTTCGTGGGCACCAAGCGCCAGGCCCGGGAGATCGTCCGTGAGGAAGCCGAGCGCTGCGGGGCCCCCTACGTGGATTATCGCTGGCTGGGTGGAATGCTGACCAATTTCAAGACCGTGAAGCAGTCCATCAAGCGTCTGAAGGACATGGAGCAGATGGCGCTGGACGGCTCCATGGAGCGCCTGCCCAAGAAGGAAGCCCTGCACAACCAGCGTGAAATCATCAAGCTGCAGCGCAGCCTGGGCGGAATCAAGGAACTCGGCGCGCTGCCCGATGCGCTTTTCGTCATCGACGTCGGCTATCAGAAGGGCGCAATTGCCGAGGCGCGCAAACTGGGCGTCCCGGTCGTCGGCGTGGTGGACACGAACCACTCGCCCGAAGGCATTGCCTACGTGATTCCGGGCAACGACGATTCAAGCCGCGCCATCCGCCTGTACGCGCGGGGCGTCGCTGACGCGATTCTGGAGGGACGCAACCAGTCGATCCAGGAGATCACCGGGGGCGGTACCGGCGACGAGTTCGTCGAAGTCGAGGAACAGGCGGAGTAACGACGTTCGATCCACGGAAGAAAAAGGGGCGGCAAGCCCCTTTTTTTGAATCTGTAGTCTGACGCAATTGGAGCGATCAATGGCGGAAATCACCGCAGGAATGGTACGGGAGCTCAGGGACATGACCGACGCGCCCATGATGGAATGCAAGAGGGCGCTGACCGAGGCGGATGGCGATCTGGCCAGGGCCGAAGACATCCTGCGCATCAAACTCGGCAACAAGGCCACCAGAGCCTCCTCCCGTATCGCGGCCGAAGGCGTGGTCGGAACCTGGATCGGGACCGACGGCAAGCTGGGTGCGATAGTGGAGTTGAACTGCGAGACCGATTTTGTGGCCAAAAACCAGGACTTTCTCGGATTCGCGGCCAAGCTGGCAAGACTCGTGGCCGACAAGAACCCCCCCGACCTCGGGGCGCTGTCGGCGCTGGCCATAGAAGGCACCGCGCAAGGCACGCCGGTGGAGGATGCGCGCAAGGCGCTGGTGGGCAAGATCGGCGAGAATATTTCGATCCGGCGCTTCGTGCGGCTGCAGGCCAGGGGCCGCCTCGCCCAGTACGTGCACGGCGGCGCAAAGATCGGCACGATCGTGGACGTGGTGGGCGCAGACGAGGTCCTGGCGCGGGACCTGGCCATGCACGTCGCCGCCTCCCGTCCCGTCGCGCTGTCCCGGGACGAGGTGCCAGCCGCGTTGATCCAGAGGGAGCGTGACATCGCGGCGGCCAAGGCCGCGGAGTCCGGCAAGCCTGCCAATATCGTCGAGAAGATGGTCGAGGGCAGCGTGCAGAAATTCCTCAAGGAAGTGACGCTGCTCGGGCAGCCGTTCGTCAAGGACGACAAGCAGACCATCGAGGCGCTGCTGAAATCGCGGAGCGCGTCGGTGGCGCAATTCGCCCTGTACGTCGTCGGCGAGGGCATCGAGAAGAAGACGACCGATTTTGCGGCCGAGGTCATGGCACAGGCGGGCCTTGCGCGCGCGTAAGCGGCGACACCGCGTAAAGACGAGGGCCGATGGGCAGGGGCTGGCAGGCGATCGCCGATGACCTCGCGTTAGAGCAAGAACCGGCAAGAGGGAACGAAATGACCGCGCCGAAATACAAGCGCATTCTGCTCAAGCTCTCGGGCGAAGCCCTGATGGGCGATGATGCATACGGCATCAACCGCCAGACGATCGATCGCATCGTCAGCGAAATCGGGCAGGTCGTCGCCCTTGGCGTCGAGGTCGGCGTAGTGATCGGCGGCGGGAACATCTTTCGCGGAGTCGCTCTGGGAGCCGCGGGCATGGACCGCGCAACGGCCGACTACATGGGGATGCTCGCCACCATCATGAACGCCCTGGCGCTGCAGGACGCGATGCGGCGGGCGGGGCTGAACGCGCGCGTGCAGTCCGCGCTCAACATAGAACAGGTGGTTGAGCCCTATATTCGGGGGAAGGCGATCCGCTATCTGGAGGAGGGCAAGGTCGTCATCTTCGCCGCCGGCACGGGCAACCCGTTCTTCACTACCGACACGGCCGCCGCATTGCGCGGGAGCGAAATCGGTGCGGAGGTGGTGCTCAAGGCCACCAAGGTCGACGGCGTCTATACGGCCGACCCCAAGACGCATCCGGACGCCATGCGTTATCAGCGGCTGTCATTCGACGAGGCGATCATCAAGAACCTGCGCGTGATGGATGCCACCGCGTTCGCACTGTGTCGCGACCAGAAACTTCCGATCATGGTGTTCTCGATCTTCAAGACGGGCGCGATGAAGCGTATCGTACTCGGGGAAGACGAGGGTACGCAGGTGTATTACTGAGGCAGTTTGCTGAAATCCTTCCGGGATGGAGGTCACATGAACATCGCTGATATCAAGAAGAATACCGAGCAGAAGATGCATAAGTCGCTCGATGCGCTCAAGATCGACCTCGGCAAGGTGCGCACCGGCCGCGCCCACACGGGCATACTCGACCATGTGATGGTCGACTATTACGGCACGCCCACCCCGATTCCACAGGTCGCAAACGTGACGCTGATCGACAACCGTACCATCGGGGTGACCCCCTGGGACAAGAAGATGGCAGGGGCCGTGGAAAAGGCGATCCGCGATTCCGACCTCGGTCTGAATCCGGCCACTCAGGGCGAACTGGTGCGCGTACCGATGCCGGCGCTCACCGAGGAGCGGCGCCGAGACCTCATCAAGGTCGTCAAGCACGAGGGCGAGATCGCCAAGGTTGCGGTTCGCAACCTGCGGCGCGACGCGATTCATGCGCTAAAGGAACTGCTCAAGGAGAAGGACATCTCCGAGGACGAGGAGCGCCGCGCCCAGGACGAGGTGCAGAAACTGACCGACAAGTTCATCGCCGATGTCGACAGGGCGCTGGCGGCGAAGGAGGCCGACCTGCTGGCCATCTAGGCGCGCAGTGACGGCAGGAAAAGCGGCGACCTCAAGGACCATGGCTCATACCAGTTCCACCAGGGAGATTCCGCAGGCACGCAGCGTGCCCCGGCATTTGGCCATCATCATGGACGGCAACGGGCGCTGGGCAAAGCGCCGGTTTCTGCCGCGGGTGGCCGGGCACCGGCGCGGCGTCGAGGCGGTGCGGGAGACCACGCGCGCCTGCATCGACCGGGGCATCGAATACCTGACCCTGTTTGCGTTCAGTTCGGAAAACTGGCGCCGGCCCGCCGACGAGATTTCGGTCCTCCAGCAGTTGTTTCTCGCCGCGCTGGAACAGGAGGTCGACAAGCTTCACGCCAACGGGGTCCGGTTGAAGGTGATCGGCGACATAGCCGCCTTCGGCGAGCGCATCGCCGGCCTCGTGGCCGATGGCGAGGCGCTCACCGCCGCCAACCGCCGCCTCACGCTGACCATCGCGGCAAACTACGGCGGCCGCTGGGATCTGATTCAGGCCATCGGCAAGATGGTGCGGCACCATCCCGAGCAGCACGCGGATTTTACGGAGGAGCAGCTCAGCCCGTTCCTCGCAATGAATTTCGCTCCGGAGCCCGATCTGTTCATACGCACCGGCGGCGAGCAGCGGATCAGCAACTTCCTGCTTTGGCAGCTCGCTTACACCGAGCTGTATTTCACGACCACGCTCTGGCCCGATTTCGATGCCAGTGCGCTGGAATCCGCAATCGCGTGGTTCCTAGAGCGCGAGCGTCGTTTCGGCCGCACCAGCGAACAGCTCAGTGCAGCCGAACGCGTCGCCCAGGGATCCGAAGAAGGCGCACACAAATTCGGCTGATCGCTTGCGCGCGATGCTCAGAGCGCGAATCCTGACTGCGGTCATCCTGCTCGCGGGGTTCCTCGGCGCGCTGTTCTGGCTCCCAGGCACGGGCTGGATCGTGCTCGTGGGAGCGCTGCTGGCGGTGGCGGCCTGGGAGTGGGCCGGCCTCGCACGGTTGCGATGGCCGGGCCGGTGCCTCTACGCCGGCGCCGTCGGGGCGGCGGGAATTTGGGCCGGCTGGAATGCCGGCCTTGATTCCGGCCCGCTCTTCGGACAATCCTGGCTCTACCTCGCCGCAGCCGTCTTCTGGGTGGCGCTGGCGCCCCTCTGGTTATGGGAACGTCCCGCGTTCGCCAGTTCTGCGGTGCCGCTGCTGGCCGGCGTGGTCGTTCTGGTCCCGAACGCCGCTGCGATGGTGGCGTTGCGCGGGCAGAGCCCGGTCCTCCTGCTCGCCGTCATGGCCGTGGTCTGGATCTCCGACATAGCGGCTTATTTCACCGGTCGGCGCTTCGGGCGGCGCAAGCTGGCTCCGTCCATCAGTCCGGGGAAGACCTGGGAGGGCGTCTATGGCGCGCTGGCAGGCGTGACCGTATATGCTATGTGCTGGCTCGCCGCCGCGGGGGGGACGAGCTTCGGACCGTGGCAGCAGACCGTGCTCGGAGGATTGTGGTTCGTGCTGGTGCTGCTCGGACTGACGGCAGCCGGAATTGAGGGGGACTTGCTGGAGTCGCAGATGAAACGTCAGGCGGGTGTGAAGGACAGCGGGTCCGTGCTGCCCGGCCATGGCGGGGTGCTGGACCGCATCGATGCGCTGCTGCCGGTGCTGCCGCTTGCCGCACTCGTCTTCCTGAAATGACGCGCATGCAGACCATCTCCGTACTGGGCGCGACGGGCTCGATCGGGCGCAGCACTCTCGATGTGATCGCGCGGCATCCGGACCGATTTCGGGTGGCGGCGCTCACTGCGTCGCGCCACGTCGATGATCTGGCCGAACTGTGCGCGCGCCATGGCGCTGCCTACGCCTGCGTCGCGGACGCGTCGCTGGCAACTGCGCTCAAGCAGTCCCTGGCCCGATGCGGGGCAACCGCGAAGGTCCTGTGCGGCGCGGAAGGCCTGGTGCAGGCGGCTGCCTTGTCCGAAGTCGATTGCGTGATGGCGGCCATCGTCGGCGCGGCGGGCCTGGAGCCCGCGCTCGCCGCAGCCAGGGCCGGAAAGAAGCTGCTGCTCGCCAACAAGGAAGCGCTGGTGATGGCGGGCCCTGTTTTCATGGACACGGTCCGGCGACACGGTGCAACGCTGCTGCCGATCGACAGCGAACACAACGCGATATTCCAGTGCCTGCCGGTGTCTCTTGCCGGAGAGCCGAATACCAGCGGAATCCGGCGCATCCTGCTGACCGGATCGGGAGGGCCTTTCCGGTCGCGGCCGCGCTCGGAACTGCGCGAGGTGTCCCCCGACCAAGCCTGCGCGCACCCCAACTGGGTAATGGGCCGCAAGATCTCGGTCGATTCGGCCACGATGATGAACAAGGGCCTGGAGGTGATCGAGGCACACTGGCTGTTCGGCGTGCGCCCGGAGCAGATCCAGGTCGTCGTGCATCCGCAGAGCGTGATCCACTCGATGGTCGAATACGTAGACGGCTCGGTGCTCGCGCAGCTGGGCAATCCGGACATGCGCACGCCGATCGCCCAGGCGCTTTCTTACCCCGACCGCATCGATGCCGGGGTGCCGCTCCTCGACCTGTACGCAATGGGCGCGCTCACCTTCGAGCAACCGGATTTCGAGCGCTTTCCGGGGCTGCGGCTCGCCTACGAGGCCCTGCGAGCCGGAGGCACGGCACCCTCGATCCTGAACGCGGCCAACGAAATTGCCGTGGCTGCATTCCTCGGTGGCCGGCTGCCGTTCCTTAAGATCAGCGAAGTGATCGAAGAGACGCTGCAATCCATACCCTGCGCCGCGATCGGCACGCTCGAGGACGTGATAGGTGCGGACCGTCGCGCCCGCACCCGCGCCGTGCACATCGTCGACCGGCACCGGAGCAGGGTCGCATGAACGCGCTCGTGACAGTCGGCGCCTTCGTTGTCGCGCTCGCGGTGCTCATCATCATCCACGAGTACGGTCACTATCTGGTCGCGAAACTCGCCGGCGTGAAGGTCCTTCGGTTTTCCGTCGGCTTCGGCCGGCCGCTGTGGTTGCATCGCGCCGGCGCCGACGGGACCGAGTTGGCGGTCTGCGTGGTCCCGCTGGGCGGCTATGTGAAAATGCTCGACGAAGGCGAGGGTCCGGTCGCCCCCGAGGAGCTTCACCGTGCGTTCAATCGCCAGAGCGTGTGGCGGCGCTTCGCCATAGTCGGTGCGGGACCGGCGGCGAATTTCCTGCTCGCCGTAGTGCTGTACTGGATGCTTTTTCTCCACGGCGTACCGGAATCGAAACCCATTGTCGGCGCGCCGGACCCGGGCAGCATCGCCGCGGCAGCAAACCTGCAGCGCGGCGACACCATTCTGAAGATCAACGACGAGGCAGTGGCGAGCTGGCAGGATGTGCGCTGGCGTCTGCTGCAACTCGCCGTGGACAGGCAGCGGGCCCGCCTCGAAGTCCTGGACCGCAGCCAGCGTGTCGATTGGCGAACGCTTGAGCTCGCGCGCTTCGCGGCGGATGGCTTCGAGGGGGACCCGCTCGCGCGCATGGGCCTGCACATCTATCGACCCGACGTGGAGCCGGTGATCGGCAGGATCGTGGCCGGCGGCGTCGCCGAGCGCGCCGGACTGCGTTCCGGCGACCGGGTGATTGCGATTGACGGGCAGCCGGTAAGGATCTGGGACGAGCTGGTCGCATCGGTCCGCGCGCATCCAGGCAAGCCCATTAAACTGGAACTCTGGCGCGGGGAAGAGAAGATCGGCGTCGCGCTCTCTCCAGAAATCGTCGAGCAGAACGGCAAGCGCTTCGGCCGCATCGGCGCGTCCCCGCACATAGACGCGCAGGCGATGCAGGGGTTCGTCACCACCGTACGCTACGGCCCCGTTGCGGCGCTGAAGCTCGCCTTAGTCCGCACCTGGGATACCGCGGTATTCAGCCTGAGGATGCTGGGCAAGATGCTGATGGGTGAAGTATCGTGGAAAAACCTCTCGGGCCCGGTCACCATTGCGGATTACGCGGGACAGTCCGCCCAACTCGGCCTGGCGGCGTACGTCGCCTTCATTGCGCTGATCAGCATCAGTTTGGGTGTGCTGAACCTGCTCCCGATTCCGTTATTGGACGGTGGGCACTTGATGTATTATGTCGCTGAAATCATCAAGGGCAGTCCGGTCTCTGAACGCGTGATGGAGTTGGGCCAGCGGCTGGGGCTGTCTTTACTGCTCTTTCTGATGGCTTTCGCTTTCTATAACGATATCAACCGCCTTCTCTCGGGGTAATCCAGGGCGATGAAAAGAAACCTGCTCCTGGTGATCTGTCTGTTTGTCCTCGCGCAAGCCGCCTGGGCGTTCGACCCGTTCACCGTGCGCGACATCCGCGTGGAGGGCATCCAGCGCATCGAGGCGGGCACAGTCTTCAGCTACCTCCCCGTCAAGGTCGGGGAGACGATGACAGACGAGAAGGCCTCGCAGGCAATCCGGGCGCTTTTCGGGACCGGATTCTTCCGCGATGTGCGGCTCGAGGTAGACCGGAACGTGCTGGTGGTAGTGGTCGAGGAACGGCCGGCGATCGCCTCGATCGACTTCGTCGGCATGAAGGAGTTCGACAAGGAACAGGTGAAAAAGGGCCTGCGCGACGTCGGATTCCAGGAAGGCCGCACCTTCGACCGCGCCCAACTCGATCAGGCGGAGAAGGAGGTCAAGCGCCAATACCTCACCCGCGGGATGTACGGGGTCGTGGTGACCACCACAGTCACGCCGCTCGATCGCAACCGCGTCGGCATCAACTTCGGCATCGACGAGGGCGAGGTCGCCAAGATCCGCAGTATCAACATCGTCGGCAACCGGTCCTACGCCGAACGTGACCTGCTCGCCCTGTTCGTCCTGCGCACACCCGGCTGGTTCACCTGGTACACGAAGAACGACCAGTATTCGCGCCAGAAGCTGCAGGGCGACCTGGAGAATCTGCGCTCCTATTTCATGAACCGCGGCTATCTGGACTTCAATATCGATTCGACGCAGGTCTCGATCACGCCGGACAAGCGCGACATATACATAACGGTCAATATTTCCGAGGGCGAGAAGTACACGATCTCCGGCGTGAAGATCGGCGGCGACCCGATCGTGCCCGAGGAGGAACTGCGCAAGCTGATCGCGCTCAGGCCGGGTGACCCGTTCTCGCGCGAAAAGCTTTCCGAAACCTCCAAGAATATCGTCGATCGGCTGGGCAACGACGGTTACGCATTCGCCAATGCCAGCGCCGTGCCCGACGTCGACCGGGACAAGCGTAGCGTCGCGTTCACCTTCATGGTCGATGCAGGAAGGCGGGTGTACGTCAGGCGCATCAACATCGGCGGCAACACGCGCACCCGGGACGAGGTCATCCGCCGCGAAATGCGCCAGTTGGAAGGCGGCTTTTACGACGCCTCGAAGCTGCAGTTGTCCAAGCAGCGCATCGACCGCACCGGCTACTTCGCCGAGGTCGAGGTGGAAACACCGCCGGTGACCGGCACCACCGACCAGGTGGACGTCGCGGTCCGGGTCAAGGAGAAACCCACCGGCGCGATCATGATGGGGATCGGGTTTTCGAGCGCAGACAAGCTCATTCTGCAGGCCGGGGTTTCGCAATCCAACATTTTCGGCAGCGGCAACACGCTCAGTGCGCAGGTGAACAGTGGCAGCTACAGCAGAGTGCTGTCGATGTCGTTCACCCAGCCGTACTACACGGTGGACGGCGTTTCACGGGGATTCGACATATACAACCGCAAGGTTGACGCCAATGTGCTCGCGCTCGGGCATTACACGACGAATGCGCTGGGTGCCGGCATACGGTACGGCGTTCCGATGAGCGAGACCGACACCATCGGTATGGGCCTGTCGGCCGAAAACACCAAACTCGGATTGTTCCCAGATAGCCCGTTGCGGCTGCTGAACTTCGAAAATCTGTATGGAAACGATTATTCATTCATCATAGGAACTGCCGGCTGGACCAGGGATACGCGCGACAGCGTCATATGGACCACGCGAGGGAACTTGCAGCGTCTCAGTGCCGAAGTGACCATGCCGGTGGGAAGCTTGCGATACTACAAGACCGCCTATGAACACCAGTGGTTCTATCCGATCAGCCAGACCTTCACGCTGATGCTGCGGGGCGACGTAGGGGTGGGCGACGGATTGAGCGGCAAGCCGCTGCCGTTTTTCAAGAACTATTACGCGGGTGGCGTGAGTTCCGTTCGCGGTTACAACACCTCCTCGCTGGGTCCGCGCGACCCGACCGACAACAGCACCCAGGGCGGCAACCGGCGCTTGGTGGGCAATGCAGAGTTGCTGTTTCCGATGCCCGGGTCGGGCTCGGACCGGTCGGTAAGGCTAGGCGCCTTCGTCGACGGCGGGCAGGTGTTTGCGCCCGGGGAAAAGATCGCCCTTTCCGACCTGCGTTTCGCGGGGGGGCTGAGCCTGGCCTGGAATTCGCCGGTCGGCCCCCTCAAATTCAGCATCGCCAAGCCGTTGAACGAGAAGTCCGGCGACAATATCCAGCGCCTTCAGTTCACGCTCGGCCAGGTGTTTTGACGATACGGGTATAATGTTCGGCATTGTTGCGGGGCACCCCGCGGTATAGGTAGGAGACGGAATTGAGTTACGCGCGTCTAATGCTTCTTTCCCTGCTGGCGCTGTTTGCCGCGAGCAGCGTTGCCCGGGCCGAAGGTCGGGTCGGCTATGTAAATCTTGAGCGCATACTGCGGGATTCCGCGCCGGCGGTGCGCGCGCAGAAAAAGATCGAACAGGAGTTCGCCAAACGGGACCAGGAACTCGGCAAGATGGCCGAGCAGTTGAAACGCCAGCAGGAAACGCTCGAGAAGAACGCGGTGACCCTGCCGGAGTCCGAGCGCACCAAGCGCGAGCGCGAGTTCGCGGATCTCAACCGCGAGTTCCAGCGCAAGCAGCGCGAGGCGCGCGAGGACTTCAATCAGCGCCGCAACGAGGAACTGTCCGGGGTCATCGAGCGCGCCAACCGGGCGGTGAAGCAGATCGCCGAGGTCGAGAAGTACGACATCATCTTCCAGGAAGCGGTCTGGGCGAGCCCGCGCATCGACATCACCGAGAAGGTCATCAAGGCGCTGGACGAAAGCAAGCCGGCGAAATAGCGGGATGACCGCCCCCCGAGCATTCATGCTCGCTGAAATTGTGGAGCGCCTAGGGGGCGAGGTGGTCGGCAACCCCGAGGTCACAGTCAGCCAGGTCGCCACGCTGGAGTCCGCTGGGCCGGGCGACATCGCATTTCTTGCCCAGGGCAGATACCTGCCGCAGCTGCGCGCTACGCGCGCCGCTGCGGTGGTCGTGGCGCATGCGCAGCAAGACGCCACGTCGGTGCCCCGCATCCTGTGCAATGATCCCTACCTCTATTTCGCGCGGGTTTCCGCGCTGCTCAATCCGCCGCAGGAAGTCGAAGCCGGCGTGCACGCGAGCGCAGTTATCGAGCCGGGTGCGCGCATCGCCGCTTCCGCGCGGATCGGACCGGGCTGCCATATCGGCAGGGGCGCCGAAGTCGGGGAAGGGGCGTGCATAGCCGCGGGCTGCACGATCGGGGACGAAACACGCATCGGAGAAGCAAGCAGGCTGTTTCCCTCCGTAGTCGTGTATGAGCGCTGCGTCATCGGCCGGCGTGCCGTCGTGCACTCGGGGGTCGTCATCGGGGCCGACGGATTCGGCATGGCATTGGACGCCGGCCAGTGGCTCAAGATCCCGCAGATCGGGCGCGTGATCATCGGTGACGACGTCGAGATAGGCGCCAATACCACGATCGACCGGGGCGCGATGGACGATACGGTGATCGAGGACGGGGTCAAGCTGGACAATCAGATCCAGATCGGCCATAACGTTCGCGTCGGCGCCCACACCGCAATGGCCGGATGCGTCGGAATCGCCGGCAGTGCCCGCATCGGCCGTCACTGCACCCTGGGGGGAGGCGCGATCGTTCTCGGCCACATCGAGCTTGCCGACGGCGTGCACATATCGGCCGGGACGCTGGTGACCAAGTCGATTATCCGGCCTGGGACTTACACCGGCGTGTATCCGCTCCAGGAGAACCGCAGCTGGAGCCGCACCGCGGTGCTGCTCAGGAACATCGACCAGCTCGAGGTGCGCATCCGGATGCTCGAGCGCATGGTCGCCGATCTGCACGCAAAGGAATGAGTCCATGGACATCCACGAGATCCTCGCCAATCTACCGCACCGCTATCCGATGCTCCTGGTGGATCGTGTGCTCGAATGCGAGCCCGGCAAGCGTATTCTCGCGATCAAGAATGTCAGCGTCAACGAGCCGTTCTTCGCGGGACACTTCCCGCATCATCCGGTGATGCCGGGCGTACTGGTCGTGGAGGCCATGGCGCAGGCGGCGGCGATTCTTTCATTTCGCACCCTTGGCACCAAGCCGGACGACAATTCCGTGTATTACTTCGTGGGCATCGACGGGGCGCGCTTCAAACGGCCCGTAAGTCCGGGCGACCAACTCGCGCTGGAGGTGCTGCTCGAGCGCCGCGTTCGCGGTATCTGGAAGTTCGATGCCAAAGCCAGGGTCGGCGAGGCCCTCGCCGCCGAGGCGAAGATCATGTGCACCATCCGAACCCTGTGATCCATACAACCGCGATCGTTCATCCCGGGGCGAAGCTCGCGCCGGGCGTCAGCGTCGGCGCCTATTCGATCATCGGCGCCGAAGTGGAACTGGGTGCAAACACCCAGGTGGGGCCGCACGTCGTCATCGACGGCCGAACCCGAATCGGTGCCGACAACCGGATATTCCCATTCTGCTCCCTCGGAGCCGCTCCGCAGGACAAGAAATACGCCGGCGAGCCCACCAGGCTGGAGATCGGGGACCGCAATACGATCCGCGAATTCTGCACCTTCAATTGCGGCACCGCGCAGGACGCCGCCGTCACCCGCCTGGGCGACGACAACTGGATCATGGCCTACGTGCACTTGGCGCACGACTGCCAGGTTGGCGACCACACCATCTTCGCCAATAACGCGCAGCTTGCCGGCCATGTCCATGTCGGCGACTTCGCCGTTCTGGGCGGCTTCACCGTGGTCCATCAGTTCGTCGCCATAGGCGCTCACTCGATAACCGCGATGGGAACCATCCTGCTCCAGGATCTGCCGCCCTACGTGACCGCGGCGGGCAACACGGCCAAGCCTTACGGAATAAACAGCGAAGGCATCAAAAGGCGTGGTTTTTCCCCCGAGGCCGTTGCTGCGATCAAGGCCGCCTACAAGACGCTCTACAAGTCCGGGCTCACGCTGGACGGTGCCAAAGAGGCGCTCGCCGTACAGGCGCAAACCCACGCCGAAGTGGGCTTATTCCTCGAGTTTCTCCTGGATTCACGGCGCGGAATCGTCCGCTGAGAAGCCTGTGTCGACACCGCTTATCGCGATGGTGGCCGGCGAGGCCTCGGGCGACTTCCTCGGTGCGCACCTCATCGAGGCACTGAAATCGCATCTTCCGGGCGCCCGATTTGCCGGCATCGGCGGGCCGAAGATGGAGTCAGCAGGCTTCGAATCCTGGTTTCCGATGGAGAAACTTGCCGTCCGCGGTTACGTCGAGGTGCTGCGCCACTATCCGGAAATCGTCGGCATCCTCCGGCGGCTTCGGCGTCGATTGCTCAGCGAGAAACCGGCTCTTTTTGTCGGCATCGACGCGCCGGATTTCAATCTCGATCTGGAGGCGTGGCTCAAGCGCAGCGGCATACCGACCGTGCACTACGTCAGTCCGTCCGTCTGGGCCTGGCGAGGCGCACGCCTGCGGCGCATCGCACGCGCGGTGAACCAGATGCTGGTCCTGTTCCCGTTCGAAACCGTGCTTTATCGGCAGGCGAACATTCCAGTCGCCTACGTCGGCCACCCTCTGGCCGACGTCATACCGATGGAGGACTCGACTGCCGCGGCACGCGAGCAACTCCGCCTTTCCGGCGTACGCCCGATTCTGGCGCTGCTGCCCGGGAGCCGGCAGACGGAGTTGAGATACATGGCGACGACCTACGTACGCACAGCGCAGCTCGTGCACGAACGGCTGCCCGGGGCGCAGTTCCTCGTGCCTCTGGCCACCCGGGAGACGCGCGGCCTGTTCGAGGCCGCGCTGTACAACGAGGGTGGCCAGGACCTCCCGCTGACCATCCTGTTCGGCCATGCACGCGAGGCGATCGCGGCCTCGGACGCGGTCTTGGTGGCAAGCGGCACCGCCACGCTGGAGACGGCGCTGTACCGCAAGCCGATGGTGATTACTTACCGGATGGCAGAATTCACCTGGAATATCATGTCGCGGATGCGCTACCAGCCTTACGTGGGCCTGCCGAATATCATCGCCGGCGAATTCATCGTACCGGAACTTCTGCAGAACGATGCGACACCGGAGAATCTCGCACAGGCGCTGGTGAACGTGCACAACGACCCTGTGATCCGGCGCCGTCTGCCGGAGAAGCTCGCCGCCATTCACCGCAGCCTGCGCCAGGACACGGCGGCGGGCGCTGCGAAGGCCGTACTCGCATGGCTGAAGCCCTGATTTGCGGTGTGGACGAAGCGGGCAGGGGCCCGCTCGCCGGCCCCGTGTACGCTGCAGCGGTGGTGCTGGATGCGACGCGGCCGATTGCGGGACTGGCCGACTCCAAGAAGCTGTCGGAGAAACGCCGCATGGCGCTCGCCGAATCCATCAGGACCCGCGCGCTTGCCTGGGCGGTCGCATTCGCAACCGTCGAGGAGATCGACCGGCTGAACATTCTGCGGGCCTCGCTGCTGGCGATGAGGCGTGCGGTCGGGCGGTTGTCGTTAACTCCTACAGAGGTGCTGGTCGACGGTCTGCACTGTCCGGAGATCGACCAGCGGGTTCGCGCCATCATTGGCGGCGACGCGACAGTCGCGGCGATTTCTGCGGCCTCGATCCTGGCGAAAACCGGGCGCGATGCCGAGATGCTGCGCCTGCACGACCGATTTCCGCTGTACGGGTTCGACCGCCACAAGGGTTATCCGACGCCCGAACACCTGGATGCGCTGAGGCGTCATGGCGTCTGCGAAATCCACCGCAGGACTTTCGCACCCGTGAGAAGAATGATATCCGGAGTTCTCTGAGCATGGATACGGCGATCCGGGTGATCCGATCGCGCGACAACGCACAGGTCAAGCGGCTGATGCGTCTGGCGACGTCCTCGCGCGAGCGACGAGCGTCGGCATTGACCATTCTGGACGGCGCACACCTGGTCGAGGCCTATTGCAGGAGCGGCGGCACTGCCGAAGTGCTGGTGGCGGGCGCATCCGCCTTTGCGAATCCGCAGGTGCGCACACTCTTCGACCAGGCCCCGACAAGGACTAGGCTGCTGTTCGCGGATGACCTGATCGCGCGGATTTCCCAGGTCGTCACCAGTTCCGGCATCCTGGCCGTCGTGCGAACGCCGGCAGCGCGGCCGCTGCCCGAAGCGATCGACAACTGCCTGATGATCGAAGGCATTCAGGACCCGGGCAACCTGGGTTCGATCCTTCGCAGTGCCGTGGCGTCGGGGATCTGCCAGGTCTTTCTGTCTCCAGGATCGGTGTTCGCCTGGGCGCCGAAAGTCGTGCGCGCGGGGCAGGGCGCGCATTTCTGTCTTTCCATACACGAGAACGTGGCCTTCGTTGACCTGCAAAGACGCGTCCGCGCGAGAATCATCGCAACCGAACCGAGGGCTCAAGCGTCCGTCTTCGAGGCCGATTTGCGCGGGCCGGTCGCGTGGCTGTTCGGCAACGAAGGAGCGGGTCTGTCGGCGCAGGCAGCGGCCTTGGCTGCCGAGCGCGTCCGGATTCCGATGCCGGGTCAAGCCGAGTCGCTGAACATAGCGGCGGCCGTGGCAATCTGCCTGTTCGAGCAGGTGCGCCAGAACCTCGGCAAACGATAGGCTGGACGAGCCGGAATCGAACGGGCTGGCTCGGTTTGCCTTTCATCGATCTCCCGATCTTGGGAAGTTGCGAAGTTGCAACTTCCCAAGATCGGGAGACTGAAGAAAACCAAATGCTTCGCCGGACCTGCCTCTGCTTGATCCGTAAGAGACCGGCCACCCTGCCACCTTAGGCCATCAGCGCTTTGACTTGATCAGTCGCTGCTGCTCGCGCTGCCATTCCTTGTTCTTCTCGGCCTCGCGCTTGTCGTGCTGCTTCTTGCCCCGGGCCAGGCCGACAGTGAGCTTGACGCGCCCGCCCTTGTAATGCAGGTCGAGCGGAACCAGCGTGTAGCCTGCGCGTTCGACCTTGCCTATGAGCCGCCGTATTTCCTCGGCATGAAGCAGCAGTTTTCTGGTACGGGTCGGATCCGCGCTGACATGGGTCGAGGCCGCGGTGAGAGGCGTGATGTGGGCGCCGATCAGATAGACCTCCGCATTGCGAACAACGACATAAGCCTCCTTGATCTGGGCGCGTCCGGCGCGGATTGCCTTTACCTCCCAGCCAGCCAGCGCCAGACCCGCTTCGCAGCGCTCCTCGATGAAGTAGTCGTGGAGCGCCTTCCGGTTTTCGACGATGCTCATCCGGTGATCCGATAAAGTCGTAGAATTCTAGCAACGATGATCATGGTCGATCGATCTTCTCTGGTGGGCTACAGCGCGGAAAGGATGTACGCGCTGGTCGAGGATATAGAGTCCTACCCCGAGTTTCTTCCCTGGTGCAGCGGCGCCGTCGTGGCAGAGCGCGAGGGTACGCGCACCGTCGCCACGATGCACGTCAATTTTCACGGCATCCGCGAGCAGTTCACCACCGAGAACACGAATGAGCCTGGCAGGACCATCGCCATGCAACTGGTTTCGGGGCCGTTTCGCCACCTGAGCGGCCGCTGGCGGTTCACGCCGCTCGGCGAGGATGCATGCAAGATCGAGTTCCGCCTCGAGTACGAGATCTCGAGCCGGCTGTTGGAGCGGCTGATCGGGCCGGTGTTTCACCATATAAGCAACAGTTTCATGGATGCTTTCGTGAAGCGCGCGGAACAGATCCACGTGCAGCCGTGAAGACGCGGACGATCATGGTCGGGGTGGCGTACGCGCCGCCGGGCAAGGCCGTGCTCACGCATCTGCGTCTTGCGCCCGGCAGCACCGTCGGCGAGGCCATTCGCGCCAGCGGCCTGCTCGCCCAGTGTCCGGAGATCGACATAAATCGCAATCGCGTGGGAATATTCGGGCGGCTGGCAAAGCTCGATACGCCCTTGCAGGACGGCGATCGCGTGGAAATCTACCGCCCGCTGAACGCCGACCCGAAAGAGGTGAGACGGCGGCGCGCTGCATCAGCGAAGAACCGCGCTTAGACCCAAGCCCGTCCTAATTGCACCACAGCTCGACGGCCTTGCGCGCGTTCGCCTTTTCCTGCTCGATCTGGGTATCGTTGAGGTAACTGCGCTCGCCCTTGTCGTCCAGCCGCAACTGGCGGGCACCCGACTCCAGGTTCATGAGCTGCAGGCGGGAACTGCGGCAGTTCTCCTCTCGGATTTTCGCATTGGCCAGCTTCTGCGCCTCCTTCTCCTGCAACTTCTCCTGCTCCTGCTTGCGCTTGCGGAACTCCTGCTCCAACTCCGCTGCGGACTTGGGTCCGGACGCCTTGGCGACTTTCCCATCCTTGCCGGCCTTTCCCTCCTCTTCCGCGCCACCTTCTCCTGCGGCCGGTGGGGGAGGAGCCGGAGGCACGATCCTGCTGATGGCAGCGGACTTGGCGCCCGAAGGGCAGAAAGACTGCAGGTAGGTGGTCTTTCCGCTCGCATCGATGCACTTGTACACCTGGGCTTGCGCAGCGGCGGTGTAGACCGACAAGGCGCTCAAGACCAGTAATCGAAGCATGATGGCACGGCCTTCCGATGCTGTTGACGCAGCAACATAACCGCTTTTCCCCGACCCGTCAACGAAGCCCCGACGCTGAACAGCGGGCCGCGCGCAGAGCAATTTACCTGCTTTCGTCGGGTGCGTATAATCCGCCTTTTGCGGATGTCGCCATGCGCACGATTCAGAAGGCACTCACTTTCGACGACGTCCTGCTCGTTCCCGCGCACTCGACCGTCCTTCCGCGGGAGGTCAGTCTCAGGACCCGCCTCACCAGGAACATCAGCCTGAACCTGCCGGTGGTATCCGCGGCGATGGATACCGTCACCGAGGCGCGCCTGGCCATTGCACTGGCGCAGGAGGGCGGGATCGGCATTATCCACAAGATCCTGTCACCCATCGGCCAGGCGGCGGAGGTGCTGAAGGTCAAGCGCTACGAGTCAGGCGTGCTTCGCGACCCGATGACGGTCTCCCCCGACATCACCGTGCGCGAGTTGCTGGATCTCACCCGGCAATTCAAAGTGTCGGGCTTCCCTGTGGTCGAAGGGGGCAAGGTGGTCGGCATGGTGACCAACCGCGATTACCGCTTCGAAACCGACCTGGATGCGCCGGTGCGGGCAATCATGACGCCAAAGGACCGGCTGATCTGCGTGAAGGAGGGAGCCAGCCCGGAGGAAGCGCGGGCGCTGCTGCACCGGCACCGCCTCGAGCGCGTACTGGTCGTCAACGACGCCTTCGAGATGCGCGGCTTGATCACGGTGAAGGATATCCTCAAGTCGAGCGAGCATCCGTACGCATGCAAGGACCAGCAGGGAAAATTGCTGGTGGGGGCAGCGGTCGGCGTGGGCGAAGGCACGGAGGAACGGGTGGCGGCGCTGGTCGAGGCGGGCGTCGACGTGATCGTCGTCGACACGGCCCATGGACATGCACAGGGCGTGCTTGACAGGGTCAAATGGGTCAAGCAGAACTATCCTTCCATCGAAGTGATCGGCGGCAATATCGCCACCGGAGACGGAGCCCGTGCGCTTGTCGACCACGGCGCCGACGGCGTGAAGGTCGGAATCGGTCCAGGATCGATCTGTACTACGCGTATCGTTGCCGGCGTGGGCGTGCCGCAGATCACGGCAATCCAGGAAGTGGCGGCGGCCCTGGCGAGCCTCGGCGTGCCCCTGGTCGCCGACGGCGGCATTCGCTACTCCGGCGATATCGCGAAGGCGCTCGCCGCAGGCGCGCATGCGGTGATGCTAGGGGGCTTGTTCGCCGGCACCGACGAGTCTCCGGGAGAGATCGAGCTGTTTCAGGGCCGATCCTACAAGTCCTACCGCGGCATGGGGTCGCTGGGCGCGATGCAGCAGGGTGCGGCGGACCGCTATTTCCAGGATCCCGCGACGCACGCCGACAAGCTCGTCCCCGAAGGCGTGGAAGGCAGGGTGCCTTACAAGGGTCCGGTGATCGGCGTCGTCCAGCAACTCATGGGCGGTCTGCGCGCGAGCATGGGCTATCTGGGCTGCGACAGCATCGAAGCTGTCCGCACCGGCTCGCAGTTCGTCGAAATCACCGCCGCGGGCATACGCGAGTCGCATGTTCATGACGTGCAGATCGTCAAGGAATCGCCCAATTACCACATTGATTAGTCTGTTACGACTCCGGTGTTGACAGTTCTGGCGAAGATATCGGGAGATTATGAAAAGCAAGAATCGAGCAGGCCTGGTTGGTTCCGGCTCGTCCGGCTTAGGATTCTGGATTCATGCATGACAAGATCCTGATCCTCGATTTCGGCGCCCAATACTCGCAACTCATCGCCAGACGCGTGCGCGAGGCGAAGGTCTACTGCGAACTTCACCCTTACGACGTCAGCGACGCGTTCATCCGCGAGTTCAGCCCGCGAGGGATCATTCTTTCCGGCGGGCCGGCATCCGTGACCGAAGGCGACACGCCTCGGGCGCCGCAGGCGGTGTTCGATCTCGGTGTCCCCGTACTGGGCATCTGCTACGGCATGCAGACCATGGCGGCGCAACTGGGGGGAGGGGTGGAGCCCTCGCGTGTGCGCGAGTTCGGTTACGCGGAAGTGCGCGCCCGGGGCCATTCGGCCCTGCTCGAGGGCATTCAGGACCGTGTCAGTCCCGAACAGCACGGCCTGCTCGAAGTCTGGATGAGCCACGGCGACAAGGTTACCGCGCTGCCGCCGTCGTTTAGCGTCATCGCCGGCAACGAGTCCACGCCGATTGCGGCCATGGCCGACGAGTCGCGCCGCTTCTATGGCGTTCAGTTCCATCCTGAAGTCACGCACACCAGGCAGGGAAAGGCGATCCTCGCGCGTTTCGTTCACGCTATCTGCGGCTGCGGGCAGGACTGGAACATGCCCGACTACGTCGCGGAGGCGGTCGAGCGCATTCGTGCCCAGGTCGGCAAGGAAGAAGTGCTCCTGGGCCTCTCAGGCGGCGTCGACTCCTCGGTGGCCGCCGCCCTCATTCACCGTGCGATCGGTGACCAGCTCACCTGCGTATTCGTCGACACGGGGCTGCTGCGGTTGAACGAGGCGACACAGGTGATGGAAACGTTCGCCAGGCACCTCGGTGTCAGGGTAGATATGGTCGGCGCGAGCGAGCGCTTCATGCACGGCCTGGCCGGCGTCGCGGACCCCGAACAGAAGCGCAAGATCATCGGCCGCGAATTCGTGCACGTGTTTCAGGAGGAGGCCGCGAAGTTCACCAACGTCAAGTGGCTTGCGCAGGGAACCATCTACCCCGACGTGATCGAGTCGGCCGGCGCCAAGACCAAGAAGGCCCATACGATCAAGTCGCATCACAACGTCGGAGGCCTTCCCGATACGCTGCATCTGAAGCTCTTGGAGCCGTTGCGGGAACTGTTCAAGGACGAGGTGCGCGAGCTCGGATTGGCGCTCGGTCTGCCGCGCGAAATGGTGTTCCGGCACCCGTTCCCCGGCCCGGGGCTCGGGGTGCGCATCCTGGGCGAGGTGAAGCCCGAGTATGCCGATCTGCTGCGGCGGGCCGATGCGATCTTCATCGATGAGTTGCGGGCGGCGAAACTGGAGGGGGTCGCCGGCGAGTCGAGTTGGTACGATATGACCGCACAGGCTTTCGCGGTGTTCCTGCCGGTGCGCTCGGTGGGGGTGATGGGAGACGGGCGCACCTATGATTACGTGGTCGCGCTGCGCGCGGTGCAGACCACGGATTTCATGACGGCACATTGGGCCGAACTGCCGTACGATCTGCTGGCTCGTGTGTCGAACCGGATCATCAATGAAGTCCGCGGCATAAACCGCGTCGTGTACGATATTTCCGGCAAGCCACCAGCGACCATCGAGTGGGAGTGACCCATATCATATGCAAAACTCTTGACAATACGTCGAGTTTTGCGTATGTTATGGCATGGCTACGCTGGACTCTTACCTCGACGATCTGCTCGCTCGCGGCCGTGCCTACTTCTCCCGGGATGAGGCCCTCGCGGCGCTCGGCCTGAAGCCCTCGGCTTTGGCCGCAGCGATCACGCGCTCGATCAAGAAGCGCCGCTTGGCGAATCCCAGGCACGGCTTCTACCTCATCCTGCGCCCGGAAGACCAAATCGCCAGCGCGCCCGACCCCGTGAAGTGGATCGACCCGCTGATGAAGCATCAGGCGATCGACTACCGTATTTCGCTGCTGCGCGCGGCGGCATTCCACGGCTCGTCGCATCAGGCCAGCATGGTCTTCCAGGTCGTCGTCCCAAGGCAGTTGCGGGACTTCGACCTTGGTCGTCACCGCCTGCAGTTCATCTATCAGGGGCCCGAGGCATTCGCTCAAGTCAACAAGCCCGACCTGGTCGGTCAGATGAAGAGCGATGCCGGCTTCGCAAAGGTTGCCAGCGTCGAGCTGACGCTGCTCGACTGTGTGCGCTACTTCCACAAGGCGGCCGGCATCAATGGCGTCGCGCATATCGCCAAGGAGATTGGCGCAAAGGCCAATCCGCGCACGCTGGCGAAGGCGGCTGCCGCATACGAAAACTCGGCTGTACGTCGGCTCGGCTATTTGCTCGAACGGGCGGGGCACGGTCGCCAGGCCCGTGCGCTGGAACCGTTCGTCAAGCAAGCCAAAACGACGTTGCCACTGGATCCCGCCGTGAAGCCTATCGTGGCAGCACTGGCGCAGGCCCACGAGAGAAACGTGAAATGGAAACTTATGATCAATGAAACGGTGGATGTCGCAGAATGATTCCCACCGCATTCCTGCAGGCATGGAGTGTCAAGGCGCCTTGGCCAGACTTGAGGCAGATCGAGCAGGACCTGATCATCTGCCGCGCGTTGTGCGACCTGTTCAATGCGCCGGCACTGAAGGACAAGATAGCGTTCCGGGGCGGAACGGCAATCCACAAACTGCTGTTCAATCAGCCGCTGCGCTATTCGGAAGACATCGACTTGGTGCAGATTCCGGCAGAGCCCATCGGTGCGACGGTCGACGCGATTCGGGAATCGTTGTCGTGGCTTGGAAGATGCCAAAGGGAGCAGGCAGGTCACTCGATGCATCTGGTGTTCAAGTTCACGCCCGAGGTCGATTCCCAGGCAACACTAAAACTCAAGGTCGAAATCAACACCCGCAAGCACACGAGCTTGCTCGGCATCAAGCGGTACCCATTTGCATTGGAAAGCGACTGGTACCGAGGAGAGACCGAGATCGCGTCATTCGAACCCGAAGAATTGTTGGCCACGAAGCTGCGCGCGCTGCTTCAGCGACGGGCAAGCCGCGACCTGTTCGACTTGCATCAGGGACTGAAGCAACTCACGCTGGCCCCCGAAAAAGTCATCGCTTGCTTTGACCACTATCTGGCATTGGAAGGCAAACCGATCACCCGTGCGATCGCCGAGTAGCGCATGCTGGAAAAACTCACCC
>MEQZ01000093.1:4228-13100 GCA_001770425.1 Betaproteobacteria bacterium RIFCSPLOWO2_02_FULL_65_20 | reverse complement strand
GAAAGCACGCACCACCGGCCAGCCCAGGTTGCCGACCTCGAAGTAGCGCTTCTCCAGGTGCTGGATGCGCCGCCACGGCTCGTGCTCGGCGTGCCCGGGCAGGTGGATCTTGCGGTACTTCGAGACGATGCGGCCCGACTTGTCGACGAGGACGGACGTATTGAAGCGCCGTGTGCGGCCCTCCTCGACGGCAAGCTCGGCGTAGCCTAGATAGAAACCGATGCCCAGCTCGTGCGCTGCGTCGAACAGCGGCTGCGTCTCGCGTCCCGGCATCTCGCGCTCGAAGAACGCGTCGACCTCCTCCTGGCGCTCGAAGTACCAGCGCGGAAAGAACGTCGTCAGCGCCAGTTCAGGAAACACGACCACGTCGCAGCCATGTCCCTTAGCCGCTCGCAGCAGTGCGACGAGCCGCGCCACCACGTCCGAGCGCGAGTCAGCGCGCGCGATGGGCCCGAGCTGCGCCGCGCCGACCGTCACCATGCGCGTCATGCGGCCGCCTCCGATCCGTCCATGCCACTTACAGCGCCAAGGCGTCGGCGTCCGGCGGCATTCGCGGGCGCTCGCATCCCCGCTGCGCGGGGCCCCTGCTCCCTGCTCATGCCGCCAGCTCCACCAGCGTGTGCAGCAGCACGTCGGCACCCGCGGCGAGATGCTCCGGGGCGGTGTGTTCCGCGGGGTTGTGGCTGATGCCCTTCACCGAAGGCACGAACACCATCGCCGTCGGGCAGAGCCGCGCCAGCATCTGCGCGTCGTGGCCCGCGCCGGAGGTCATCGGCCGGCAGGTGTGGCCAAGGCGCGCCGCGACGCGGGTGATGAGCGCGGCGACGCCTGCGTCGAAGCTCACCGGCTCGAAGCGGGCAAGGCGCCGCGTCTCGATCGTCACGCCCTCGTCGCGGGCGAGTGAGCACAGGAACGCGGCGAGCCGCCGTTCGGCCTCCTGGAGCGCCGCCTCGTCGGTGTTGCGCAGATCGACCGTTACGTTTGCACG
Organism: Betaproteobacteria bacterium RIFCSPLOWO2_02_FULL_65_20; assembly: GCA_001770425.1. Taxonomy (GTDB): domain Bacteria; phylum Pseudomonadota; class Gammaproteobacteria; order Burkholderiales; family SG8-39; genus JACQTO01. The sequence continues at coordinate 12,112 of MEQZ01000093.1, read as the reverse complement.
CGAGGCGATAACGTTGATGAGATTGGGGTGCAGCGTCATCGCCCCCATCGTGCACACCTGGCTCCCGCCCAGCTCGCGCGCGAGCGAGCGCAGGAACGCGCCGATCGCCGCCGCGCAGTAGCCCGCGTCGTGCCGCAGCCGCATCGGCGTGGTGCCGGCGTGGTTCGACTCACCGGCGATGCTCACTTCCTGCCACGAAATGCCCTGGAGGTTCTCCACCGCACCGATCGTGATCCCTTCGGCGTCGAGCACCGGGCCCTGTTCGATATGCAGCTCGACGTGCGCGTGCGGGCGGTAGAGCGGCATCGGGGCGTCGCCGCGATAGCCGATGCGCAGCAGCTCGTCGCCCAGGCGCTTGCCGTCGATGCCGGTGCGGGCATAGGCCTCCTCGAGCGGCAGGCCGCCGACGTATACCAGCGAGCCCAGCATGTCGGGCGCGAAGCGCGCGCCTTCCTCATTGGTGAACACGCCGACCACGAGGGGACGGCGCGTGCGCAGCCCCGCGGCGTCGAGCGTGCGCACGACCTCGATTCCGGCGAGCACGCCGAGGCAGCCGTCGTAGCGCCCGCCGGTGCGCACGGTGTCGATATGCGATCCGGTCATCACCGGCGCCGTGTCCTCGGTGCCGGCGCGGCAGCCGAAGAGGTTGCCGATCGGATCGACGCGCACTTCGAGGCCCAGCTCGCGCATCCAGCGGCAGACGAGGTCGCGGCCGGCGCGGTCTTCGTCCGTCAGCGCGAGCCGGCAGCAGCCGCCTTCGTCGGTCGCACCGATCGCCGCAAGCTCGGCGAGGCGCGCGACCAGACGATCGCCGTCGATACGCAGGCTTTCCGCTTTCATTCCCGGAATCTTATCAAGCCCGGACCGCTCAAGGCCGTCCCGACTCGCCGCGGCGCAGGTACTGCCCCATGCCCTCGCGTCCGAGCCAGTTCGTCCCGTCCACGATGCACTGCCCGCGCACGAACACCTTCTTCACCCGTCCGGTCACCACGCGGCCCTCGAACAGCGTGTAGTCGGTGCGGCTGTGATGGTCGGCGGCGCGGACGGTCCAGCGCTCGCCCGGGTCGAACAGCACCAGGTCGCCGTCGCTGCCGACCGCGATCGTGCCCTTCTTCGGGAACAGGCCGAAGAGCTTCGCGGGCGCGGTCGCGGTGATTTCGACGAAGCGGTTCAGCGACATCCCGTGCTTCACCACCGCGCCGTCGAAGACCAGCGGCAGGCGGGTCTCGACCCCCGGCGCGCCGTTCGGAATCCGGCTGAAACTGTCGATGCCCTGCTGCTTGGAGAACTGCATGCCGTAGGGCTGCTCGTTGAAACAGAACGGACAGTGGTCGGTGGACACCACCTGCAGGTCGTCGGTCTGGAGGCCGCGCCAGAGCTCGCGCTGGTGGCTCGCGTCGCGCAGCGGCGGCGTCATCACGTACTTCGCCGGCTCGAAGCCGGGCCGCGCGTACTCCTCCTCGGTCAGGAAGAGATACTGCGGGCAGGTCTCGGCGTGCACCGGGATGCCGCGGTCGCGCGCTTCGGTGACAGCGGACAGCGCCTGTGCCGCGGACAGATGCACGATATAGAGCGGCGTTGCGGCCAGCTCGGCCAGGCGGATGGCGCGCTGCGTGGCCTCGCCTTCGAGAATCGCAGGGCGGGTGAGCGCGTGGTACTTCGGCGCGGTCAGTCCCTGGTCCAGCGCCTCCTGCACCAGCGCCTGGATCACGGGCCCGTTCTCGGCGTGGACGCAGGTCATCGCACCGTTGGCGCCGGCCACGCGCATCGCCTTGAAGAGCGCCCCGTCGTCGACCATCAGCGCGCCGGGATAGGCCAGGAACAGCTTGAAGCTGCTGACGCCCTCGCTGCGGATAAGCGTCTTCATGTCCTCGAGGGTGCCCGGATTCGCGTCGAGCAGAATCATGTGCGCGCCGACGTCCACGCAGGCGCTCTCGCTCAACCGGTGCCAGTCCTCGAGCCCCTTCAACGGGCTCTCGCCCGCCACCGGCGTGCAGAAGTCCACCAGCGTGGTGGTGCCGCCGAACGCCGCCGCCTTGGTGCCGCTGCCGAAGGTGTCGACCGAGCGCGCGCACGGGGTGATCAAGTCGAGGTGGGTGTGGACATCCACGCCCCCGGGGAGCACCAGCAGGCCGCTCGCGTCGTGCACCTCCGCGTCGCCGCCGACGGCGAGTTCGCGTCCGATGGTGCGGATGCACCCGTCGTCCACCAGGATGTCGGCCGCGTAGTCGTCGACCGCGGTGACGATGCGCCCGTTTCTGATCAGCGTGGCCATGCCGTTAGCACTCCGCTCAGTGTCAACTCTGCGGTCTTCGATGATACCTGCTTCCGGGTGATTCAGCCGCCCGGTTGGTTCTGCTAACATCGCCGCATGCATCGAGCCACCATGAAGACTCTTGTCCCGTGCGAGGCCGCGCAATGAGCGATCTCGCGCCCTATCCGCTGGCGGTCCTCGCGCGGCGCATGCTGCGCGAACTCGACGCGCACCAGTCGATCTTCGACCTGCCGGCGCGCAAGTTCGTGCTCGGCGATCCGCGCCGCGATCTTTCGGTGCGCTTCCACGGCCACAGCGTCGCGACGCCGTTCGGCCCCGCAGCCGGACCCAACACCCAGCTCGCGCAGAACATCGTGCTGGCGTGGCTCGCAGGCGGCCGCGTCATGGAGCTGAAGACGGTCCAGATTAACGACCGCCTGACGATCCCGCGGCCGTGTATCGACATGCAGACGGTGGGCTACAACGTCGAGTGGTCGCAGGAGCTGACTCTCGAGGAGTCGCTCGAGGAGTACGTGAAGGCGGCGATGCTGATCCGCATCCTCGAGGCGAGCGGGCGGCTCGCGCTCGCGCCGGGCTTCGGCCGCACCGTGTTCGACATGAGCGTCGGCTACGACCTCGCCGGGATCCGCAGCGAGCGCGTGCAGGCGTTCATCCGCGGAATGATGGATGCGACGCCGGTGCTGGAGCGGCTGCGGCGCGAGCTGCCGGTGGAACTGGGCCCGCTGCGCGACCTCGACTTCCCCACGCGGCTGTCGGACACGCTCACCCTGAGTACCTTCCACGGCTGCCCGCCGCACGAGATCGAGGCGATGGTCGGGCACCTGATGCACGAGCACGGCCTGGCCTGCGTGGTCAAGCTGAACCCGACGCTCCTCGGCGCGACCGAGGTGCGGCGGCTGCTGCACGACGCGCTCGGCTATGCGGAGCTGCGCATTCCCGGCGACGCGTTCGAGAAGGACACCACCTGGGAGCAGGCCGCCGCGTTCATGGACCGCCTCGAGGGCACGGCGCGTTCGCTCGGCCTGGACGTGGGCGTGAAGTTTTCGAACACCTTGATCGTCGAAAACCACCGGCGCTTTTTCCCGGCGAGCGAGCGCGTCATGTACCTCTCGGGGCCGCCGCTGCACGTGCTCGCGATGCACCTGGTGCAGCGGCTGCGCCGCAGCTTCGGCGATCGCTTCCCGGTTTCGTTCTCCGCGGGCATCGAGCGCGCGAACTTCCCCGACGCCGTCGCGCTCGGCCTCGTGCCGGTCACCGTCTGCACGGATCTCCTGAAGACCGGCGGCTACGCGCGCGGCGCGGGGTACTTCGAGGAGCTGGCACGGCGCATGGACGCGGTGGGCGCGACGACGGTCGACGCGTTCATCGTGCGCGCGTACGGAGAGGCCGGACCTGCGGACGTTACTGCGGCGAAGCTGCGCAACACCGATTTGTATGTGGCGCGCGCGACCGGCGAGCCGCGCTACCGGGCGGCAAGCCACCGCAAAGTGCCGAAGAAGATCGGCCGCCGGCTGAAGCTTTTCGACTGCCTCACCTGCGACAAGTGCATTCCTGTCTGCCCCAACGACGCGAACTTCAGCTTCCGGATGCCGTCCACGCCGGAGGTGCCGCTCGGCGAGGCGCGGCAGATCGCCAACTTCGCGGACTTTTGCAACGACTGCGGCAACTGCGACGTCTTCTGTCCGGAGGATGGCGGACCGTATGTCCTGAAGCCGCGGCTCTTCGTGAGCCGCGAGCGCTGGCTCAAGGACGCGCCGCGCGACGCGATTCTGGTCGAGCGCGACGCGATGACGGGGCGGTTTGACGGCGTGGTGGTGCGGGTCGGGGTGGGGGATGCGGTCGGCGATGATCCCAGGGCGCAGGTTTTGCGCAGGTTGCGGGAGGCGTTGCTGGATCCGGGCGAGCTGAACTACCTGAGCGAGTTCTTGCGGAGTGAGGGGGCGGGCTAGGCGTCCTCTGTCCTGTGCCGCACAAGCCGGAACCGGCCTGCTCGATATTGCTGTTCATAATCTCCCGATTTCGGGAAGTTGGAAGTTCCAACTTTCCGAAATCGGGAGACCGGACAATCTCGCCACCCTCCCGGTCCGCCTGCCGCGCACCGCTACGCTCGCCCCGCCTCGGCCGGCGCCGCTCATTCGGCGGGCCGAGCAATGTCGCTATTTGGAATCAACCTTGATTCCGGCCTCCTTGATGACCCTCGCCCACTTGGCGACTTCGCCATTGATCAACCGGCCGAAATCCTCGGGCGAGCCGCCACGCGGTGCAAAGGCAAGCTTGGCCAGCAGGTCCAGCACGTCCTTCGATTTCAGCGCTTTTTGCATGTCTGCATTCAGGCGGTTGACGGCTTCGCTCGGGCTTCCCTTCGGGGCCACCAATCCGAACCAGGCGGAGGCCTCGTACCCGGGCAGCCCGGCTTCTGCCGCTGTCGGGATGTCGGCCAGCAGCGGATGATGCTTGGACGAAGCGACCGCCAGGACTTTGACTTTCCCGGAAGGAATGTCGGCGCGAAACGTCGCGTACATCTCGAACATGGCATCGATTCGGCCGGCGACCAGATCAGCCCTGGCGGGCGCCCCGCCTTTATACGGAACATGGAGAATATCGACACCCGCCATGCTCTTGAACAACTCTCCGGACACGTGCAGGATGTTGCCGACACCGGCCGAGCCGTAGCTGAGTGCCCCGGGCCTGGCTTTCGCCAGGGCGATGAACTCCTTCAGGGTGTTTGCCGGCACCGAGGAATTGACGACGACCATGAACGGCGCGTCGGCAAACAACCCCACCGGCACAAAATCGGCGGCGCTGTAGGACAGGTGCGGATACAGGGGCGGCGCCATCGCCAGCGTGGAGGCGGTGGCGAGGAGCAGGGTGTAGCCGTCCGCGGGCGACCTTGCTGCCGCTTCCGCTCCTATGGTGCCGCCCGCGCCTGCGCGGTTGTCCACGATGACCTGTTCGCCCAGCGTCCCCGAGAGCTGTTGCGAGAGAACGCGGCCCATGATATCGGTCGGCCCGCCCGGCGCAAACGGCACGATCAGCTTGACCGGCTTGGTCGGGAACGCCTGCGCATGCACCGTGGTGCTCCAGAGCCCCGCCGACAGCGACACGACCATCGCGAGCGCCGCGCCGATCGCCGCAAAGCCGCGAACGGTTTGCTTCTCGGCCATCGTCGATTGCCGTGGTTCGAACCAGGTATTGAATTTCGGCATCGGAACCTCCGTCTGTTAACAATTTCGCTTGGATTGCCCTGCGGGTCCTCGAATCCGCCGGGAACGCCCGCGCCAACACGCGCGTTCAGGTCGGAACGCCGCCTGTTCAAGCCGGAACTACACTATAGAACACGGCTGCCGCTGTGCAAGTGTGATCCAAATCAAACGAACAGGCTTTGATGTCTGTTTGAATCCGCAATGACATTCTCCCGGGGAAGCTGCCAGCACGGGCGTCGCCCGGGACGCCGCGGTAATTGCGCACATGGATTGGAAGGGGGGTCGCGATGAATCTTGCCGCCCGCGAACCGGCGACCGAGCATGACGATGCCTGGGTTCCGTCGGCATGCGCCCTGTGCTACGGGTCCTGTTCGATCCTTGCGCACCGCATGGACGGGGTCGTGGTCAAGATCGAGGGCAATCCGGACAGCGCCATCGGCAACGGAAGGCTTTGCGGCAAGGGCGTCGCCGGAATCGCGTCGCACTACGACCCGAATCGCTTGCGCGTGCCGCTCAAGCGGACCAACCCGCGAAAGGGGCTCGATCAGGACCCGGGCTGGAAGGAAATCAGCTGGGACGCGGCGCTGGACGAAATCACCGCGGTACTGAAACGCGTGCGCGCGGAGGATCCGCGCAAGCTCGTCATACAGCGCACGACCACGGTTACCGCCAGCCGCATCCCGTTCCAGACATTCGGGGCCGCGTTCGGGACGCCGCATGTCTCGACCTCCGGTGGAGGTCTGCATTGCGGCAACGGCGCGCATCTCATCAGCGGCATCATGCATGCCTCGTGGGGAATCGTGCCGGATTTCCGCTACTGCAACTACTCCATCTATTTCGGCGCTTCCAAAGGCCATTCGGCCGGGCATGTTTCCAACACCAACATGCGGCTTGCGGCCGACGCCCGGGCGCGCGGCATGAAGATGGTGGTGGTCGATCCGATGTGCAACTTCGCCGCGGCGAAGGCCACCGAGTGGGTGCCGCTGCGCGTCGGAACCGATGCGGCGCTGGCGCTGGCGATGTGCAACGTCATCGCCAATGAACTCGGCACCATCGACGCGCCATACCTGCAGGCCAAGACGAATGCGCCCTACCTGATCGGCGCGGACAAGCTCTACGCACGCGATCCCGCCTCGGGAAAACCGCTGGTCTGGGACAGCGCTGCGAACGAGGCGCGTCCGTTCACCGACGCGGCCGCGCAGAACATGGCGCTGGCGGGGACCTTCCGGGTCGGCGCCGCGAACTGCCGGCCCGCGTTCGATGTGCTGCGCGCGCATTTGAGGAAATTCACGCCCGAGTGGGCGCAAACGATATGCACGGTGCCCGCGGCAACCATACGCAGGCTCGCCGCCGAATTCGCCACCGAAGCGCGCATCGGCAGCACCATCGTCGTCGACGGCGTGATGCTGCCTTATCGGCCGGCCGCCGCAATCGCGTTCCGCGGCGCTCAAGGCCACATGAACTCCGCGTACAACTTCCTCGCCGTCGATCTTCTCAATCACCTGGTGGGTGCGGCCGACGTGGTCGGCTCCTGTCTGGGATTCAATCCGGCATGCAAGGGGCACCCGGAAACCGGCCAGCCGCGTTATGTCCCTTCGCCCGATCCGGACGGCCTGATGACGGTGGGAATGTGGATGGGCTACCACTACCCCTATCCGGTGGACGAGCCGCGGATGCCCAAGAAGATGGGCCTGCAGGATCTGTTTGTCCTGGGCATGACCTCGCCGTTCCTGGACTCCGTCGATCAGGAAGAGTTCTGGCAGAAGTTCGAGCTGCCGTTCCGGCCCGAGGTGATGATCAACTTCGGCTCCAACCTGCTGCTCTCCATCGCCAACAGCGAAACGGTTGCGCGCTCGCTCGCCAAGTACAAGTTCATGGTTTCCTTCGACCTGTTCCTGACGGAAACCTCCAATTTCGCCGACATCGTTCTCCCCGACTGCAGCTACCTGCAGTCGCTCGACTCGCGCGCCAATTTTCCCTATATCCTCGCGCATCCGGCGGGAGTCGATGAGTGGTGCTGGCCGATCCGCCAGCCGGTGCTCGAGCCCGAGGGGGAACAGCGCCGCTTCGCCGACGTGTTGCTGGAGCTGGCCGACCGCGTCGGCATTCGCGCCGATCTGAACGCCGCCATGAATGCATCGATGCAGCTTCAGGCCCCGTTCCGGCTCGAAGGCGACCGCAAGTACAGCTACGAGGACATCTGCGACATCGATCTGAAGAGCCATTTCGGCCGCGAACGGGGGCTCGACTGGTTCAAGGAGCACGGGCTCATCAGCTGGCCGAAGCAGCCGCAGGAAACCTACTGGCGGCCGTTCGTGGACGTGCGGGTCCCGGTCTACTGGGAGTTTCTGCCGCAGGTGGGCGAGAAGATCGCAGCCATCGCCGAGCCGCGCGGACTGAAGATTC
>MEQZ01000093.1:0-4198 GCA_001770425.1 Betaproteobacteria bacterium RIFCSPLOWO2_02_FULL_65_20 | reverse complement strand
TCATTCCCTGCCAATCGCACACGTGCAGCGCCCCGGAGTTCGATTTCTACGCCTTCTACTACCGGGACGTGCTGCACACCAACAGCTACACGCTGGAAAATCCCTGGCTGGACGAGGCCGCGCAGCTCGATCCATACAGCTACACCGCGGCGATCAACGCCGAAACCGGACGGCGACAGGGGCTCACCGACGGCCAGATGGTATGGATCGAGACCGAAACCGGTCGCAAGGTGAAGGGCCGGTTGAAGCTGACGCAAGCCATTCACCCGGAAGGCCTGGGCATAGCCGCGTGCGCGGGGCATTGGAGCGAAGGGATGCCCATCGCCAAAGGCAAGGGCATCATGTTCAACGATCTGCTGGAGCTCGATTGGGAGCACACCAGCCCGGTCAACCTCAATCTCGACCTTTGCGTTCGGGTGAAGCTGACGCCGGCCGAGACACGGCGCAAGGATTCGTAGGTTGCGGCGAGCGCAGACGAATTCCGGCTTGGGTTACGGATTGAATCGGCTGTCGTTTCCCTGCCTGCTCAGGCCCCGGTTCTTCGATTCCCGTCCAACCCTGGGCATTTAGATTTGATGAAAAGCGGACATTTCTGCTTTGGTATTACCGTCGAACGGCGCAAAATTGATCTTGTGTCCGTTTTTGGGTCCTGCTCTTCCGGACAGGACCGCGATGGGAACGGGTCTGAGCGCAATTACCGATAGATTATTGCAGCCGCCGCGCCGGCATCGGCTCGTTCAGTGACAGATGGGAATACGCAGTTCACCGCCGCAACTTCGCCAAGCTGTTAGAACTGCGACGGGAGCAGGCCGCGATCTATGGGAACGCCCGTGACGGACACGACCGTACGCCTCGAAACCCTCAAGGCCGATATACGCGAGGTTCTGCGCGCGGTCGACGAGGAAGCGGCGCGCCTTGCGACACGCATCGAAACGGTGCTGCCGCGCCACCGGGCGAGCGCGCTCAATCTTGCCCACTACATCGGACTGCGCAAGCGCGATGTCCGGCGCATGCAGCTCGATCTGGCGGCGCTGGGGCTGTCCTCGCTCGGTCGTTCGGAGGGACATGTCCGCAACACGCTTTGCCAGCTTGCGGCCTGGCTCGGCGCGGCTGGGGACGCGACCGCATCGGGCAAGGTCGAACATGAGTTCGACTGGGCGAAGGCCGAAGCCCTGCTGCACGAGAATACGCGCCACCTGTTCGGCCCGCAGCCGGCAGGACGGCATGTCTACATCATGGTCACCGCGCCCGATAACGCCGAGGCGACCGCGCCCTGGGCCGACGAGATTCTCAAGGCCGGCACCGACGTACTGCGCATCAACGGCGCCCATGAGACGCCGGCGGCGTGGGCGGCGACCGTGTCGCTGTTTCGCAGCCGTGCCGCCGCGCTTAGACGCGGGGTCAGGATATTCGTCGACATGCCCGGCCCCAAGCTGCGCGGCGAGATCCGCGGCCTGTACACAGGCGTACTGCACCTGCCGCGCAAGAAGGACCGCCTGGGACGCACGCTCATGCCGACACAATTGCTCCTGGTTGCGCGCCATGCCGGCCCCGCGCAGATACCCGTGCCGCGCGAGTGGCTTGCCCGCCTGCGGCCCGGGGACGTAATCTCGTTGACCGACGCCGGGGGACGGGAGCGGAAATTGCTGGTCGGCGGGGCGGCGCCCGAGGGCGTGCGCGCGGAGTGCGGCCGGTCGCTTTATCTCACCTCGGGCATCGCGCTGGAGTGGCGTCGCAAGGGCCGGCTGCGTGCGAAAGGCGCGATCGGCAGGCTGCCGCGCGAGGCAAAGGATGTTCTTCTGTCGCCCGGTGACGAATTTCTGCTCAACGCGACCGGCAGGAGCAAGTCGCGCAAGGTCCCGGCAATCGCCTGTCCCGAGCCGGAGCTGCTCGCCGCCGTGCGGCTCGGCGATCGCGTGATTCTCGATGACGGCAAGGTCGCAGCGATCGTGGCGTCCCGCAGCACCGAGGGGCTGCTCTGCCGGGTGCTGAGCGCACTCAAGTCGCCGACCCGCGTGCGCTCGGGCAAGGGGCTCGCGTTTCCCGACAGTCCTGTCGCCAGGGGCGCGCTCGGGCCGCAGGATGAAGTTGCGCTTCGCTTCGCGCTGGAGCACGCCGACGGCGTCGAGGTCTCGTTCGTCAATTCCGGGCGCGACGTTGCGCTGGTTGCGCGTCGCCTGCGCTCCGCAGGCCGGCCCGAATTCGGCATGGTGCTCAAACTCGAGACCCGAGAGGCAATGCGCAACCTGCCGGAAATCCTGTTCGAGGCGCTGCGCTACGACGCGGTGGGCATCATGATCGCGCGCGGGGATCTTGCGGTGGAACTGAGCTTCGAGCGGCTGGCCGAGATGCAGGAAGAGCTGCTCTGGTTCGGCGAAGCCTGCCACCTGCCCGTGATCTGGGCGACACAGGTGCTCGACACGCTCGCGCATACCGGGGTGCCCACGCGGGCCGAAGTCACCGATGCGGCGATGTCGATGCGCGCGGAATGCGTCATGCTCAACAGAGGTCCGCACATCGGCGCGGCGGTGCGCACCCTGGCGGACATCATATGCAAGATGGAAGCGCACCAGTACAAGAAGCGCTCGCTCTACCGCCCGCTCGCGCTGGCCGCCGGCGCGAAGCCGGAGGGCAACGCCCCGGAGCGCAAGCGCTAGGGTCCGGGGATCGGCTGGTCAAGCGGTTCAGTTCAACATGATTACATGCGCATATATTGATATATCTCAATATATCGCCGTTCCATTGGCGCCTAATGTCAGTCATCGACCCGACATGAGTGGCTGACCACAACAGCCTTCGTCGGTGCTTCATTGCAAGGCGGGAACGGAACAATGCGCACTGGAATATTCATGGCTGCCATAATGGCTTCCATGCTCCTCGCGCCCGCGGCCCACGCCGCGTCGGATCCGGCAACGGAAAAATTGCTGAAGTCCACCTCCGATCACACAAAATTCAAGGCGCTGCAGCAGAAGTTCAATTCCGGGCCGGAAGTCACCCAGGCCTGCCTCAGCTGCCATACGGAGGCCTCCAAGCAGATTCATAAGACCCAGCACTGGAAGTGGGAATACACGAGCCCGGAAGGTCAACTCCTGGGCAAGAAAAGCGTCATCAACAATTTCTGCACCTCAGTCGCATCCAATGAGGCGGCCTGCAATATCTGCCACATTGGCTACGGTTGGAAAGACGACAAATTCGACTTCAAGTCGGAAATCAACGTCGATTGCCTGGTCTGTCACGACACCACCGGCAACTACAGGAAGCCGGCCGGCCTGGCCGGAAACGTGGTCACCAAGCCGATGGAGTTTCCACCCGGCTCCGGCAGCATGATCAAACCGATCGACCTGAAGAGAATCGCGCAGGCGGTCGGCAAGACCAGCCGGGACAACTGCGGCGCCTGCCATTTCTTCGGCGGCGGCGGAGACGGGGTCAAGCACGGCGACATGGACAGCTCGCTCGCTTCGCCGGACAAGGCGCTCGACGTGCACATGGACGCGCTCGGCCTCAACTTCTCCTGTGCCACTTGCCATTTAACCCAGGGCCACCAGGTGCCTGGGAGCCGGTATGCGCCGACCGCGCAGGACAAGGGTGACGCGCATCTGCGCGGCAAGGAGTACACGAGCAACCCGACGACCTGCCAGGCATGCCACGGCCAGGCGCCGCACAAGAAAATCGCCAAGCTCAACGACCACACCGACAAAGTGGCCTGCCAGACCTGCCATATTCCCACTTACGCGCGCGGCGGCGTCGCCACCAAGATGTCCTGGGACTGGTCCACGGCCGGCAGGATGGGGCCTGACGGCAAGCCACTGACCAGGAAGGACGCCAAAGGGCGGGTCATCTATACCGCGGCCAAGGGCGATTTCGTCCTGGGCGAGAACGTCGTGCCCGACTACCTGTGGTTCAACGGCAGGGTGAAATACACGCTGCGCACCGACAAGGTCGAGAAAAGCGACCAACCCATCCGGATCAATCACTTCGAAGGCAGCGCGGGCGACGGAAAGTCGCTGATCTGGCCGGTCAAGATCATGCGCGGAAAGCAAGCCTACGATCCCGTGAACAAGACCCTCGCCGTGCTGCACATGGCTGGTAACGACGACACCGCCTTCTGGACCAACTTCAATTGGGAGAGAGCCGTGGCTGTCGGCATGGCCTCGGTCGGCGCGCCGTTCTCGGGCAAAGTCGATTTCGTCGCCACCGA
>MEQZ01000092.1 GCA_001770425.1 Betaproteobacteria bacterium RIFCSPLOWO2_02_FULL_65_20 | reverse complement strand
CGCCCCACCGGGGACGCTACTCTTCCTTAATGTTCCCGGCTCGATTCTAGCGTCTTTCAATTCTTCAGGAAACAAACAATCGATTCCGCGTCCGTGCGGCTTTTCCTCAGGCAGGCGATCGGTGTCCGCTTCGTACAGGATGTGATTTTGATCAGCACGATCTGCCCCGGCCCCGGCCACATGCGGTGGTGACCATCACGTCGGCTTGTGTCGGGCATCCAGATCCAGGTGCTCCAGCTGAATCAGGAAACGCTTCTCGTCGTCGAGGCAGCGCAAGTCGAGGTAGAACACGCCGTCGTTGACACGTCCTACTACCGGGACCGACAGCGTCCGGAACACTCGCGATAACGCGTCCACGCGGACCAATGCCTTGCGCCGTACGATCGAGGGCCGTATCGCCAAAGCAAAGCTCGGCAGCCGGTCCGCGGGGAGCGATCCGCTGCCTACCTGGCTCTCGCACTTCTCCATCGTTACCGTGGCCCATCCGGCCAGAGCGTGCGCGATCACGGGCAGGATCCTGTCCGCCTGTGCTTTGATGTCGGATAACGAACGGATCATGTGTTTCAACACCGGCAGTCGGCTCGCAAGGCGTTCCGGATTCGAATACAGCCTCAGGGTTGCTTCGAGGGCTGCGACCCTCAGCTTATCCAAGCGAACGGCGCGCTTGAGGGCATTGCGGTTGACCAGGTTCACGAGGTCGCTTCGCCCGACGATGAGCCCCGCTTGCGGGCCGCCGAGGAGCTTGTCGCCGCTGAAGGTCACCAAGTCGACGCCTGCCGCGATCATCTCGGCTACCGTGTTCTCATGGGGCAGGCCCCAGCGCCTCATGTCAAGCAGAGCGCCGGCGCCCAGGTCGCAGACCAGCGGCAGGCCGCGCTCGCGGGCGAGACGCGACAACGCTCCCTCGGCAACCGATTTCGTGAAACCCACGACCTGAAAGTTGCTCGGATGAACTTTCATGATCAGCGCCGTGCGCGGTCCGATCGCCTCGGCATAGTCCCGCAAGTGGGTGCGGTTGGTAGTCCCGACCTCGACCAGCCTGCATCCTGCCCGCTTCATGATCTCCGGCATGCGGAACTCGCCGCCGATCTCGATCAGTTCGCCCCGCGACACTACAACCTCGCGCCGTTGCGCCAGCGTATTCAGAACCAGCAGGACGGCGGCGGCATTGTTGTTCACCACCGTCGCCCTTTCTGCGCCCGTCATCCGCATCAGGGCGGACTCAAGATGCCGGTCCCGGTCATCGCGTTTGCCGGCATGCAGATCAAACTCCAGATTCACGGCATTGGTCGCCGCGACGGCGATCGCCTGCACGGCTTCCTGGGGCAGCAGGGCGCGGCCGAGATTCGTGTGCAGGATGGTTCCTGTGAGATTGAACACGGGCTTGATGGATGCCGTGGCCGCGGCCTCCAGCCGCGCGGCCACCCGGGCGGAAATATGATCGGTTGCGGTCTGCGCGAGGGCCGCCTCAGCTGGCGCGCCGAGCAGCGCACGCAGGCCCCCGAGCTCCTCGCGGACCGCCCGAACAACCGCTTCGCGACCATGTTCGTCGATCATCGCGACGATCGGCGACAGGGCCAGGATTCGGTCGACGGACGGGATTGCGGCTTGAATCGGTCGCCCTGGCTTCATGGGATTCGATGCATGCATTCCTCGTCATTCCAGCGGAATCTGTCCGGCAAGGGCGGGGAGCGGAAATCCGGGACGGAAAACCTGGTCCCCCGCTTGCGCGGGGACGACGAACGCATTGTCACTGAGTTACGCAAATCCCACTAGACATACGCCGACTTGCCGTCGCGAAACATCTCTCCAGTCTAGTATTTTTCGTATGCGGGCACGAGGTTCCTGTACTTTGCGACCAGCTTGCTCCAATTGGCGGGCAACCGGATCTTCTTCGTGACGAAGTCGGCACCAACCATGCCCGACCCGCAGGCCAGCCCGAGAAACGCGCCCGGCCCGCCCGCAACAAGAATCTTGATCAGATCGGGATTCGGAATGATCGCCACCGTGTCCATGCCGCTCGGCGGTACGGTTTCCGGCCTCTTGATGGTCCAGCCGCCGCCTTGGTGGGAACTCGGGTGACGGTATGCAGCGACACGCCCGAATTCCGATACGAATTTCCTGATCATCGGTTTGGTCCAGCCTTTGCCGGCCAGCGTCTTGGCATGGTGGGGTGTCATGATCAGGCAGGACAGCCCCCCCCTTCCGGGCTGAAGGTTGTAAATGAACGTGTTGAGTATCCCCCTGTCGTCGGAGCCGTACTGCCATATCTGGGAATAGCAATTGGGAAAGAAAAGCGTGACCGCGCTCTCATCCCGGGCAAGGCCATGCTCCACATGGAGCGGTTCCCAGGGACTGTTCTCTTCATTCTCCCCGATGACGCTGGAGTACTTGCCGGGGTTGCCGTAGACCCCCATGTCCTCGACTGCCTTGCGCGCGCCGCCGAGGTTCTTGATGATGAGTCCCATCGCCCTGCCAATGGCGGCATTGGCAATGTCGCCCGGGCTCATCGAACCGGAACTGCAATTCACGCGCACATCGTTGCGCACCGCGCCGTTGATGATCCAGAAGGGCGTCCAGGAACCCGTGCTCGTGCCATACGCACCCAGTTGGGCGAGCTGTTCGGTCACGGCCTCCACGCACGCGATCAGTATGGGCATGTAGGTGGGCAGAGCGCCGGCCATGACGGCATTGACGGCAATCTTCTCGACGGTCGCCTTGCCGTACCGGGGCTCGATCTTTCCGACGACATGGTCCGAAGGCAGATCGGTACCGGTCAGCATCTCCCTCACCGCCTCTTCGGTCGGCGGCAGCAGAGGAAGTCCGTCTCCCCAGCCCCTCTTGTAGAAGAAACGGTTGAACTCTCCCAGATCCCCTTTGAAGACGATTCTCGAAAGGGGCTCGCTTTCCTTCTTCTTCGGCGACGCTTCTTCGGCAGTCAGGGGACTGGCCAGCGCGTCGAGAATCTGAGCCATCACCTGGCCGATGCCGGCCTCTGCATCTTCCTTGACACTGCATTCACAGGGAACGGTCTGCGGCACGATGCGCACGACCGGCATTCCCTTGTTCGACGAGGCAGACCGCCCGTCCGTTACAAAGCCCTCGTTCGCCAGCACTACAGCGGGCCGATGCAAGTCCTCAACGGATATTGCATCGTGCACGAGGAACTTTGTGCATGACCCTCAGTCGGCTACCGAAAGCACGACCGCATCGACCCCTCTCACCCATACTTCGAACCGGGCCTTGCCCTCGGTGAGGATTTCCGGGGTATTGATCTTCGTCGATGTGTACCAGCTCGTCTCCACCGAGGGCACTTGCTCCTTGAGCCGCGTTTCGACCGCAGTCAGGGTCAGCGCGGCGGCGCGCTTGCCGTTGGAGAACAGGCCGATCTTCTTGCCTGCAAGATCCTTTGGGCGCGGCGTGATGCCCCGCAGCGGCACGGGATCGACATCGGCCCAGGGACTCAGAACCTCATAGCTCGCCGTGCCCCGGCTGGCTTGCGCTCCGGTGTTCATGCTGCCTCCTCATCAGAAATAGTTGATTGTAATGACGCCTCAATGTTTAATGCAAAAGTCGGACCTCGTCAAGGGAACTCGGGAAAAGGGGCAGCGCCGCGCCAGCCGTTTCGCAATGTGCCCCGGATGGCGGCGTCGATTCGGACAGTATGTCTGCGGCGGGAGGGAATTCTCGGTGGATTACGACGCAATCATCGTTGGCGGGGGGGCCGCAGGCTTATCTGCGGGCACCCATTTGTCGCGGGCCGGATATCGCGTGCTGCTGCTCGACAAGGAGTCCTTCGGCGGGCAGATCATGAACGTCGAGTGGATCGAAGACTTCCCGGGTTCCGCGGTGCCGGTATCGGGGGCCGTGCTCGGCTCGGGGCTGGTCAACGAGGCCGAAAAATGCGGCGTGCATATGCAACTGGGAGAGGTGGTCGAAATCGAATCCTACTCCGGTTGCAAGTCGGTACGATGCGCCGATGGAAGAGGGTATACATCTTCGGTGGTGATCGTGGCCGGCGGGCTGCGCCCTCGGAAGCTCGGGGTGCCCGGAGAGGACCGATTTCAGGACAAGGGCATGATTCATTGCACGCTGTGCGACGCGGGCCTGTATGACGGTCAAGCGGTGGCAGTCTGCGGCGGCGGGCATGCGGGGGTCGTCGAGGCCCTTTATTTGGCAAACCACGCCTCGACAGTCCATATCATCGAGGCGCAGTCCGGACTTTCCGCGCCGGCGCCTTTGCAGGAGCGCGCGTACGCAAATCCGGGGATCGAAATCCGGTGCGGAGCGGAGGTCGTCGAAATCGTGGGCGATAGATTCGTGACGGGTGTCCAGGTGCAGAGCGCGGCGACTGGACAGAGAGAACTCCTTAACGTTTCCGGTGTGCTTGTTCGCGTTGGTTTTGATCCGGCAACCGAATACCTGGAAGGCGTTCTCTCGCTCGATGACCGGGGCGGCATCGTCGCAAACGACGTGTCCGAGACCAACGTGCCCGGCATCATGGCGGCCGGGGACATCCGAAGCGAGTCGCCGCGCAAAGTTGCGGCCGCCGTGAGCGAAGGGATAAGCGCCGCGATGCGTGCCCAGCGGTTGTTGCAGATGGCAGCAGCATAGCTCGTCCATGGTCTGCCTTCGCAGAATGCCGCTCACGAGCGCCGGACGTCCTTCATCGATTCGCCTGCGTTACCATCCATATCGGGCGAGATACCGGGTCTTGCCGCACGGCAGACCGGCGTGCGGGACGGTGCGGGAATGATTGTCGCCACAGCAGGCCACATCGACCACGGCAAGACCTTGCTCGTGAAGACGCTGACCGGGGTCGATACCGACGGTCTACCGGAAGAAAAGGCGCGCGGCATTTCGATCGACCTCGGCTTCGCGTACCTGCCGATCGCAGGCGGCGGGCTGATCGGCTTCGTGGACGTGCCCGGCCACGAGCGATTCATCCGCAACATGCTCGCGGGAGTGTGCGGCATCGATTTCGCGCTGCTCGTTGTCGCGGCCGACGACGGGGTGATGCCGCAGACGGTGGAGCACCTGCAGATCCTGGATCTGCTCGGCATCCGTCAGGGCGTCGCGGTCATCACCAAGACCGACCGGGTCGCCCGGACGCGCGTGAGCGAGGTTGCAACGCAGGTGCGAGCTCTGCTCGCCGAAACCGCCCTCGCGGGGATTCCGTTGCTGCCGGTGTCCGCGGTCACCGGCGCCGGCATCGATTCCCTGCGCGCAGCCCTGGTTGCGGCGGCCGCCGTTCACGCCGCGCGCTACCGAAACGGCCAGCATTTCCGGCTTGCGATCGACCGGGCATTTGCCGTTGCCGGCAGCGGCACGGTCGTGACCGGCACCGTCTTCAACGGCGAAGCGAGGTCGGGTGACCGGCTCTTGGTATCGCCCCTGGGCACACCGGTACGGGTACGCGGCATCCAGATCCGCGGCGGCGCTGCGGAACACGCACGGGCTGGAGACCGATGTGCACTCAATCTTTCCGGCGTCGATACTGAAGCGGTTGCGCGCGGCGACTGGGTTCTGCATGAAGCAATCCACGCGCCCAGCGAGCGGCTGGCGGTGCGCTTCACGCTGCTCGCCACGGAACGGGAGCCCTTGAAGCACTGGACGCCAGTGCACCTGCATTTGGCGACCGCCGACGTCATGGCGCGTTTGGCAATCAGCGGGAGTGCGGCGATCGCCCCCGGTGCATCGGGCCGTGCGCAGCTGGTCGTGGAACAGCCGATTGCCGCGCTCAACGGCGACCGCTTCATTCTGCGCGACCGGTCTGCCGGACGCACATTGGGCGGCGGGGTGGTCATCGATCCGCTTGCCCCAGCGACACGACGCGCAGGTCCCGCGCGGCTGGCGACCCTTGCGGCGCTCGAACAGGTTTCGCCCGAGGGAGCGTTCTCGGATCTGCTGAAGATTCCGGACCAGGCGGTCGATCTTGCCCACTTCGAGGCGATATTCAATCTCACCGCCGAAAGGGCGGCTTCGCTGTACCGATCGGCCGATGCGACATTGCTCGGCCGCGCGCGGCGCTTCGCCCTGACGCGTGCAAACGCCGCGGTGCTTCAGGAGCGAGTGCTTGCGGGACTCGGCGAATTCCATCGCGTGCAGCCGCAGGCACCTGGGATCCATCTTGATGCGCTGCGCAAAGAACTTGCCCCTTGGCTGGCAGCCGATGCGTTCCTGTATATGCTGCGTGAATTGGCGGACGCGCACAGGCTCGATATCAGCGGCGGGATCGCTGTGCTGACCGGACACAACACGACGCACAATCCGGCAGACGCCAGGATGTGGCAAGCGGTGATGCCGGCGCTGCTCCGGGGTGGCTGGTCTCCACCGGCGGTTGCCGAGCTGGCGATCAGCCTTGGGCTGAAGGAAGCGGTTCTCAAGGATTTCCTGCACCGCAAGGCCAAGACCGGCGAGCTGCTGCGCGTCACCGAAGACCGCTTCTATCCCAAGGCGACCCTCGCAACGCTCGCTGCCAACGCCGCCCTCCTGGCGCGCTCCAGTTCGAGAGGACTTTTCACCGCGGCACAGTATCGCGATGCCATCGGGGTCGGCAGAACGCTGGCGATCAAGATCCTGGAGGCCTTCGACGCGCTTGGGATCACCCAGCGCATCGGCGACATGCGCAAGATGCACCGGAACTTTGTACCTATACTCGGTGCCGCGAAGCCCTCCGTGGCGCCGGTCGCCAAGAAGCAGGGGCCTCGGGCCCCGGATGCCAAGAAGCCGCCGAACGCAAAGCAGCGCAAGCGCCATCCATAACGCACCGCAAT
>MEQZ01000091.1:0-6681 GCA_001770425.1 Betaproteobacteria bacterium RIFCSPLOWO2_02_FULL_65_20 | reverse complement strand
TATCCGACGGCCGTGCAACTCGGTCTTCTACCTCTGGTCGAGTCAGGTGTCGTCGATCTGGACCATCTCATTGCCGACGCGAAGTCCGGCGTCTCCGGCGCGGGCAGGAAACCCGAAACCCCTTTGCTTTTTTCGGAGGCCTCGGACAACTTCAAGGCCTACGGAGTGAACGGACATCGACACTGGCCGGAAATCCGGCAGGGGCTGGCGGACATCGCCGGACGCCCGGTCGGACTGACGTTCGTGCCGCATCTGACGCCGATGATCCGCGGCATTCACGCCACGCTGTACGCGCGCATCACGCGCGAGGCGGCCGAAGCGGTGGGGTCCGGAGATTCATTCTTCCAGAGGCTGTACCAGGATCGGTATGCGGCCGAACCGTTCGTGGACGTGCTGCCCGCGGGCAGCCATCCGGACACCCGCTCGGTGCGCGCGGTCAACGTCTGTCGCATTGCCGTGCACAGACCACAAGGCGGGGACACGCTGGTCGTGCTGTCGGTCATCGACAATCTGGTCAAGGGGGCCGCCGGGCAGGCCGTGCAGAACATGAATATCATGTTCGGGCTGCCCGAGGCGCTTGGCCTGACCCAGCTTCCGGTGGTGCCGTAGCCCGCGGCCCCAGGCGATGTTGCGCCTGCTCAAGCGAATCCGCGGTCGCTTCGGCATCTCCGCGCCGAAACTGACCGTGCGCACGCATGTCGCCTGGTACTGGCGGTGGCTCGGCATGGTCGCGGCGCTTGCGGTGTCGCTGGTCGTTGCGGCGTGGTTATACGACGCGGGTCGTCGCTTCGCCGGGTTTGACCGCAGGGAAACCGAGCAGGAACTCACGCAGTTGCGTGCCACCGTCGCCAGGCTCGAGGAAGAAACGCGCCGTCTGCGCGCCATCTCGGACGCCAGCGAGTCGCGTCTCAAGATCGAACAGGCGGCGCAGGCGCAGCTTGGGACGCAGGTCAAGGCTATCGAGGAGCAGAACACGCGCCTCAAGGAGGATCTGGCCTTCTTCGAGAACCTCACGCCGGCCGTCGACAAACCTTCGATACACCGCTTCAGGGTGGAACCGGACGCGCTTCCCGGGGAATATCGCTATCGGCTGCTCGTACTGCAGAGTGGACGACGGGACCGAGCGTTCCAGGGCTCGATGCAGTTGGTCGTCAGCCTGCAGGAGAACGGGCTCGATGCTACAATTGTTATTCCGGATCAAGCCTCTGCAAACGATCCGGCATATAGGCTGCAGTTCAAGTACTTCCGGCGGGTCGAAGGCACGTTCCGGGTTTCGCCCACGGCAAAGGTGCTGAGCGTGCAGGCGCGGGTGTATGAACACGGTTCCGACCAGGTCCGGGCAAGCCAGAGTTTCAGCTTGTCGTGATGGGCAAAGCCAAGGGGGTGAGCATGTTTGGCAAGAAACCGAATAAACCGCAAAACCGGATCGACAGCCTGATAGGCGCGGGTACGCGAATCGAGGGCAACATCAGCTTTGCGGGTGGATTGCGCGTGGACGGCGAGATCCAGGGCAATGTCACTGCCGTCGCCGATCAGCCCTCGACGCTGGTGGTCAGCGAGCGCGCCCGCATCGACGGGGAAATCCGCGTCTCGCACCTGGTGGCCAACGGCACCATCCACGGTCCGGTCTACGCGACCGAATCGCTGGAGCTGCAATCGAACTCCCGCCTGACGGGCGATGTTCATTACACCGGCCTCGAAATGCACCTCGGGGCGATCGTCGAAGGCCGGTTGGTGCACGGCCCGGGCGAAACCAGGACCGTCGAGCTAAAACTCGCGACAAGCAAGTCGGTGAACTGACGGGAACTTTCGGGATTTCGCGGGCAAATAACCCCACCGACGGCCGGGTTGACTGGCTGCCAAGCCGACCTGATAATGGGCCAACTCTCTATCCAGGAGACGGAAATGAATGCGGCGACAGAGGTTCCGGCAGCGTTGATCTTCACCGACAGCGCTGCGGGCAAGGTGCGTGAACTGATCGAAGAGGAAGGCAACGACGAGCTCAAACTGCGGGTGTTCGTGACCGGCGGCGGCTGCTCGGGGTTCCAGTACGGGTTCACCTTCGACGAAGTGCAGAACGACGACGACACCGTCATGGAAAAGAACGGGGTCATGCTGCTCATCGATCCGATGAGCTATCAGTACCTCGCGGGCGCGGTCATCGATTACACCGACGGCCTGGAAGGTTCGCAGTTCGTGATCAAGAATCCGAATGCGACCAGCACCTGCGGGTGTGGGTCTTCGTTCTCCGCCTGAGGGGATTCTCACGCATCAGAACGGGGGCCCTTGGGCCCCCGTTGTATTTCCCCGGCTCAGGCCGGATAGATTGCCCCCAGCACCCGCGGTCCCGCCGCGCCCGTGACTTCCGGACGGTTGCCGGGTTCCAGCCGAAGGGTCTGCCGCGCCAGCCACGCGAATGCCATCGCCTCGACCCAGTCCGCGGGCACGCCCAGCACGTCCGTCGTCGCCAGGCGACGGGCGCCCAGACCCGCCTGCAGCCTGCGCATCAGGTCGGCGTTGTGCACCCCGCCTCCGCAGGCATACACCTCCTCGGCGCCGGCGCACCAGCGCTCGATGCCCGCTGCGATGGTGCGCGCCGTCAGTTCGGCGAGCGTTGCCTGCACGTCGGCTGCGTTGCGAGCCGCGTGACCCACGCAAGCGTGGGCGCCCTTGGCCGCCAGCCATTCCGCGTTGAAGCGCTCGCGCCCGGTGCTTTTCGGCGGCGGCCGGTCGAAATACTCGTCGGCCAGCAGGCGCTCCAGCAATTCCTGGATGACGGCGCCGGTCGAGGCGAGCCCCCCGTCGCGGTCGCAGTCCGCGCCCAAATGCAGGCCTGCCCACAGGTCGAGGAGCATGTTCCCCGGGCCGCTGTCGAATCCGCGCACCGCCTCATGAGCCGGGGTCGGCAGGTCCGTGAGATTCGCAATGCCGCCGATGTTGACCACCACCCGGTGCCGCCCGGTGCTTCGGAAGCACGCCGCGTGGAATGCCGGCACGAGCGGGGCGCCCTGTCCCCCGGCGGCGATATCGCGACTGCGGAAGTCGGCAACCACCGTAATGCCCGTGCGCTCGGCAAGCAGCGCCGGGTTGACCAGTTGGACCGTGAATCCGGATTCGGGCCGATGGCGCACGGTCTGGCCGTGGCAACCGATCGCTGCGATGCCGGTGGCGTCCATACCCGTTTCGGCGAGCAGTGCGTTTACTGCCGCCGCGTAGAGCGCCGACAGCTCGACGCCAAGGCGCCCTGCACGCTCCAGCTCGTCGCCGCCGCTGCGGCTCAGTTCGAGCAGTGCGCCCCTGAGAGCGGGGGGGTAGGGCAGTAAGCGGGTGGCGGCAAGAACAGGGGGCCCGGAAAAATCGACCAGTGCGCAGTCCACACCGTCGAGGCTGGTCCCCGACATCAGCCCCACAAACAGGCCAGGAGGCATCCCGGGATGCTGCCGCGCGCTCACTCCAGCAGGGCGAGGTTGGTGCTTGCGAGCAGGTCGAGCCGCGCCGCAAGCGGTTCGGCAACCAGGCGGAATGCCGCGATGCGCTCCGGCGCCACGGGACGCGCAGCGGGGAAGGCGACGGTCAGCGGATTGCGGTACTGGTTGTTGACGCGGAATTCATAGTGCAGATGCGGCCCGGTGGCCAATCCGGTTTGCCCGACGAAGCCCACCACCTCGCCCTGGCCCACCCGCGTGCCTTTCCTGATGCCGTTTGCAAAGCGGCTCAGGTGCCCATAGACCGTCGTGACGCCGCCGCCATGGCGTAGTACCACCATGTTGCCGTAGCCGCCCTGTCGGCCGGCGAATGCCACCACGCCGTCGCTCGTCGCCTTGACCCGCGTGCCGGTCGGCGCGCCGTAGTCGATACCCCTGTGGGCGCGCCATTTCTGCAGGATGGGATGCAAGCGCATCGCGAACCCGGAAGTAATCCGGGAGAATTCGAGGGGCGAGCGCAGGAAAGCCTTCCTCAGGTTCTTGCCTTCCGGCGTGTAGTAACCGCCGTGGCCCTCCTTGTCCTGGAACCAGACCGCGCGGTAGCTTTTCTTCTGATTGATGAATTCGGCGGCCAGCACGCGCCCGGATTTCACCGGGCGGCCGAGGTGATCGAACATTTCATACACGACCGTGAACTTGTCGCCGCGGCGCAGATCGCGGTGGAAATCGATGTCGCCGGCAAACATGTCGGCAATCTGGATGGCGACGTTGTCCGACAGCCCGGCGTCGTCGGTCGCCGCGAACAGCGAGCTCTTGATCTCGCCGGACTTCATCTGGATGTGGCGTGTGAGTTCGACCGGCTGCTCGGAGGTAGTGAAGCCCTCCCCCGCTCCCTCGATCGAAATCAGCTGCTCGCGTCCGCCTATGAACCACATCGAAAGCAGCGAGCCGTCCTCGGCGGTCCGAGCCTGAACCGTGGTCCCCGGACGCAGCAGGCGAAATGGATGCGTCGCCTCGCGCGAGCGCAGCAAGCGCTCGGCTTGCTGGTCATCCACTTCGAGCCGTTCAAGCAGCGTCGAGATGGTGTCGCCGCGCTGGAAACGATCTTCGCGGAAAAAAATCCGGCCGGCGTTCTTGTCTTCGGGCGCGGCCGGAAGCGCCAAGGATTCGACCACCGTCTTGACAAAGACCGGTTCCGGCATGTTCTGAACGGTGCCAAATGCCGCGACCATGCCGAACAGCAGCGTGACCACGCCGGCTGCGACCCAGGGGATTCTGGAGCGGGCCCTCTGAGGGTTGGATTGCGATAGAATCGGCATCCTTCACTTCTTGCGTGCGGTAATGCGCGCAAGTCTAGCAAAAATCTGGAAAATCAACCAAGAAGCCGGACATGGGCAGCATCGAAGAGCAGTTGCGGGTCATCAAGCGCGGGTGCGACGACCTGTTGGTCGAGTCCGAGTTGGCCGAGCGCATCGCCGCTGGGCGGCCGCTGCGGGTCAAGCTTGGCATGGATCCGACCGCGCCCGACCTGCACCTGGGCCACACGGTGGTCATCAACAAGCTGCGCCAGTTCCAGGATCTGGGCCATCATGTGCAGTTCCTGATCGGGGATTTCACCGGCATGATCGGGGACCCGACCGGCAAGAACACCACCCGGCCGCCGCTCACGCGCGAGCAGATCCAGGACAACGCCCGAACTTACCGCGAGCAGGTGTTCAAGATCCTGGATCCGGAACGCACCGAGATCCTGTTCAACTCCACCTGGTCCGACAAACTGGGGGCCGACGGCATGATCCGGGTCGCGTCCACCTACACCGTGGCGCGCATGCTGGAGCGAGACGACTTCGGCAAGCGCTTCCGGTCCAACCAGCCGATCGCGATTCACGAGTTCCTGTATCCGCTGATGCAGGGCTACGACTCGGTGGCGATGAAATGCGACGTCGAACTCGGGGGCACCGACCAGAAGTTCAACCTGCTGGTCGGGCGCGAGTTGCAGAAGCACTACGGCCAGCGGCCCCAGTGCATACTCACCATGCCGCTGCTCGAGGGCCTGGACGGGGTCAACAAGATGTCCAAGTCGCTGGACAACTATGTCGGCATCGACGAGCCGCCGGGAGAGATCTTCGGCAAGCTGATGTCGATCTCCGACGAGTTGATGTGGCGCTATATCGAGTTGCTGTCGTTCGAGTCGCTCGACACCATGGCCGCCTGGAAACTCGAGGTCGAGCAAGGGCGCAATCCCCGGGACATCAAGGCAGGTTTCGCCAGGGAGATCGTCGCGCGCTTCCACAGCCAGGAGGCTGCGCGGCACGCCGAAGCGGAATTCCAGGCGCGCTTCCGCGAGGGCGCCATGCCCGAGGACATGCCAGAGGTCGCTCTGGCGACGGCCGGTCATCCCATGGCGATCGCCCAGATTCTCAAGGCGTCGGGCCTGACGGCGAGCACCTCCGAGGCGCTGCGTATGATAGAGCAGGGTGGCGTGCGCATCGACGGCGAGCGGGTCGCCGACAAGGCGCTGCGCGTGGACCCGCGCCGCACGATCGTGCTCCAGGTCGGCAAGCGCAAATTCGCCCGCGTGACGCTGACCTAGCATCAACCGTGTTCTTGGCGCGGATAAGAGGCATCCGCACCAACAACACGGTTATGGTCAAAGGCAACAACGGCTCGGGTTTGTTTTTTCTACGAGATCGTCGATTGCGCGCGGTGCGCCATTCGCTCGAGGATGTCGCGCACCATCCCGATGTGATGGCGCAGGGTGTAGACCTGATCGGTGAAGGCGAGCGGTATCGGCCTGGTGTGCGCGACTTCCTCGATCTTGTCCAGCCGCTGCCGGTATTCGGCAATCCGGGAGGGGTCGAATGTTTCCCTGAGTTCGAGTTCGAGGAACTTGAGCTCGCCGTACCAGCGGTAGATGCGCGAACGGATGCGCCAGGCGTACAGCGAAGGCGCGAATCTCAGGACCGGTATGAGCACCGCGAGCAGCGGCACCAGCATCACGATGATGCGGTCGGCGAATGTCGCCGCCCAGAACGGCAGGTAGCGCTGCAGGAACGGCGGCCCGGACTTGTAGAAGCGCTGCGCTTCCTTCGACATCGGAAAGTCGTGGCTGCGTCCGGCGGGAAAATCCCCGGCCCGGTGCAGGATGCCGGCACCGCCATGGGTCTGGGCCATCGCCTCCATGAGCAGATCGCTCAGCGCCGGATGGAAGCTCTCCTTGGCGACGATGTTCGCGGTCGGCGCAAGCAGCGCCACGTCC
>MEQZ01000090.1:23281-25075 GCA_001770425.1 Betaproteobacteria bacterium RIFCSPLOWO2_02_FULL_65_20 | reverse complement strand
GTCGCATACCCGGCATCGTGGTGGAGCGGGTCCAATCGCCAGTCGGGAAAGTGCTCGACGGCATCGACAAGGAAAGCAAGGGAAAATGTCTGTGACCCCGGGGCACACTGCGGCGCAATCAGAATGGCAATCAAGCAAGCTTCAATGGCAATGGAAGGAACAGCATGAACCCAGGCAAACGACCCGACGCGCAAATTACCCACGTGGGCATCTACGTGCGCGACATGGACCTCATGGTCGATTACTACATCCGCATGCTGGGGCTGATGCTCACCGACCGCGGGCCCTATTACCGCGGCGGCGAGATCGCGTTTCTGAGCCGCAAGGCCGATGAGCATCACCAGGTGGTGTTTGCCTCCGGCCGGCCGCCAGGCGAAAAATCCAGTATCAACCAGATCTCGTTTCTGGTCGCCGATCTGGAAACGCTGCGCACCTATTTCGCCGCCTTCGTCGCGGAAGGCGTTCCCGGGCTCGACCCGATCAATCACGGCAATGCCTGGAGCCTGTATTGGCCCGACCCCGAAGGCAACCGGCTGGAGGTCTATACCTATACGCCCTGGCACGTACAGCAGCCATTCGCCGGCAAATTCGATCTGTCCGAACCGGGCGACGCAATCCTTGCGAAGACGCTTGAGATGATCAAGGCTGACCCCAGCCACTGTCCGCGCGACGTGTGGACCGATCGACAGCGCGCAAAACTCGCGCAATGACAGATCCCGGCTCCACTGGTTCAGCGACCAGGCTCCCGGTTAGAATGTTGAAATCATGACCATGATCGGAAAGACGGTTTCATCGTGCGCGTCGGACCCGCCGCATTCGCGTGAGAGGAGGATTTCTTGAAAGCGCTTCGTTTCAGCAAGACCGGGGACCTCAAGTATCTGGAGCATGTCGAATGCCCGATGCCAACGCCGGCCCGCGGTGAGGTCCTGATAGAGATCAAGGCCGCAAGGCTGAACAAGAACGATATCTCCAATGTGATGGGGAGACTGCCCTATACCACCGTGCCCAGGACGCCTGGCCGCGACTTCTCCGGAGTCGTGGCAGAAGGACCGAAGGAACTGGTCGGCAGGGCGGTATGGGGAACCGGCAAGGAAATCGGATTCACCCGTGATGGAAGCCATGCGCAATACCTGACGCTGCCTGCGGATGCGGTGGCGATCAAGCCGGAATCCCTGTCGTTTGCCCAGGCGGCCAGTTGCGGCGTGCCTTATGTCACCGCGTGGCACGCGCTCGAGGGCGCCGCCGTGAACAGAGGCTGCAAGCTGCTGGTCGTAGGCGCTGCCGGGGCGGTCGGGAATGCGGCGGTCATGCTGGCGCGGTGGCGCGGCGCGGAAATTCTGGGCGCCGAACGGGATGCTGAACTGGCGTCGTTTCTGGCATCCCAGGGCGTGCCATCCATCGTGTTGTCCCCGGAACCATCCGGAACAGGTGAACTCGCGCAGGCAATCCAGGACAAATTTCCCGGCGGCGCCGACGTCATTTTCGATACCACCGGACTCTGGTTGCCGGAGGCGGTTCGGGCGCTCCGGAATTTCGGCCGGATCGCCGTCATAGTCGCGCCGGGAAACGGGGAAATCACGCTGCCGATTCGCGACCTGTACCGCCGGGGCGGTGCGATCGTCGGCGTCAATTCCCTACTGTACTCGAGCGCCGAATGCGCCCGGTTGATGGCGGAAATCGGCAAGGGCTTCGACAGCGGCGAGCTCAGTGGGCCGCAGGGGTTGGAAGAGCATCCGCTCGCGGCAGGAGTTCAAATGTACGCGGCGCTGAGCAAAGGCCTGAGCGCGAAAATCG
>MEQZ01000090.1:0-23182 GCA_001770425.1 Betaproteobacteria bacterium RIFCSPLOWO2_02_FULL_65_20 | reverse complement strand
ACGCATCCCAAGGTTGTCGATGTGCAGGGCCGCGACGCGCGCCAGCACGCCGAGGCAGCGCTCGCCAACCCGATCGCGCGCGACCACATCCTCAAGCCTTGGGCCGAGATGTACGAGCAGCCCTTTGTCGGCGTGACATCCGACGGCAGGGTCGTACCCGGGCTCTACGCGCTGGAACCCAATGGCGCACCCACCGAGGCGATGATTGCGGCCACCCTGGACGTCCTCGGGCAGCTTAGCGCCGAACAGCGCGCAAGCGCGAGCTTTCCGGTTGACGCGCGCGAATGGCGGCGCTGGAACAACACCGAGATGTACATTTTCAGGCAAGGCCTGCGCCTTGACGACATCGCGGTCCCGCTGCGCGAAGCAATTCTCGCCGTGGTGCGCGAAAGCCTGAGCGCCGGGGGATACGCCAAGACGCGCGACGTGATGCGGCTCAACCAGTTCCTGGGCGAACTGGTCGGCAACACCAAAGTGCTCAACGAGTGGAGCTACAATTTCAGCCTTTTCGGCACGCCGTCGGCGAGCGAGCCCTGGGGCTGGCAGATGATGGGCCACCATCTGGCGCTCAATTGCCTGGTCATCGGCGCGCAAATGGTGCTTTCTCCCCTGTTCATGGGCGCCGAGCCATGCTATTGCGATGCAGGCCCGAACAAAGGCACGCGCCTGTTCGGGGACGAGGAATATCGCGCTCTTGCGCTGATGCGCGCGCTCTCGGACGCACAGCGCCGCGAGGCGATCCTCTACCACGCGACGATGGGCGGCGACCTGCCGCCCGGCCGCCGCCAGCTCCCCGACCAGTTGCAGCTCGCCGGCGCATTCCAGGACAACCGCATCATCCCGTACGAGGGTGTGGCGGCCGCCGGGTTTTCTGCCGGGCAGCGGCGGCACCTGCTGCACCTGGCCGCGGCCTATGTCGACCCGATGCCCGCGGGGCCGATGAAGGCGAGAATGGATGAAATCGAACGCCACCTCGATGAAACGCGCTTTTGCTGGATCGGCGGCACCAAGGAAGAGGACACGTTTTACTACCGCATCCAGAGTCCCGTGGTGCTGATCGAATTCGACCAGCATTCGGGCGTTTTCCTGGCCAACCCGGAACCGGCCAAGTTCCATGTCCATACCGTCGTGCGCACGCCCAACGGCAACGACTACGGCGCCGACCTGCTGCGGCTGCACTACGAACAAGCGCACAAGGGCGGTCAAATCGGCCGCTGACGTTGGCGCCGCGAACATCGACCCATCGCTCGCCTGATTGAGGACACCCCATGGATCTAGGAATAAAGGGCAAGACTGCACTGGTCGCCGCTTCTTCGGCCGGGCTGGGCCTGGCGTGCGCAACCGCGCTCGCCCGCGAAGGCTGCACGGTAACCATCAACGGGCGCGATGCGCGGCGCCTGGCCGAAGCCCGGACCGCGATCGAGGCGGCGACCGGCGTGCGCGTGCAGATCGTCGTGGCCGATATCACCACCGAAGCGGGCCGGGAGGCATTCGTTGGCGCCTGCCCCGAAGCCGACATCCTGGTCAACAACAACGCCGGCCCTGCACCGGGGAAACTCGCCGACTGGGACCACGCAGCTTGGATGTCCGCGATCGAGGCCAACATGCTCTCGCCGATATTGCTCATTCGCGCGCTGCTGCCGGGCATGCGCGCGCGCAAATTCGGGCGCATCGTCAACATCACCTCGGCCATGGTCAAGAGCCCGCGGCCTCATATGGCGCTGTCCACCGCGGCGCGCACCGGATTGACCGCTTTCGCCAAGGCCATGGCGCTCGAATCGGCGATGGACAACGTGACCATCAACAACCTGCTGCCCGAACGCATCGATACCGGCCGCCAGCGCTTCATGGCCGAGCGCATGATGAAGGACAAGGGCATCGACATGGCCGAAGCGCGCCGCCAGATCGTTCAGACGGTTGCCGCGAAACGCTTCGGCACACCCGGAGAATTCGGCGACGCCTGCGCCTACCTGTGCAGCGCCCAGGCCGGTTTCATCTCCGGCCAGAACCTGCAACTGGACGGCGGCTCGTATCCGGGATTGATTTAGAGTCTTTCTTATTCGACCGTGATGCGCCGCTCGCGTATCACCCGGCTCCAGCGCACTGATTCCGAGGCGATCCACTCGCCGAACGCCTCGGGCGTGCCCAGGGCGACCTCGAATCCCAGCCCTTCGAGCTTTTCCCTGACCTGTGGCATCGCGACCGCCTTGCCCAGTTCCGCGTTCAGGCGCGTAATGATGGCCCGCGGCGTTCCGGCAGGGGCGACAAATCCGACCCACGACTGCGCCTCGAATCCGGGATAGGTCTCGCCGACCGCCGGCACGCCCGGGAGCAACGACGTGCGGTTGCCGGAGGTCACCGCAATGGCGTTCAACTTGCCGGCTCGAACGTGCGGCAACGCAATACTCATCGTGGCTACCATCATGTCCACCTGCCCCCCCAGCAGATCGGTTATCGCGGGCGCTCCGCCCTTGTAGTGCACCGCGGTCGCCTCGATTCCCGTCGTCAGCTTGAGCAACTCCGCGATGAGGTGGCTCGAGGTTCCTCCACCAGCCGAAGCGTAAGTCATTGCGTCTTTCCTGGAGTTCGACAGGCGAACCAGTTCATCGAGCGTTTTCACCCCCAGGCGCGGATTGACGACCACCACAATCCTGCTGCGGACCGCCTGCCCGATGGAAGCGAAATCCTTCACCGGGTCGTAAGTGGCGCTCTTGTAGAGGTACGGGTTGGCCGCAAAATTATCGAACACCGTGAGCAGCGTATAACCATCGGGGGCGGCCTTCGCCGCCAATTCTGTGGCGATCACGCCACCCGCACCGACCCGATTCTCGACCACCACCGATTGCCCCAGCGCCTCGGCGAGCCTGGGGCTGACAAGGCGCGCGACGATGTCCGACACGCCGCCCGGCGCGAACGGGACCAGCATGCGCAGCGGCTTCGACGGGTAAGCCTGCGCGTGGGCCTGCGGCGCAAGGTGCAGTGCGATCAGGACGATCAGTGCAACGGCCAGCGGCAAAGCCCGGCGCGGAAAACGAAACATGGTTTTAACTCCTCGGAATGCAGCCAGGGTACCTGACGGGACATTGGAACATATCGCGACCGACGTGTCACGGCGCCTTGCACGTCCGCCTCGCGCTTCCGTGTGCGGCTTTCACCCACTGGAAAGCGCCGCCGTATCACGGCGCACACCCGGAGCGGCCGGTCGTGGCATTCGTTGTCGCGACATCCGGGATGTCCATACCTGTGTTACCTTGACCGAAGAAGCTGTTCCCCCGCGTCATGATTTCCTTGGTCATAACCGGGCCACGCTTTTGAATTGAGGCGGATCGCCGGGATCGGCCTTTTCGCGTTCAGGTTCTTGGTAAGTCGGGTCATACGGGGGACATTATGAACAATGCACGCAGCTTCGCAGCCGGCATCATGGTTCCTGCTTTCACTTTCATTGTCGCAGGGGCAGCCGCGGATGTTTCGTTCGCACAGGACAAGGCGAAAGACGCACAATCGAATTATCCCGAAAAGCCGATTCACTTCATCGTCGGCTTTCCCCCCGGCAGTGCTCCGGACATAGCCGCGCGGCTGCTGGGTCCAAGTCTCGCCGTGCATCTTGGACAACCGGTTCTGGTCGAAAACGTATTGGGCGCGGCCGGCAATATCGCGGCAGACCGCGTCGCGAAAGCGGATCCGGACGGCTATACGCTGTTTCTGGCTGCCAATGCGCAGATCACCGTCAATCCCAGCCTGTACAAGCTGCCCTACGATCCGGTCAGGGATTTCGCGCCGATTTCTCAGGTTTATGTGTCCTCCAGCGTTCTGGTGGTCAATCCCTCCGTGCCGGCGAAGACCCTGCAGGAATTGGTTGCGTTGGCCAGAGCGCAGCCCGGTGGACTCACCTATGCCACGGGTGGCGCCGGAAGCGCCCCGCACATTGCGGGGGAACTGTTCAAGTCCGTGGCAAGCGTCGATATACGAACGGTCCCCTACAAGGGCACGGTCCTGGCGATGCCGGATTTGCTCGCCGGCCGGGTCACGATGGCGTTCAATCCGATAGTGGCGGTCCTGTCCGTGGTGCGCGACGGGAAGCTGCGCGCACTTGCGGTGACCTCGGTGAAGCGCTCGCCGCTGCTGCCGGAGGTGCCGACGATAGCCGAGGCCGGCTTTCCGGGATACGAGGCAACATTGTGGGGCGGCTTGCTCGCGCCTGCCGGGACCGCGCCGGCCGTCATTCGCAAGCTCCATCTCGAAACCTCGAACGCTCTCGCGCGAGCCGACGTCCGCGGAAAACTCGCCGCGGTCGCGTTGGACGCTGTCGGCAATTCGCCGGATGAATTCGCCGCGATCATCAAGTCCGAAATCCCGAAGTGGGCAAAGCTGATCAAGGATTCGGGCATCACGGTTCATTAGCCCATTCCTCGGCGGGGACTCCGTAGACGAGAGGTATTTTCCGGCTGATCGCTATCGGCCGGGATATGCGGCGAAAACGCGGCCACGGAACCCGCGTTTCGAACTGCCGCCTATCGTGCAATCACGCCGTGCTCGCCGTCGGCGGAAAGTATTTCTTCAGCCAGTTCTTCAGGATATCGAGGGAAATCCAGCTGTCCTCGGCGAGCATGAAGTGGTCGTCATTGGAGATCAAGTGCAGGTCAGCCGGCTGTCGTGCGTGGCGAAACAGTGAGACCGACTCCTCGGCCGGCACCACCGGGTCGGCCGCCGGATGCAGCAACAGCAGGGGTCGGGGAGCTATATTGCCAACGACGTCAATCGGACGTAAGCGCAACAAGCTCTCGACCACCTCGAACGGGAATTCCATGATTGCACCTGCGGGAAGACCCGGGCGTATGGCGGGCGGAATCGGTATGATGTCGAAACGCGGCACCATCATCGTTTCGCCGCGTTCGCGCCGCCGCCGTCCTTCCTCGATCATCGCGCTAAAGCGCTGCCAGGCCTCGCTTGAGGCGTGCAGCCAGCGCAATGTCGTCTCGCCGCTGCCCAGGCCGCCGCAGGAAATGCAGGCTGCAATGCGCGTGTCGGTGCCGGCGGCCTGGATCGCAATCGAACCGGCCAGACTTCCGCCGAGCAGGCCGATGCGCTTGGGATCGACTTCGGGCCGGCATTCCAGGAACGAAACCGCGCTGAGGGTGTCCGCAACCTCGTCCTCGCATACCACTCGGCCACGCGCCCCGCTGCTCTCGCCGCAGCCGCGGTAGTCGAATCGCAGCGTGACATATCCGAGCTGCGCCAACAGCCGGGACGCCGCGCGCGACAGTCCGTCCTCCATCGTCCCACCGAATCCGTGCATGATGACCACAGCAGCGCGGCGCTCGCCTTGGCGCAATCCCCGCGGCATGCCGAGCTTGCCGGCGAGACGCTCTGCTTCCGAGTGGAAACTCACGCGGGATTCGATTTCCTCGAGATTGATGTTCATGACTCTCGTTCCTGTCTACCAACACCATCGCAGCAGGCAACGGCCGCGCGCCGGGCGCTAATGCCGTTCGGCGTTCAGCTCAGAGTTGAACGGCATCGGGCTCGGGGAACCCCCCGGCCCGGTCCGGGAGCCGCGCTACTTGTGCCTGCCGAGAAACTCCTCGATGAGCGTCGCGAGGCGAACCGGCGCTTCCTGCATCGGGTAATGGCCGCAATTCCCGATCACCTGAAGTTCGGCGTTCGGGTACCAGGCGAGGAAGGTCTCGCGCATCACCTCCGGGCTGAGCTTGGGGTCGAACTCTCCCACGATCACGCGCATCGGCGTCTTCAGGCCTTCCGCCTCCGCGGAAAAATCCTCCCGCGCCCATGAGGGCAGGTAGCCGCGAAACGCCTCGACGGTGCTGGTTTCACGCGACGCGCGCACGATGGACTGGACCCACCGCGGCGTCAGGCGGCCCGAAACGCTGAAATCGGTGATGCCGTAGCGCTTCTCGTCGCTCTCCGGCGCGCCGGCGAACATCTGATACGTCTGGTCGTCGAACCTGGCCCCGCAAGCCGGCACCGGCGTCACCGCGATGCCGCTCTTGACGCGATCGGGCGCGTTCAACGCGACCCGCTGCACCACCTTCCCGCCCATCGAATGCCCGATGACATGAAAACGCGCCCAGCGGAGCGAATCTGCGAGGGCCAGCACGTCCGAGGCGATCTCTCCGACCGTGTATCCGCCGCTCATGCTCTTGGACTTGCCGTATCCGCGGTAATCGACAAACGCGTAGGTGAACGTGTCCGCGTCGAGCCAGGGCAGCATCGGATCGAAGACCCTGCTGTCCCCGAACCAGCCGTGACAAACGATGACGCCTTCGGAGCCGCGTCCGTACAGGGTATGCCCGATGATCACTTGTTCCTCCTCCAGGCTCTATCGCCGTGACGAAACAACGTTGGAAAGCAGGTTGCTGGCGAAATCCGCGGCGGCCTGCGGCTCCATGGTGGGGGCCGAGCGCATGTACTCCTTGACCGCCAGAAGCGTCGCCGTCGAGCGCGCGGCAACGCCGGCGACAAAACGGTCCACTTCCCGTTGCAGGTCCTTCGCCGCAACGACCCTGCTGACCAGACCGATCGCAAGCGCGCGCCGGGCGTCGAACTCATCGGTCGAATAGACCATATCCATGATGGCCTTGCGCGGCACCCGGTCCACGAGCGCGGACATCGCCAGGCAAGGCGGTATGCCGTGGTTCATCTCCGGAAGCTGAAACCGCGCGTCGTCGGCTGCGAAGGTCAGGTCGCATATGCCCGCGATCGCACAGCCGAATCCGATCGCCCCGCCCGTCACCACGCCGAGCACCGGCACCGTGTTGCGCCGGAACGCCGCATAGGTCTTGAGCGCCGGCTCGGTGTTGCCCTTTCGCACGCCCAGTGCAGTCGGCGCGGAGCGTGGATCCGGCGGCGCGAGGTCGCGGCCGAGGCAGAAGTCCTTCCCCGCGCCCCGCAGGACCACCAGCTTGGCCTCCGATGCCGAATCGAGCATCGAGGCGAGCATCGCCCCCATTTCGTTGGTCATCAGGTTGCCGACATCGGGACGGTTCAGCGTGATCGTCACGATGTCGCCATTTCTCTCCAACAGTATCTGATCCGACATATCACCTCGTCATGGAATGTTGTCCATCGATTCGCGCCCGGGCAGATGGCCTGCACGGCGCGGGTCTCGTCCGGCGCGAAGAAAAGCTACTCGGCTCCCACAAGGTACGCCCTGTCCGGATTCACCGTCAATCCCTTGATTTTGATTCAGATGGCCCCGAAAACCTGCGCCGCATTTCCGCCCAGAATCGCGCCGCGACGCTCCGGCGACAGAGCGTCCGTCCATTTCACGCTTTCGCCGAACTGGAGGAATGGATAGTCGGATCCGTGCAGGATGCGCGCCTCGCCTGCCAGATCGGCGCACATCCCGACCGATTTGCTGGTCGAATTCGCATCGTCGAAGTAGACGTTCGAAAAATAGCTGCTCGGCGGGCGCTGGATGCTCTTGCGACATTCGGGAACCATCGCATAGCCGTGATCGAGCCGATGGGCAATGAACGGCAGCGTCGCCCCCGCGTGCGGAACGATGAGCTTCAGCTTCGGAAAGCGGTCAAAAAATCCGTCGAATATCATGCGTGCCAGCGCGAGGGTGGAGTCGAACATGAAGCCCACCATCGCGATCAGATGATAATCGTGCAGATGCATTTCCTTGGCCCCCGGCGGCAAGGTCGGATGCAGCAGCACGGGAAGATCGAGCCGCTCTATCTCGCTCCAGACCGTCGCGAATGACGGGTCGGTGAGCGGCCGGCCTTCGACGTTTGCAAACATGATCACGCCCGAGGCGCCGTTCGCGTGGCAGCGGCGCAGTTCTTCGACGGCGATCGCCGGGTGATGCATCGGAAGGGAGGCGAGCCAGCGGAATCGCTCCGGCCTGCCGTCCTGTACCGAGGCGAGGTGATCGTTGGCGATCGCCGACGAGCGGCGGCAGACCTCC
Organism: Betaproteobacteria bacterium RIFCSPLOWO2_02_FULL_65_20; assembly: GCA_001770425.1. Lineage (GTDB taxonomy): Bacteria > Pseudomonadota > Gammaproteobacteria > Burkholderiales > SG8-39 > JACQTO01. The sequence continues at coordinate 15,252 of MEQZ01000090.1, read as the reverse complement.
TCGCTGCCCCACACCACGCCGGGAGCCGTGAGCGAGAGAAATGCCACGTCGATGCCGCTCTGGTCCATCTTTTCCAGCCGCTGGCGCAAGTCGAACATGCCCGGAAAAAGCGGGACGAAGTCCGCGCCGTCGGCGTAGATCACCCGTCGGCCGCCGAATTCCCGCAACTCGAACCGGTTCCCGCCGTGCTTTCGCAGAAATTCGATCCATTCCTCGGACATCATGTGCGTGTGTATGTCTATGACTTTCATTGCCTGCCTCCTCATTGGATTCCCGGCTCGTGCCGCCCTGCGCCGGCCGCCTTGATCCTTCCCGCCTTGTTCCATTCCGCGGCAAGCAGCGCCGTCCCGATCAACCCGCCGCCGATGTTGGCCCACAGCGCAATATCGGTGCTTACCGGGATCAGCAGCCCGAACCCGGCGAGCCCCGCGAGGATGCGCCGCCACGGCCCGATGTCATGAAGGAAATATCCGACTATCCCCGCCGAAACCAGCCACGTACCGGTCGCGGCGGTCAGCAGGTCGCGGATGATCTCCGGCGCGCTGCCCTGCATCAGCAGCGTCGGCGAACCGACAAACAGAAACGGGACGACGAACTTCATCCACCCAAACCGGCATCCGACGAAGCCGGTTTTCATCGGCGGCGATCCGGCGATCGCCGCCGCGGCAAATGCGCCGATCGCCACCGGCGGGGTAATCATCGACAGCATCCCGTAATACAGAACGAACATGTGCGCGGCCATCGGCGCCACCCCGAGCTTCACCAGCGCCGGAACGATCAGAGTGGCGACCAGGACGTACACGCCTATGGTCGGCATGCCCATGCCCAGAATCAGGCTTATGACCGCCGCCACGGCCAGCATCAGCGCCAGGCTGTGCTCGCCGACCAGCCCGAGGTTCATGGTCATGCCGAAAGCGAGTCCCGAAATGTTCAATGTCCCGATCACCATTCCGGCGGCGACCGCGGTCATCAGGATTTCGATCGCGGTGTAACCGGTCCCGATCACGGCGTCGCGCACCCCGCGCAGCGTCAGGCCGACGCCGCGATAGCGCAGAAACAACCCGCCGACCGCGCCCACCGTCGCCGCCAGCAGCGCCGACAATTCGGCCGACACCTGGAACCAGAACAGCGCGCCGATCAGGACCGCGAACATCAGCAGAAAGAACCATCCCTCCGCCAGCACGGACCAGAGCCCGGGAATCTCGGTGCCTGCGTCGGCCCGTATCCCGAGTCGCCCGGCCTCGAGATCGGCCTGAATGAACAACGCCACGTAATAGAGCACGGCCGGGATGAGCGCGGCGAGCGCAATCTCGGCGTAAGGCACCGCCAGGTATTCGGCCATCAGAAAAGCCGCAGCGCCCATCACCGGCGGCATGAGTTGCCCGCCGGTGGCGGCGACCGCCTCGATCGCCGCCGCGGTGGACGGCGGGTAGCCGGCTTTTTTCATCATCGGGATGGTGACTACGCCGGTGGTGAGCACGCTCGCCACCGTACTGCCGGAAATGGTGCCGAACAGCATGGAGGAAAACACCGCAATCTTCGCCGGCGCCCCGCGCGTGCGCCCGAGCATCGCCAGCGACACGTCGGTGAAGAAAAGGCTGCCGCCGGTGCGCGTAAGGCATTCCCCGAACAGGATGAAGGCGATCACGACTGTGGCCAGAATGCGCAGCGGCGCGCCGATAATGCCCGACGTGTCCCACGCCATGTAGTAGGTGACCTGGCCGAATGAAACCGGTCGCGCCTCCAGACGGCCCGGCAGCAGGTGCCCGAGGAGTGCCAGCCCTATGAAGCACAGCACCACGATCAGCATCGGCAGCCCGACGCAGCGACGGATCGCCTCGAGGCCGAGCACGACGACCACCGCCGCCGTCAGCATCCCGTCGGGCGGCCTCACCAGCGTCATTCCCGACAGTTCCGGGTAGCGCACGCCGACGTAGGCAGCGGCAGTCAGCGCGATCGCCGCCAGAATCCAGTCATAGACCGGGACACGCGTATCGATGGTGGGCCCGCGCCTGGCCGGCACCGCGAGGAACGCCAGCGCCAGGGCGATCCCCAGGATTCCGGCCAAAAACTGCTCGCCATACAGTTCCAGGCCGGCGCGCCGAAACAGGTCGGTCGCCCAGGCGACCGTGCCTAGGGTGACGAGCGCCGCGAGAAACGAGTTGAGCGCGTTGCGGCGGAAGCGCGGGACGCGCGCGGCCGCGCCCAGGTCGGGCGTCACGTAGTCGTCACTTCGGCGGCCATTGCCCGATTTCGCGGTAGAACCTGACTGCGCCGGGATGGTACTCGCCCATTACCACCGGCACCGCCATCCGGTCGGGATCGAACGCTCTTCCCAGCGGGACGAACGTGGCAAGCAACTCGGCCTTGCTGGCGTGCAGCGCCTTGGTGACCTGATAGATGAGGTCCTCGGAGATCTTCAGACTGCTGATGAGCAGGTAGTCGAACGCCAGCGTCTGCGTCGGCTGGACCACGCCGTAGAGCGCCGGGTTGGGCCGCACCAGCGTCGCATAGGCCGACGGAAGCAGCGTGCGCACCCGGGCCATTGCCGCCTCCGAGGGATCGACCGCAAGCGAGCGCAGCCCGCCTTTCTTCGTTCCCACCTCCCGTACCTGCGGCCCGCCGAGCGCGAAAAACATGACATCGGTGCGGCCCTGGGCGAAGTCGTCGGCATTTCGAACGACGTTGGCGACCGGCACCGAGATGATGTCACTCAATCCGAGACCGGCGTTCGCCAGCAGGCCCTCCACGATCAAGCCCAGCCCGCGCTGCTGCGCGTACCCTGTTCCGACGCGCTTGCCCTTCAGGTCCGCGATTGTCTTGACCGGTGAATCGGTCTGGACGAATAACGCCACCTGCAGGGCCATGAGCCGGGTCACCAGGCGCAGATCCTTGAGCGGCGGGCCCTCGAATACTTCCTTGCCTTGAACCGCGAACTGGAATTCGATCGCGTTGCCCAGACCCAGATGCAGTTCGCCCGCGTTCACCCCCGGCAGCGATGCGTTCTGTCCTCCCATCGGCTGCAGCCGCGTCTGCAGGCCGGTCCGATCAGCGACGACTTTCGCGACTGCCGCAGCGATCGAATAGGTGATGGATCCGGGAGGGTTGGTTCCTATCCCCACGGTCTGAGCACTTGCCAGGCCGAATGCGGTCAATCCCATCCCCAGCGCGAGAACTCTGAATAGCGGCACGGTCTTACCCTCCTTGGTCTTCACAATAGGCATTGCCCCCGCGGATTCCGCGCGGAACGCTGCTGCTCGCCCGCCGAAATCAAACACCACGCTTGTCTGGCATCGGAGACGTCTTCGCCGCCAGGTTCTTCAGCATACGGCATTTTGCCAGATTGTCCCCGGGCTCGAGGGTCCGGCGATCATATCTCCCGCACTACCGCCGCAGCCCGGGGCAAAGCGCCGGCGCTGCGAGCGTGCTCCTGCGGCATCCGCTCAGCTGCTGCGATTGAGAACATAGTTGCGCAACCCGTCGACGGCGCAACGGTACCCCTGCGGAATGACCACGGTCGTGGTCCGCTCCTCGATAATGGCGGGCCCGTAAAGTTCGTCGCCGCCGCCGAGTTTCTCGCCATCGTAGACAGGGGTCTTGACCTGTTCCCCTGAAAAAATGCAGCGGCGCTCCCGCTTGATGGCCCTCGAGGTGTTGCCGGTTCCGCGCGAGGATCGCAGGCTGAACGGCGCGCGCTGCACCGTCGCCTTGAGATGAAACGTGAGGAACCCCGCCTCCTTCCATGGCATGCGGAACGTGTAAAGCTCCTCGTGCCGGGCGTGGAAGGCATCTATCGTCGCGCCCAGCGTCTGCCTGGTAAAGTCCCCGCCCGGGACCGGCACTTCGATGTCGTGGAACTGGCCGCTGTAGCGCATCTCCGCAGTGCGAGTGAAGACCACGCTCGAGTCCGAGGCCAGCATGGCTTTGAGCGCCCGGCGCGCATCCTCCTCCATTTCCCGAAACAGCTGACTGACGCGATCCGGGTCAACCCGGCTCGCCGGCGAGAAATACGGGCGGCTGAAGTCCCGGCCGACGTCCTTGACGAACATGCCGAAAGCGCTGAACAGCGCCGCCACCGGCGGAATGATCACGTTGCGGATCCCCAGCAGGTCGGCGATGAAGACGCCGTGTACCGGCCCTGCTCCGCCGCCGACCACGAGCGCAAAATCCCTGACATCGTGACCGTTCTTGGTGGAGACGCCGGTGATTGAATCGGCCATGTAGGAATTGACGGTGGTGAAAATCGCCTGGGTCGTTTCGGTGACGCTCAACCCGAGCCGGTCGCCCACCTTCTTCACCGCAGCCTCGGCGAGCTTCGCGTCGAGCGGGATTTCGCCGCCGAGGAAGTAATCGTCGGGAATGTATCCAAGCAGGAGATCGGCGTCGCTGACCGTCGGCTCCATCCCGCCCTTGCCGTAGCAGGCCGGCCCCGGATCGGCTCCCGCGGACTGCGGCCCCACTCGCAGCAGCCCAAGTGAATCGACCCAGGCGATGCTTCCCCCGCCGGCTCCTACGCTGCGCGTGTCCACCATCTTGATCGCGACCCGGTGATCGCCGACCCATGCCTCCGTCGTCGTGGGAATCTCGCCTTTTCGGATCAGGCCGATGTCGAACGAGGTCCCGCCCATATCGACCGACAACAGATTCAGGTTGGGCATTTCCCGACCCAGGTGCAGCGCGGCAGACGGCGCCGCAGCCGGTCCCGAGCCGATCAGAAACACCGCGCGCGACCTGCAGTGCGTCGCCGTTTCCGTCAGTCCGTTGGACAACATCATCAGGAGCGTGCCCCTGAATCCCGCCGCGCCAAGCCGCTTTTCGAGCTCGGCGAGGTAGTCGTCCACGATCGGACCGATATACGCCGACACCACGGTAGTGCTGAACCGCTCGAATTCCCGCCACACCGGCAGGATCTCATGGGACGCCGTGACGTGCGTGCCGGGCATCGCCGTCTTGCAGATCTCGACCGCCCGCCTTTCGTTGGCGGAGTTTGCATACGAATGCAGGAAGCAGACGGCGACTGCCTTGACGCCCTTGGCCCGCAGCTGCTCCGCGGCCTGGAGCACCTCGGACTCGTCGAGTTCGGTGGCGATCTCCCCGTTCCATAACGTGCGCTCCTCCACGCCGAGACGGAGCCGGCGCGGTACCAGCGGGCGATACGGCGGCACGAAAAAATTGTACATCGAGGTGTTGACGTTCTTGATGCCGCGCCGGATTTCTATGATGTCCCGGAAATTCTTGGTTGTGATCATCCCGGTCTCCACGCCGCGACCGGTCAACAGTGCGTTGGTCGCCAGGGTCGTGCCGTGAATGATGGCGCCCACCTGCCCCAGGAACTCGGCGAGCGTCTGCCGGTATGCACCCGCCGCCTTTTCCAGGGCCCGCAATAAGCCCGTCGACGGATCCTGCGGCATGGTCGGTGACTTGAACGATTGCAGGATTCCGCTTTCGTCGAGAACCAGACAGTCCGTGAACGTCCCGCCTACGTCGATGGCCACGCGCTTCATGGTCCGGCCCTCCGCAGGGCTTCGGTCTGTTCGCGGTCGACCGCGAATGTGTCGGGATCGAGAGCGACCTTGTAGACCTCCCGCGCGCGGCCGATGGAAACGATGCCGTTCGCGACGTCTTCGCTGACTTTTTCCGGGTCGCGCTCCCCGGGAGGCGCCACGCCGGCGCCGCCTCCTGACACTTTCAGCACGCTGTCGCCCTGCCGCACGCGGTGCATCCGGTGACCGCGCGCGAGGATCAGTTCGCTGCCGCGCCGGATGTGCGCCTCGCTCAAGGGCGTGGGCTGGCCGCCCAGCACGCCTGCGCCTGTCGTCAGCTCCCCGTCGGAACTTCCCGTAGCCATCCCGACCTCGGCGCCCTCGTTCGCCGATTCCCAGATGGTGCCGGGCGCCCCGCGCCACTTGCCGGCACCTTCGAGGTCCGGCGCAATCTCGTACTTGAGCATGCGCCACGGGAAACGCACCTCTTCTTCCTCGACGTTCCCCCGGTGCACCGCACCCATGATGACGGCCCCGACATAGCCGTCGTAACCCGCCACGGCGCCCGCGCCGCCGTCGTAGTCGAAGGTGGTGCGCACATATTGCTGGCTGGTCCTGGGGTCGATTCCAAACACGTAGTCGCCACGATGCCGCGCCCAGCCGGCGATTGCCCGATGAGGCAGCGCTTTCGACATGGCCATGTACATTGCATCGAGGGTGCGCTCGGTGATGTTGGCGGGCCCGCCTCCCACGGTGGCGGGGTAGGTGCCGCTGACGACCAGGCCGTCCGGGGCAACGACTTTCACCGGGCGCATGGTTCCCTCGTTGTGGTAGTCGACCAGACCGGTGTCGAAGAACAGGATCATCGCGCCGATGGAAGCGCTGTAGGTCGCTGCGTACACCTGGTTGATGAAGCCCTTGCGCTGAGCGTCGCTTTTCGAGAAATCAATGCTTATCTCGTCGCCGGCGACGGTAACTTCAACCCTGACCCAGACCGGTACATCGAGTTCGGTTCCGTCGTCGTCGGTGGCGCCCTCGCCGTAGTAGGTCCCGTCGGGGATCTTCCGGATTTCCTCGCGTACCGCCCGCTCCGTGCGGTCCATCATTTCGTCCACGCAGGCCATGACCACGTCCCGGCCGTAGTGCCGGAGCATCTCCTGCAGGCGGTTCTCGCATACTTTTGTCGTGGCGATCATCGACGCGTTATCGACCCGCACCGATTCCCGGAAGCGGACGTTGTTCCAGATCAGTTCCATCACGTCGGTCCGCTCGCGCCCCTGCTCCACAACCTTGATGGGCGGAATGCACAGACCTTCGGCGTGGATGTCGAATCCGTTGGCGAAATATCCTCCCGGAAAGGAGCCCCCGGTATCCATCTGATGCGCCCGGCACAGCGTGAAGAACAGCAGTTCGCCTTCGAAGAAGATGGGCCGGAAGAACCCCCAGTCGGGCAGGTGGTTGTTGAAACCGCCGTTGTAGGGATCGTTGGTCAGGAATACGTCGCCGGAGTGGATGTTCCCTTTGAACCTCTCCAAAATGAACTGCACCGGAAACTTGCTGCCCACGAACTGCGAGGTGAGGCCCACGGGAATCGCCACGGTGCGCCCGCGCGCGTCCCAGATTCCCACCGAGTTGTCGTGAAGCTGCCCGATGAGGTAGCTCACCGCGGTGCGCTCCAGCACGTCGCGCATCTCGTGGCAGACCCGCTGGAAAGTGTGCCAGACGGTCGACAGCGTGACCGGATCTATCTTCGTATTTCCCATGGCAATATCCGCTCCTAGTATCGTGACACGTTAATTGTGCAACATCACGAGAGACGCGAACCATGTTTCGAAATTAGTGATTCGTAGTACTAGATGATTCCCGCTGCGTGCGGGGGCCGGGCAACGCTGCCTGCGGTCAAGCGTGCCTGGCCTTCGGCGCGGTGCAGGCGCCGCGCCTTCAGGGCCGAGGCCGTCGCTTTCCCCCGGCGGAGTTTGCCACGCACGCTTTCCATCGTCCAATATCGTTTTCGCGGCCAGGCATTTCGAATCTCGCGTCGGCGGCGGATCCTTCGCCCGGCGCCGCGCCGGCTGGTCTCGACGTTTGTCTCTTCCGGTATAGAATCGCAGGCGTTGCGCAAAGCCGTCTCTTGCGGACGACCGTCACCGGCGGCCGGTTCGCGTCCCGGCGCACTGGGCCGGTCGGCTCCCGGGCCGGCCCCTTGAGACCGAAGGGACACGCGCGGGATTTTTTTTGGAGAATCGCGATGCAGGAACTGTTGCTCGAGACCGCCCCTCGCATTGTGTTGGGGCTCATGTTCCTGATAGGCGTGATCGACGGCTACTGGTACGTGTTTACGGGCAACAATCTGATACACCCGCCGATGTCGGATCGCGGGGCGCAATTCGAACAGGCGCTGAAGTCGGCCGGGTTCTTCTGGCCGTTCATGAAGACCGTGGATCTCGTGGCGGTGTTCTGTCTGCTGACCAACCAGGCCCCGGCCTTCGGGCTGGCGCTGCTCGCTCCGATCATGTCGGTCGTGGTCCTGTTCCAGTTCTTCCTGAATCCGAAAGGGATACCGATTGCATTGCTGCTGATCGTCTGCGGAGGGCTCCTGGCATATGCGTACGCGGACCGCTACGCGGCCCTGTTCTGAATCGGGTGGAGGATTGCCTCGACCTCCGGCACCGCCGGTGGCGTGCCGGCACGAGCGTCGTCGCGCGTTCGCCCCGTCGCCTCAGGCTATAATCCACGCCGCAACGCAAGTCGCCGGCGCGTTTTGTCTTTCCAACAGATGGGAGGAATTCGTTATGACCAGCCGTTCTCGATCTTCCAGGTCTTGGCGCGCGACCCGGCGCGCATTGCTGGGCGGCGCGGTTCTTGCGGCGCTCGGGCTTGCCTCGGCAGGCGCGCTCGCACAGACGGCGACGCTCAAGTTCGGAACCTTCATACCGCCCAAGGCCGACGAGATCGAACGAGGCATTGCGCCCTGGCTCGACGAACTGGAAAAGGAAAGCGGGGGCGCGCTGAAATTTCAGCGTTTCTTCGGCGGGACGATCGAGCGCAGCCTGCTCAAGCAGCACGAACAGCTGCAGAACGGCCTGCAGGACGCAACGATCATCCCCGTTCCCTATGTCTTCTCCCTGTTTCCCGACTTCACCGTATTCGCGCTGCCCTACCTCGTCGAGTCCGCCAAGGAGGGTTCCATTCTTTCCTGGCGCATGCACCAGCGGGGACTGCTTCGCGGAATGGACACGCTGCATGTCGTCGGGACCTACCTGAATGACCCGCTGGTACTGCATTTCCGCAACCCGATCAAGTCGCTCGACGACGTCAAGGGCGCAAAAATCCGCATCACCAGCCCCGAGGGAGTCGGCGTAATCAAGTTATTCCATGGCGCGGTGGTGGGCATGCCCATTTCCGAGGTGGCGCAGTCCCTCAGCACCGGCGTGCTCGACGGCACCATGAACAGCTGGGGTTCGTTGCGCGCTTTTCGCATCGAGTCGCTCATCAAGGGGGACGTAGACGAGCCCCTGGGTGCCATCAGCTTCATCGTGGCGATCAACAAGAAGGTCTACGACGGGCTGCCCGCAAAGGCAAAGCAAGCCCTGGAAAAGCTCGGCGGAGAGAAGCTCGCCCTGCGCATGGGCGCGGTCTTCGACGCTCAGGCGGCAAGTGTCAAGGCTGCCGCCAGGAAGGATCCGAATCGAACCATCATCGGATTTCCCGGCGCCGAGCGCGACAAGCGCCTCGAAACATTCAAGCCGCTCTATGACGAGTGGCTGAAGAGCACCCCCGAGGGCGCGTCCAAGATGGCAGCGCTCCAGAAATTGCTTGCCGACATCCGAGCCGGTCGCTGAACGCAAGCCGCGGCTATAGGGCCGTCGCGCTCGCCTGAGCCTCGCATGCGAAACAAGCGCGTGCGCCGGGCTGCCGAGTTCGCTGGTACGGCGGGCGCAGCCGGCGTCGTCGTGACGTCGCTGCTGGTGGTGGCCGACGTCGTCATGCGCGCCGCGTTCAGCGCTCCGATTACCGGAGCGACGGACGTGGTCATATACACCTTCGCCGTGGTCGTGGCGAGTTTTTTCCCGGTCGGGCTTGCCGGCGGACACAACGTCACGATCCGCTTTCTGGGCAAGGCGCTCGGGAGCCGCTGGCATCCGTGGATAGAGCTTTTCGCGGCGTCGGTCACCATGATCATCGTCGTCCTGCTCGCCTGGGAAACTTCCGCCTTTACGCTGGACGCGACGCGCTCGCGCCTGACGACGTTGACCGTCGGCCTCCCGCAGGCGCCATGGTGGTGGATGGTCTCGGCGGTCTTCATTGCCTGCGTGCCGGTCCAGGCTGTCATCCTCTTCGAGGCGGCGCAGGACGCGATATCCGGTGCGGGCGGCGCGCCCCGGCAGTCCGGGCATCGCGAATGACCCTGATCGCGGGGGTCGTCGCGAGCCAGGCAGCACACTGATCACCGGCGGGGCATCCATGGATCCGATCGTTCTGGGAGTCGCGATTCTGGGCGTGATGTTCGCGCTGATGGCGCTGCACGTCCCGATCGGTTTCGCGATGGCGTTTGCGGGCTTTCTGGGAACCGGTTTTCTGCTCGGCTGGAAACCGGCCGTGACCCTGTTCGGATCCGTTCCCACCGAATTGATGACCAACAACGAGCTCGCGACGATACCGATGTTCCTCGCGATGGGCAGCCTTGCCGGCGCCGCCGGCATGTCGACCGACCTGTACCGGCTTTTCAACGCGTTCGTCGGCCACTATCGCGGCGGACTCGCCATCGCCACGGTGGGCGGATGCGGCGGGTTTGCCGCGGTGTGCGGGTCTTCGGTGGCGACCGCCGCCACCTTCATGCGCATCGCGTACCCTGAAATGAAGCGCCAGGGGTACTCCGACGAGCTGGCCACCGGCTGCATCGCCGCCGGCGGAACCCTGGGGATACTGATTCCGCCCTCGGTGCTGCTCATTCTGTACGCGCTGCTGACCGAGCAGTTCATCCTGGCGCTGTTCGTCGCAGGGATATTTCCTGGGCTGCTTGCCATTCTTCTGTACGTGTCTGCCGTCCTGCTCCATACGCGCCTGCGTCCCGAAGCCGGGCCTGCGGCGCAGCGGGTTCGATGGTCCGAGCGCATTGCCGTACTGCGGCAGGCGTGGCGCGTTCTGGTCCTGGTGGCGGTGGTGAGCGGCGGCATCTACGGCGGTTTCTTCACCGTCAACGAAGCCGCGGCGGTCGGCGTCTGCCTGGCGTTCGTATTCGGGATACCGCGCGGAATACTGAGGCTTGCGGTACTGCGGGGCGTGCTGGCGGAGACGGCGTCGACGACGGTGATGATCTTCGTGATCATCATCGGCGCGACGATCTTTTCCAAGTTCATCGCCTTGACGCAACTGCCGGAAACGCTGGTCCGCGAAATCACGGCCCTGGGCCTGTCTACCTGGCTCGTCGTGCTGGTGCTGCTGGCCACGTACCTGGTGCTGGGATGCATTTTCGATTCGGTCGCGGCCATGGTGATCACGCTGCCCGTGGTGTTTCCATTGATCGTCGGTCTCGGCTTCGACCCGGTATGGTGGGGGATCATCAACATCATGGTGATCGAGATCGGCATGATCACGCCGCCCATCGGCATCAACGTTTTCGTGATCCAGGGGATGGCGCCGCAGATTCCGATGCGAACTATTTTCGCCGGCGTGACCTGGTTCTTCGTGTCCGATCTGGTTCGGCTCGCTGCGGTGACGTTCTGGCCGCAGATATCGTTGTGGCTCCCGGCGGCGCTGGGCGTATTGCACCGCTAGCGGCGGGATGCCCCATACCCAAATGCTGTCCGTCGATTCTCGCCCGGGGCAGAAGGCCGGCGCGGCGCTCGCGCGAGCGTCATGCCGCCCGACGGCCTTCGTGAATCGCCCGCCATACCTTTTCGGCCGTCGCCGGCATCTCGATGTGATCGACGCCGAACTCGCGCAGCGCGTCCACGATGGCGTTGATCACCGCCGGCGGCGCTCCGGTGGCGCCGCCCTCGCCCGCTCCCTTCACGCCGAGCGGGTTATTTGGCGCAGGCACTTCATTGACCTCGAGCAGGAACGGCGGAAACATGTCCGCCCGCGGCATCGAGTAGTCGGCGAATGAGCCGCTCAGCAGCTGCCCCGACTCGCGGTCATAGACGCAGTCCTCGAACATCGCCTGGCCGACGCCCTGCGCGATGCCGCCGTGGGTCTGCCCGTCGACGAGCATCGGATTGATCACTCGGCCGACGTCGTCGATTCCCGCGTAGCGCACGATGCTCACCGTGCCCGTTTCCGGATCGATCTCGACCTCGCACACGTGGCAGCCGTTGGGAAAAGTCGGCAGCAGTTTCGTGATCTCGGAGGAGGCCACGAGCAACTCGCGCTCAGGTTCGGGAAGAGCCGCCGCGATGCCCGCGATTTCGAAGATGCCGAGCGAACGGTCGGTGCCGGCAACCGCGAACCTGCCGCCCCTGAACTCGATGTCGGAGGGAGCCGCCTCGAACTTCCGCGCCGCGACCCGCTTGCCTCGCTCGATGATCTCGTTGACCGCGCGGCCCGCCAGGAATCCGCCCAGCCGCATCGAGCGCGACGAATGCGATCCGCTGCCCATTTTCACGATGTCGGTGTCGCCTGTGACCAGTTCCACGGATTCCAGCGGTACCCCCAGCCAGTCCACGAAGAGCTGCGCGAACGCCGTCTCGTGCCCCTGGCCGCTCGCCTGCGTGCCGATCACCATGCGCACGCGTCCCTCCGGCAGGACATCGACGACGACGCGCTCGGGAGGAATCCCGGTCGCCGTCTCGATGTAATTCGCCAGACCGATGCCGAGCAGCCTGCCGCGCGCTCGCGCCGCCTGCCGCCGCGCGGGAAAACCGGCCCAGTCGGCCAGCCCGATCGCATCCATCATGTTGTTCTCGAACTCGCCGCTGTCGTAGCGCGTCCCCAGCGGACTCACATACGGAAGCGCCTCGGGCCGGATGAAATTGCGACGGCGAAGTTCGATACGGTCAATTCCCGTTTCGGCCGCCGCGGTATCGATCAGCCTCTCCATGATGAACATCGCTTCGGGCCGCCCCGCGCCCCGGTAGGTCGATGTCGGCACGGTATGGGTGAAGCCCGCCTGCAGCTTCACGTGAACTGCCGCAATGGCGTAGACCCCGTTGGTGACCGCGGCGCCGCGCATCAGCGGAACCAGGTGCAGCGACTGTGAGCCGATGTTGGCGATATTGTGGGCGCGCATGCCGATGAACCGGCCCCCGGCATCCAGGGCCAGTTCCGCGTGCGTGGCGAGGTCCCGGCCGTAGGGATCGCTCAAGAACGCCTCGCTGCGCTCGCAGGTCCATTTCACCGGCCGGCCGAGCCTCTTCGCCGCCCACACGACCAGCACGAACTCTCGGAACATCAGATTGCGCGTTCCGAAACCGCCGCCGACGTCGCGGGCGACGACCCGCACCTTGTCTTCGGGCACATTGAAGATCCGGCACAGGCTCTTCTTCTGCAGCAAGGTGCTCTGGCTGCCCGCATACAGCGTGTGCCTGTCCGTGGCGGCATCGTAGAGGCCGACTGCGGCGCGCGGTTCCATCGGCACGCCATTCACTCGATTATTGTGCAGGTCCATGCGCGTGACATGCGCGGCCCGCGCGAATGCCTCGTCGGTAGCGGCCCGATCGCCGATTTCGTGGCTGACGCAAACATTGCCGGGAACTTCGTCCCAGACCGCAACCGCGCCGTTCGCGAACGCACCCTGCAGATCGACCACCGAGGGCAGGGTTTCATAGTCCACCTCGATTCGTTCCGCGGCGTCCCTCGCCAAAGCCATCGTTTCGGCAACCACCAGCGCGACACCTTCGCCGCCGTGCCGGACCCGCTCGGTCGCAAGCGGGTAATCGGGAGGGAAAAATAGCGGCGATCCATCAATGGTCTTGATCGGCAGGTCCGGCGGCACCGGATTGTTGGGAAGACCGATAAGGCCGTCGGCAAGATAATCCGCGCCCGTCAGCACGGCATGCACGCCGGGCGCGGCGCGGGCTTCGTCGCCCACGATGCGCCGGATGCGCGCGTGGGCATGCGGCGAGCGCAGCACGTACGCGTACAGCTGCCCCTTCAGATTGAAATCATCACTGAATTCGCCGCAACCGGTGAGCAGCCGCGGGTCTTCCCTGCGCAGGACCGGCTGGCCGATTCCGAATGACTGCGGATGACTCATGATCTGGCGCGCAGAAGAAGGACTGTTCGGGGCTCACAAGGTACGCGATCTCCGGATTCAGCGTCAATCCCTTGCTTTTGAATTAGACTCCCCGTTAGCCCAGACAGAAGACCGGAATCCATCCCGCATGACAGAGGACACGAGACGATGAGTGCGAGCAAATTCGACTATGACAAGTTCCGCCTGCGAAATTTCGTCGAAAAGCTGATTGCCGCCGGCGAGGTCGAGGTTCACGACGAGCCGGTGCCTTTGTCCGATGTCGCCGGCCGCCTGAATGGCAACTCCAAGGCGGTGCTTTTCCGCAAGGCCGGTCCTGAGGGCGCGCAGCTCGTGGGAGGCGTGCTGGGCTCGCGCCGGCGGGCGGCGCTCGCGTTCGGCGTCGAGAACGAGCGCGAGGTGTTCCGCGAGCTGCTGCGGCGCCTGGAGCGCCCGCAGCCGGTGATCGAAGTCCCCTCGTCCGAGGCCCCGGTGCATCAAGAGATACTGACGGGCGAGGACGCGGACTTCACCCGGCTTCCCATCCATGTGCAGCATGAGTTCGACGGCGGCCCCTATATATCGGCCGGCATCGACTGCAGCCGCAACAACGAGACCGGACTGACCAATATCGGTTTTCGCCGGCTGATGCTGCGCGGCCGCAGGCACGCCGGCACCAATCTTTATGCGCCCTCCGATCTCAGGGAGTACTACCGCGCCTGCGTGGCGCGCGGCGAGCGCATGCCCTGCAGCTTCGTGGTCGGATCCCACCCGGTCGACCACCTGGCCGCCATGCAGCGGCTCGCCGGAGACGAACTGGCGCTGATGGGCGCGCTGCGCGGCGAGCCATTGCCGGTGGTGCGCTGCAAGAGCAATGACCTGCTCGTTCCCGCCGACGCGGAATATGTCTTCGAAGGATATTTCGACGAGCGCGGGTACGCCGAGCCGGAGGGACCGTACGGCGAGTTCATGGGGTATTACGGCGAGATGAAACCGAATCCGGTCTTTCATCTCACCGCGATTACCCGGCGCCGGGACGCGCTGTTCCAGACCACGACCATCAGCGGCGACGTCGCCCGCACCGAGGCCGCCATCATCGGCGCCATCGACTGCGAAGCATTCTCCTGGAGGACCGCGCTGACGGCGATCCGCGAGCCGGTCGCGGTGCACGCCGTTTCCGCGAGCAACGGCAATCACAATCTGCGGCTGGCGCTGCGCCAGCGCTCGCCGGGGGACGCGCGCAACGCGATCACCGCGCTGCTCAGCTCGCACTCGAACGTCAAGCACGTGTTCGTGGTCGATCCGGACATCGACGTCTATTCCGACGAGCAGATGGATTGGGCGTTGTCGACGCGTTTCCAGGCCGATCGCGACCTGATCGTGCTCGCCGGAATGCGGGGGAACCCGATCGACCCGTCGATGGACTTCGGGCGCGGTCTGGCCAAGGCGGGATTCGATCTCACCGTGCCGTTCGGCCAGCTCGGCAGCCGAAAATTCACCCGCGGCGAACCGCCGCGGATCGCAGCGCAGAGGACCCACGGCAGCGTGCGCGAGGCACTCGAAGCCGGACCGAAGTCCTTCGTCGCACTGATGCGCGCG
>MEQZ01000089.1 GCA_001770425.1 Betaproteobacteria bacterium RIFCSPLOWO2_02_FULL_65_20 | reverse complement strand
TGGGGTTCTTCAGCGTGTGCTGCATGACGCCCGCTGCGTCCGGTGCGTGCTGCACGCCGAAGATCACCGTGATCGACAGCGGCAGCGCCATCGAGAAGCCGATGAAAGAGCCGAAGGTGACGATATAGAGCGCCGTCATCGACCAGGTGTGCTTATTGTGGAAGATCTCGAACTGCTTGGCGATATTGCCCTTCATCTCGCCGAAAGCCGCGAGCTTCATCACGAACAGCGTGGCGAGCATGATCAGCGGCAGCGCAACCCACATGTTGAGCACGCCGAGGCCCGTGGGCGCCGGAAGATACAGGTAGAGACCGAGGAGGCCGACGACGCTGGTCAGGCCCCACAGGTACAGGATCTTGGCGAAGCCGGCCAGGGTGCCGCCGTAGTTGGGCGACAGCGGCAGCAGGTTGTTCATGCCGAACCAGGCCGCGATCACCAGAGGTACGAGGATCGCCGCCCAGACGAAACCGGCATTCTGGATGAAGGTGGGCGTGCCGGCGGTGATCTTGCCGAGGATCCAGCCGCTATCCTTCAGTAACGTCATCGGCGCGCCGGCGATCGCGCCGAAGACGCCGACGGTCATCACCAGCGGGATCAGAACCTGCATGGTGGTGACACCGAAGTTGCCCAGGCCCGCATTGAGCCCCAGTGCCGTCCCCTGCAGGCGCTTGGGGAAGAAGCCGCTGATATTGGACATGGAACAGGCGAAATTGCCGCCGCCGATGCCCGACAGGAACGCCCACAACTGAAACACATACAGCGGCGTGGTCTTGTCCTGCAGCGCTATGCCGGTGCCGATCGCCGGAATCAGCAGCAGCGCGGTAGTCAGAAAAATGGTGTTGCGCCCGCCGCAGAGGCGGATGAAAAACGAGGCAGGAATGCGATAGGTCGCGCCCATCAGCCCCGAGATTGCCGTCAGCGTGAACATCTGCGCCGGCGTGAACGGAAAGCCGAGGTTGAGCATCTGCACCGTGATGATGCCCCACATCAGCCATATGGCGAAGCCGCATAACAGGTTGGGGATAGAGATCCACAGGTTGCGGTTGGCGATACTCTTGCCTTTCGATTCCCAGAACGCGTTGTCCTCGACGTTCCACTGGGCAACATCGGCCGAACTGTAGGTCGCCCCGCCTTCAGTGCCTATTGAACCTAGCTGTTCTTTCCTGGTCGTCATGATTCAACTCTCCAATTATTGGAAACTGCGTAATTCGCTTCGCGTGTCGCTGCCACGGTCGATTCCTTCAGCATGGCATTTCGGCGTTGCGCCGCGAGTAGTACCACCAGGTCATCGCGATGCAGCTCAGGTAGAACGCGATGAAACCGTAGAGCGCGGCGGCGGGCCCGCCGGTCATCGAGATCGATAGGCCGTAGCTCATCGGAATGTAGAAGCCGCCGTAGGCGCCGATCGCCGAGGAGAATCCGAGCACCGCGGCGGCTTCCTTGTTCGCGTCACGGACCGCCTGCTCCGCCGCCTCCCTGCCGCGGCCGGCGGCCGCGCGCTGGCGCTCGTTCAGGAATATCACCGGAATCATGCGGAACGTGGAGCCGTTACCCACGCCTGCAGTGGTAAACAGCAGCATGAACATTGTCAGGAACCCGTAGACGTTGCCGCCCTGTCCGGCCTGCGGAAGATAATAGAGCACCCCGGTGACGCCGACCACCATCACGATGAAGTTCCAGAAGGTCACCTGCGCTCCGCCGAGTTTGTCGGCAAGCCAGCCGCCCAGCGGCCGGCTAAGCGCGCTCACCAGGGGACCCAGCCAGGCGTAGGACAGCGCGTTGATCTGCGGGAACTGGCTGTTGATCAGCAGCGGGAATCCGGCCGAATAACCGATGAAGGAGCCGAAGGTTCCCAGGTACAGCCAGCTCATGACCCAGTTGTGCTTGCGCCTGAAAATCACCGCCTGGTCGGAAAACGAAGCCTTGGCAGTGGCCAGATCGTTCATGCCGAACCACGCCGCGATCGCGCAGACGGCAATGAACGGGATCCATACCAGCCCGGCGTTCTGCAGCCACATCTGCTTGACTTCCGCTCCCCGGGCCCAGGTCTGCGGCTCGCCGCCCAGTGCACCGAACACCCCCGCGGTGATCACCACCGGAACGATGAACTGCGCCAGCGACACCCCGAGATTGCCCAGTCCGGCGTTCAGGCCGAGCGCCGTGCCCTTCTGCGCCTTGGGAAAGAAGAAGTTGATGTTGGCCATGCTCGAGGCGAAGTTGCCGCCGCCGAAACCGCACAGCAGCGCGAGCAGCACGAAGGTCGAGTAGCTGGTTGCCGGATCCCTGACGGCCAGACCGATGCCGATCGTCGGCAGCAGCAGCGAAGCCGTCGAAATCGCG
This sequence comes from Betaproteobacteria bacterium RIFCSPLOWO2_02_FULL_65_20, assembly GCA_001770425.1. GTDB lineage: Bacteria > Pseudomonadota > Gammaproteobacteria > Burkholderiales > SG8-39 > JACQTO01. The sequence goes on along the minus strand of MEQZ01000089.1, from coordinate 4,586 downwards.
GTCCAGCGCCGGCCGCCGAACACCGGCACCATGAACGAATAGAAAATCCTCAGCGTGGCCCCGCAAAGGGCCGGCAGCGCCGCAAGCCAGAACAGTTCCTCGGTCGAGAATTTGAATCCGATCAGCGGCAGGTTTACGACTACGGCGCTCCAGACCATCCAGACCGCAAACGCGAGCGTGAGCGCCGGTATGGAGATGAAAAGGTTGCGGCTGGCGATCGAACGCCCCTCGGCTTCCCAGAATCCCGCGTCCTCCGGGAACCATCGGGTAAGAACGCGGGTCGCCATGGATGGAGCCAGGTCCTGCTATCCGGAGAAGTGCGTGGGTTCGGGATGCCTGCGGTTTTGCTCCGCGCTCATCGGCCGCACTTCGCTGAAATACATCCACATCAGCGACACCCAGACGATGCCGAACATCAGCATGAACGCCGAGGAACGCACGCCGGTCAGGTCCACCAGCGCGCCGAACATTATGGGCAGGACGAAGCCACCCATGCCGCCCGCGAGGCCCACGATTCCCGAGATCACACCGATGTTGTGCGGGTAATCGTCGGAGATGTACTTGAACACCGAGGCCTTGCCGATCGCAAACGCAATGCCCATGGTGAACATGATCACGGTGAAGATCCACGGATTGAGGCCGATATGAAAGCTCTTGGGGCCCATTACGGTCTGGATGGTGAGGTTGGTCTGCGGGTACGACAGGAAGAACAGGCAGACCAGCGAAATCCACAGCACCCACCAGGTGACGGTGTGCGCGCCGAACTTGTCGGAGAACCAGCCGCCGATTGCGCGCAGCACGCCCCCGGGAACGCTGAAACCGGCCGCCAGCAGCGCCGCCAGCTGGATGTCGAAGCCGTATTCGGAGATGTAGTATTTGGTCATCCACAGTGACAGCGCCACGTAGCCGCCGAAAACGATGGAGTAGTACTGGCTGTAACGCCACACCGTCGGGTCCTTGAGCGCGGCCAGTTGCTCCCTGACCGTCACCTGGGAATGTCCGGCGGTGTGCTCCTCGTCGGTATAGGTGAAGAACCAGAAGGCAATGGCTGTCACCAGCATCAGGACCGCATACACCTTCGGCACCATCGTCCAGCCGAATGCCACGACGATGGTCGGCGCGACCAGCTTGGTGATGGCCGCCCCGGTGTTCCCCGCGCCGAAAATGCCCATCGCGAGGCCCTGGCGCTCCTTCGGGAACCAGCGCGCGCAGTACGCGATGCCGACCGTGAACGAGCCGCCCGCCACCCCGACGAACAGGCCCGTCACCAGGTAATGCCAGAACTCGGTGCCCACCGAGATCAGCCAGATGGGGATCACGGTGGAGAGCATCAGGACAAAGAACACAATGCGCCCGCCGAACTTGTCGGTCCACATGCCCAGCGGCAGGCGGATCAGCGATCCGGTCAGCACCGGCAGCGCGACCAGTATGCCGAACTGCGTTTCGTTGAGATCCAGCGTCTTCTTGATCGGAATGCCGATCACGGCAAACATCATCCACACCATGAAACAGACCGTGAACGCTGTGGTGCTCGCCGTCACCACCGACCAGCCCTTGTAAGTCTTTGATGCCATGTCTTCAACCTCCGATCGCAATCGCGCGACTGACGCTGGTTTTCACCCCGCTTCTGACCCTGCCTCGGTTACTGCTTCGGACCCTGCTTCAGACCTAACTGACGGCGGATTCTAGACGCGCGTGGCAGTACTGGATACCGAACCAAGCCATCCAAAAAACAGCTCTTCTACCCATTTGGTGGTAGAACCAGTTCATCACGCCATCGCGTGGAAACCCGCGTCCCCATTGGCGAAGCAGCTGCTGCCTGCAGTTCATCGGCGAATGCGGCGGGTCCGTCCGGCACAGAGTGGGTAATCACAATTAAAACCTGTCTGCGGTGTTGTCTTCTTCGTTGCGTCAAAGTAGATTTATTCGCGCCGGCTCGAATGGTCTGATTCGTTTCGCGCGCGGCTGGCGAACACTGTGACCACAACGATTAGTCTGGAGGAAAGCGGCATGCGAGACTCATCCCAGCAACAAAACGAAAAGTCGCGGGACACCTCGACGCTATCGCCGTCCCTCTGGCGAGGCGTATTCGGCATTCTGCTCGTGGCGGGTTGGCTCGGCGGATCGCAGTGGGCATCCGCGCAGGAATCCGGCAAGCAGATTTTCCAGAAGGCGTGTGCGGCCTGCCACAGCATCGGTGCGGGCAAACTGGTCGGCCCCGATCTGGCGGGAGTGAACGACAGACGCTCCGAGGACTGGCTGATCAAGTTCACCAAATCCTCGCAGGCGCTCATCAAGTCGGGTGACAAAACTGCCGTGGCGCTTTTTGAAGAGTTCAACAAGATGCCCATGCCGGATCAGGCCTTGTCGGACGACCAGATCAAGAAGATATTGGCTCACATCAAGGAGGCAGGAGGCAGTTCTGCCGCGGCGGGCAAGGACGCCGCCCCGTCCGCACCGGCTGCGGCAACCGCGGCGGCGGCGCCCCGCGATGCTATTCAGCTGGGCGAAGACCTTTTCCAGGGAAAGATCCGCTTCGCCAACGGCGGCCCTTCCTGCAACGCCTGCCATCACGTGACCAATGATGCCCTGCTCGGCGGAGGCGTCCTGGCCGCCGAATTGTCCCTGGTGTTCTCGCGCATGGGCAAACAGGGGCTCAGCGCCATTCTGGCGGGAGGCAGTCCTTTTCCGGTGATGCAGACCGCTTATGCCGGAAAGGAATTCTCAGACAAGGAAATCAATGCGCTGGTCGGGTTCCTGCAGCACGTCGACCAGGAACATGCCCGTCAGTTGCCCAGGGAATGGGGCTGGAGGATGTTCAGCGCGGGCGTCGGGGGGGTGGTCGTGCTGGTGATCGTATTCTCGCTGGCCGGGCGGCGGCGCAAGAAACGGTGCGTGAATCAGGATATCTACGACCGGCAGGTCGCGTCCGAGTAATCGTTCGAGTCAAAACCGCTGCAACAGAGACACAACAGGGGCAATCACATGGGCTGGATCACAGACATCATTTCGCCAGAGACGCGCAAATGGGAAGAGTTCTACCGGAATCGCTTCCAGCATGACCGGATCGTCCGAAGCACGCACGGGGTCAACTGCACCGGCGGCTGTTCCTGGCAGATCCATGTCAAGGATGGCATCGTGGTCTGGGAGACTCAGGCGCTGGACTATCCGCTGCTGGAGGATTCCCTTCCCCCGTACGAGCCGCGCGGATGCCAGCGCGGGATTTCCTACTCCTGGTATCTGTACAGTCCGCTCAGGATCAAGTACCCGCTGATCCGGGGTGCGCTGATCGACGCCTACCGCGAGGAGAAGGCAAAGACCGGTGATCCGCTCAAGGCGTGGGAATCGCTGCAAAACGACGCCGAGAAGCGCAAGCAGTATCAGAATGCCCGCGGCAAAGGCGGCTTCAGGCGGGCGGGCTGGGACGAGGTCCTGGAACTCATGGCAGCCGCCAACATTCATACGGCGAAGAAGTACGGCCCGGACCGGGTGTTCGGTTTTTCGCCGATCCCGGCGATGTCCATGCTCAGCTACGCGGCCGGCGCCCGGTTTCTCCAGCTCTTCGGCGGCGTAAACCTCAGCTTCTACGACTGGTACTGCGATCTCCCGACCGCGTTCCCGGAAATCTGGGGCGAGCAGACCGACGTCTGCGAGAGCGCCGACTGGTACAACGCCAAGATGGTCGCCGACATGGGCGCGTGCCTGAACATGACGCGGACGCCGGACTGTCACTTCTTCGCGGAATCTCGGCATAACGGCACCAAGGCGGTGGTGTTCTCGCCCGATTTCAGCCAAGTCTGCAAATACGCCGACCAATGGGTGCCTCTGCACGCGGGCAGCGATGGCGCATTCTGGATGGCGGTCTCGCACGTCATTCTCAAGGAGTTCCACCACGACAAGCCGACGCCCTATTTCATCCGGTACACCAAGCAGTACACCGACAGCCCTTACCTGGTTGTACTGAACAAGGTGAGCGACCATTACACGCCGGGCCGCCTGCTGCGCGCCAACGAGCTTGCCCAGTTCAAGGACATCGAAAACGGAGAGTGGAAGTTCCTGAACATCGACGAGCAATCCGGAAACCTGGTCGTGCCCAAAGGCGCGATGGGGCATCGCTACGGCAAGGAGACCGGCAAGTGGAACATGAAGCTGGAGAATTCCTCCGACGATAATCCCTACGATCCCGCGCTGACGCTGCTGAAGCACAACGATGCGGTGCTCAGTACCGAATTCACGGAATTCGGCATGGACAGGAAAGCGCTGCGGGGCGTGCCGGTCAAGTACATCGAGACCGTCCACGGAACGGTCGCCGTGGCCACTGTCTACGATCTGATCATGGCGCAATACGGCGTGGGCCGCGGGCTCCCCGGGGATTATCCGAAGGACTATACCGACCCGGACGCCGCCTACACGCCGGCCTGGCAGGAACTCCATACCGGCGTCGATTCCAAGACGGTGCTTCAATTCGCCAGGGAATGGGCCAACACGGCGGCGGTGACCGAAGGCAAGTGCATGATCATCATCGGCGCGGGCATCAACCACTGGTACCACGCCAATCTGATGTACCGCGCGGGCGCCATGGCGCT
>MEQZ01000088.1 GCA_001770425.1 Betaproteobacteria bacterium RIFCSPLOWO2_02_FULL_65_20 | reverse complement strand
CTGTTGTCGTAGGCCTGGCCTGCCATCGCCGGCGGAACGAAACGGTGTCGGGGCACCTTGCGGATCGCCGCCATGACCCGCTCCGCAAACACCGGACGGCCGGTCTCGAAGCCGGTTTCCCGCGCCATGGCGGAGATCTCCGCAGCCATGCGCTCGCGCGCGGCGGCAGTGCGGTCCTGGGCGATCGATTCCTCGGTCATCAGCACCGCCGCCAACGCCAGTTGTGCAACCAGGCGAAGCATCGCGTAAGCATTGCCCGAGTGAAGGTCCAGTTGGAAAGCGTACCCACGAACGCAAAAGGGGGGAGGAAGAAACGCAGCCGCCTCCGTTCAACGGCCTATTATTACACGACGATCAGGTTCGCAAGCCGCGCCGGATCGGCAAGCAACTCGGCGCTCGGGCCGGAAAAGACGATGCAGCCCCGATTGAGCACCATCACGCGCTCGGTGACCTCCAGCGCGAGGCGCGCCGACTGCTCGACCAGGACGACGGTCAGGGATTCCTCGCGGATGAGCCGCTGCAGGACGCCGAGAATGGCATCGACGATGATTGGCGCCAGCCCCTCGAGCGGTTCGTCCATGAGCAGCAGCGCAGGGTTGCCCATGAGGGCACGGCCGATCGCCAGCATTTGCTGCTCGCCGCCCGAAATCTGGTTGCCCATGTGAGTGCGGCGCTCGGCAAGCCCGGGAAAGAGGTCGTAGACGCGCTCCAGGGTCCACGGGCCGGGGCGCCCGGCAACGGTGAGGTTTTCCTCCACCGTGAGCGAAGGAAAGATCCAGCGCCCCTGGGGAACGAAGCCCATCCCCAGCCGCGATCGCTCATACACCGGCAGCTGCGACACTTCCTTGCCGCGATATTCGATGGCCCCGCCGTGCAGCGTCGTATGGCCCATGATGGTGCCCAGCAGCGTCGTCTTGCCTACGCCGTTTCGCCCGAGCACCGCGAGCGAACTGCGCTCCGGCAGCGCAAAGGCTATGTCCTCCAGCACGACCGTCGCGCCGTATCCGGCGCGCACACCGCGCAGGTGCAACAGATCAGACATGGCGTTCACCGAGATAGACCTCGCGCACATGCTTGTCGGCGGCGATTTCCGCCGGCGTGCCTTCGAAAAGGACGGCCCCCTGGGTCAGCACCGTGATGCGCTGTGCGAACCGAAACACCAGGTCCATGTCGTGCTCGATGATCAGGATGGCGATGTCCTTGGGGAGGGCATCGAGCACCTCGAGTATGCGGTGCGACTCCATGGTCGGCACGCCCGCAGCCGGCTCGTCCAGCAACAGCACGCGCGGCTTGAGGCCGAGCGCGATGGCAATTTCGACCAGGCGCTGCTTGCCGTACGGGAGCCCGGCAACCGCCAGGCGGGCATCTGCGGCCAGTCCCAGGGTATCGAGCAGCGCCATGCTCTCCTCGAGCACGTCGCGGTAGGCGCTAGCTGGCCGGAACATGCTCCAGGCGACGCCCTCGCGTTCGGCCACGGCAAAGGCGACGTTGTCGACCACCGAAACGTTGCGAAACAGCGTGTTGATCTGGAAAGTGCGGCCCAGGCCGCGCTTCACCCGCGCTACCTGCCCGAGCGTCGTGATGTCCTCGTCGCCGATCAGAATCTGGCCGCTGGTCGGCGCAAGCCGGCCGGTGAGCATGTTGACGAAAGTGGTCTTGCCGGCGCCGTTGGGTCCGATCAGCGCATGCCGGGCGCCAGGCTCAAGGCGAAAGTCGATCTGCTCGGCCACCGTGAGCGCGCCGAAACTCTTGCACAGACGCCGTGTCTCGAGGGCCGCGCTCATGACGGCCTGCTCCGCACTCGCGCGATGAGGGCATCGATGATCCCGAGAATGCCGCCGCGGGCGAACATCACCACCAGAACCAGCATCGCGCCGATGCCGAAATACCAGTATTCCGGAAACTGCTTGGCCAGATAGTCCTGCGCGACCAGATACGCGAGCGGCCCGACAAACGCCCCGTAGATGCGTCCGACGCCGCCCAGGATCAGCATCACCATCAGTTCGCCCGAGAGTTCGAACCCGAGCACCTTGAGTCCGACGAACTGCGTCGTCTGCGTGAGCAGCGCGCCCCCCAAACCCGCCATGGCCGCGGAAATCGTGTATGAAATGACCAATCGCTGGTAGACCGGCGCGCCCACGGCGTGCATGCGCACGTTGTTCTCGCGCACACCGGTGAGCGAGGCACCGAAGGGCGAGTAGACCAGGCGCCGCACCAGCCACCAGCACAGGAACAGAACCACCAGGCAGTAGAGGTAGGCGGTCTTGCCCAGGAAATCGAACTTGAACAGGCCCAGGATGGGCTGCACCTTGAATCCACCCAGCCCGTCGGCGCCGCCGGTCCAGTCCGTTGCCTTGTTGGCGACCTCGAGGCAAAGAGACGTGATGGCGAGGGTGAGCATCAGCAGCGCCAGGCCGCGGGTGCGAAGGATGATCAACCCGGTAATCAATCCCAATAGCCCGGCGGCAAGCGTTCCCACCAGCAGGCCGAGCAGCGGCTCGCCGGTGACGCGCGCGGCAAAGATGCCGGCCGCATAGGCGCCCGCACCGAAGTAGGCGCTGTGGCCCAGCGTGATGATGCCGCCGTAGCCGAGGATCAGATCGAGGGACAGCGCAAAAATAATCATCGTCAGCACGTAGCTGCCCAGCGGCACGTACGTGGGTGCGGCGAAGAAACAGATGACCGCGAGCACCCAGGGCAGCCACTCGATGGCTCGAATGCGCGAATCGGCGACGTATCCGCCGGCGTGAGTCATGCCGCCACCTCCGTGAGCGCGACGGTGCCGGAATTCGCAGGGCGTCGGCGGCTGGCTGCACTCGCCTGGCTCGCATCCCCGCTTCGCGGGGCCCCTGCTCGGTAACTCATGCCGCCTCCTTCCCGAACAGCCCCTCGGGGCGCCACAGCAGCACGGCGATGGTGGCGAAGAATATGAAGAACGCCCCGAATTCAGGGACCCAGTATTTGCACGCGGTGTCGGCCACGCCGATCAGCAGCGCGGCGACGAACGGGCCGCGCAGGCTGCCCAGGCCGCCTACCGCGACCACGATCAGAAAGTACACCAGATGCTCGAAGGGGTAGGTCGGCTGGATGGCGATGATGTCCGCGCCCAGCGCGCCGCCGAGGGCGGCAAGCCCGCTGCCCAGCGCAAAGGTCAGCGCAAACAGCCGCGACGTGTTGATGCCCACCGCCTGCGCCATGGCGCGGAAATCCACGGCCGCGCGCACCATCGCCCCCCAGCGGGTGCGCTCGACGCCGAACCAGAGCAGGCCGACGATCGAAACACTGAACACGATCAGGAACACGCGGTAGGCCGGAAAATCGCGACCGAGGAAATGCAACTGCCCTTTCAGGTACTCGGGAAGATGTACCGGCTGCGGAAGGGGGCCGTAGGCGAGGCGCGCGACCGCCACCGACATGAAAATCAGGCCGATGGTGAACAGCACCTGCTCCAGTTCGCCGGCCGTGTATAAGCGCGCGTACAGCAATCGCTCGAGCACCATGCTGGCCAGTGCGACGGCGATGAAAGCGGCGGCGAGGGCCAGCGGAAACGGGACGCCGAAGCTGTTCATGGCCGAGAGCATCACGTAGCCGCCGGCCATGGCGAAGACGCCGTGCGCGAGGTTGACGAACCCCATCAGCCCCATGGTGACCGACAAGCCGACCGAAATCACGTACAGGATCATGCCGTAGGCAAGGCCATGGAAGGCGACGCTCACCAGCGACGCTAGGAATTCCTGCATGTGCCCAATCCCGGATCCGGACCCGCCCCCGCGGCACGCCCTGTGGCGCGGGGGCCTCTTCTCTGGTTACTTCGGCTTGTTGAACTCCTTCCAGGGGTCCTTGTACTGCGTGGCGACCGTCTCCAACTCGACGTTGGCCAACTGGCCGCCGACCTTTCTGACTTCGCGCAGGTACTCGTTCTGCATGATGTCGCGGGTGTCAGGGTCGATCTGGATCGGACCGCGCGGGCTGTTCGGGTTCTTGTAGTTCTTGATCAGCTGCATGGTTCTGTCCGGATCGATCTTGCCCTTCTGCTCCCGGATGACATGGAAAATCAAGTCCATCGCGTCCCAGGCGCCCACGGCCATGAAGCCGGGATTCAGCTTCTCGCCGTACTCCTTCTTGTACGCGGCGACGAAGGCCTTGTTGGCCGGGCGGTCCGCGGCTGCCGAGTAATGATGCACGGTGATGACGCCCAGTGCCGCATCGCCCATGTTCTGCAGCTCTTCATCGGTGGTGATGTCGCCGGTGCCGATGTATTTGATGCCGGCCTTGTGCAGATCGAGATCGGCGTAAGCCTTCATCTGGGCGGTCGCCTGCTTGCCGGCGGGGTTGAACGCGAATATGGCTTCGGGCTTGGCATCCTTGACGCGCTGCATGTAGGGGATGAAGTCCGTGGCCGTCATCGGGGTGCGCGCGCTGCCGACGATCTCGCCCCCGCCGTCCTTGAAGCCCTTGGTGAAGGCCTCCTCGGCTTCGTGGCCAGGCGCAAAATCGCTGACCACCGTGTAGGCGCGCTTGAATTTCTTCGCCGCCCACTGCCCGAGCGGATACGAGGACTGCCAGAGCGTGAACGACACCCTGGCTACGTAGGGCGAGATGCGCGGAAGCGATACGCCGGCGGCATTCGCTGAAATGTACGGGACTTTGGCCTCGGCGGTCAGCGGTGCTATCGCCATCGCATTGGGCGTCCACACGAATCCCGTCAGGAACTGGACCTTCTCGCGCACAATCAGCTCCTGCGCGAGGCGCTTGGCAGCGTCCGGGTTGGCACCGGTGTCGTCGCGGAAGATCGGTTCCACCTTGACGCCGGGCGGCAGCTTGCTGCCGTTCAGCTTCAGGTAGAGCTTGAAGCCCTTGTCGAGCTGGTCGCCCTGGGCCGCACCCGGCCCGGAATACGTCGTCATGATGCCGATCTTTATCGTTTGTGCCGCGGCAAGCCCTGAAGCGGCGGCCAGTGCGACAGCGGCGAACAGCGTCGATGTCTTGAGTCTCATGGTTGTTCTCCTATCCAATTTGGAATCCAATCGTTGATTCTATACAGACCCAGGCAAATAAGCACCTGCGGTCCAATCCCTCGGCTATTTGCCGGACTGGCGGGTTGCATCGACCAGTGCGGCCAGGCTGCGGCATGCAGGCTCGGGATGCGAGAGCGGTATGACTGCGGCGACGTACCGGTCCGGGCGCAACAGAACTGCGCAAGGGGCGAACGGTCGCAGCTGGGCCTCGATGCCGCCGTCGCAGTCGCGCAGCATCGAGCGCTCGTCCCCGGCGGGAAGGGGATGCGGGAAGTTGTAGTCTTGCGGCACGATGAAGAAGCGTTCCGCGGCGAGCGATGGCGCCAGAGGAAACTCGGGCAGCGGGTCCCCCGGCAGCGGTCCGAACACCAGCAGGCGGAATCCGCGTCCCAGCGCATCGTCGAGCCGCATGCGGCGTCCTCGCGGCACCTCCACCTGCGGCTGCACGAAAAGACGCCCTGAAAGCGACTCGGCATCGCTTGCGCCGTCGGGCACGACGAAACCGGCGCCGTAGCGCGGCTTGGGCTTGAACTTCATCTGCATCACGTAGTCTCGCGCCGGAGGGAACACGCTGAGCAGCCGCATCAGGTTTTGCATCAGGAATGCCTGAGCGGCGCCGGTTGGCATCATGAAGCGCCCGATCTGCGTTGCCATCTCGATCAGCGCCCAGGCGTGCGGCTTGCGTTCCAGTTCGTAGCTGTCCAGCAGCCCGCGCCCGAGTTCACCGCGCAGCACCGAGGCAAGTTTCCAGCCCAGGTTGAGCGAATCCCGCACGCCGCTGTTCATCCCCTGTCCGGCAAACGGCGGTGACAGATGCGCTGCGTCTCCGGCGAGGAAGACGCGGCCGTCGCGCCAGCGCGCGGCCACGCGTGCATGGAACGCATACACGACTTTGCGCGCGATCTGCAGGTCCCGGTCGCCGGCGCTGCGCTCGCCGATCAACTGCCGCACCACGTCCTCGCGCAGCAGATCCTCGTCGCGCTCGTCCGCATGAAGCATGAATTCGTAGCGCCGCGTGCCGTTCGGCCCGGGCAGGGAGATCGCCGGCCGGCGCGGGTCGCAATACACGCGGGTATGGCGGAACCGGTCGGGGGTGCCGAGCAGGTCGATGATCAGCCAGCGTTCGCCGAAGCTCGAGCCTTCCATTTCGATGCCCAGTCGCTCGCGCACGCCGCTGCGGGCGCCGTCGCACCCGACAAGGTAGTCGCAGCGGACGGTTTGCAGCGTGCCGTCGGGACCCGCCACCTTCAGCGCGACGCCTTCCGCGTCCTGCTCGAACTGCTCGAGGCAGTGCGAGAAATGCGCCTCGACATGCGGATAATGCCGCAGTCCCTCGCGCAGCTGAGCCTCGAGGATAGGCTGCCGAAATGCGCTGCGCCGGGGAAAGCCGTACTCCTGCAGCGCCGGCTGCACCCGGGCGAAGCGGCTGCCGGAACGCGAATAGTAGTGCGAGCCGTAGCCCTGCACGATGTCACCGAGCACCGTGTCGAGCAGACCGATGCCCTGGATGGTGCGCAGCGACTCGTCGTCGATGGAGACCGCGCGCGGCTCGCTTACCGTTCTTTCGTTCCGCTCCAGCAGCAGCGTGTCCGCGCGTTCCACGCCCAGGATGTTCGCGAGCACGAGTCCGGTCGGTCCGGCGCCGACGACGACGACCGGGTAATGGGGCTTCAGTGGCATGTTCTAGGTCTCTCCGGCACGGATTATTGCAGGAAATGCGCGCCGGTCGCCAGACCGGGAAAATGGGAGCGCC
>MEQZ01000087.1 GCA_001770425.1 Betaproteobacteria bacterium RIFCSPLOWO2_02_FULL_65_20 | reverse complement strand
GCAACTGTTTGTTTTATAAAAATAATAAATCTATTATCCAGACGTTTTACTCAACGCGGATTAGCGGCGCGACCTACCCGAACTTGGCCTGACTGACGGCCACGTGTGGCTTGGGCAAGAAGTCAATTTGGATTTCGGCGTCCATCCAGATATTGATCAGGCCTATCATCGCCACGGCCGCGATCCGCACGGCAGGGTGCCAGGGGTTCAACGCGTGGACATCTTCGGCTCGTCGGCCCGGATTCTGCTCAAACAGCGTCCGGAAGCCGCCTCTGGATCTGCGATCAGGTCGGATCGAATGGTTCACCGCTGGCTCGCGCGACCTGCCGGTATTGAATTCGCCGAATCTGACGCAACATTTAGTGCAAATGCGTTCAACTTTTGCGCCGCGCAACCGTTGGTGAGTAGGTGGGTCGGGCAAATCGGGTCACCGGACAGACCGGACGAGGCGGAGTAGAATGACGGACGCGAGGTGTTAAAGTGATTGTTTTTGAACTCATTTGTCCCAAGTACCACCGCTTTGAGGGCTGGTTCGCCTCGGCCGATGACTTCGACGGTCAAAAGGACCGCGGACTGCTGTCGTGCCCGTCGTGCGGCCGCTCCGAAATCGAGAAGCTGCCGACGGCCAAGATTCGGACCTCAGGTTCAGAGGTTCTGCCGGCGGTGCGAGAGGAACAGGTCTCCGCGCCGGCGAGGACGCCGCCGCACCCCCAGCTTCAGGAAATCATCGATTATGTGCTCATGAACACCGACAACGTGGGCACAGAGTTCGCGGCCGAAGCGCGCCGGATCCATCAGCGCGAAGTGCCTTACCGGAGCATCCGGGGGACCGCTTCGCGCCAGGAAACGGAGGAACTGCTCGAGGAGGGGATTCCGGTGATGGCGCTGCCGATACCCTCACGGAACGACTGGCATTGACCGCTCCGGGCGAAGTTCCAGCTGACCTCAGCGGGTCAGCGCTGCAGATGCTTGAGCTTGCCCTTCATGTCCTTGAATTCCTCGGCCTCGGGCAACGGACCCTTGGTATCGGTGATGGTCGGCCACTGCTTGGCCAACTCGGCGTTGAGCGCCACGAACGCCTTCTGCTCGGCCGGCAGGTCATCTTCGGCGTAAATCGCGTTGACCGGGCACTCCGGAACGCAGACCGCGCAGTCGATGCATTCGTCGGGGTCGATGACCAGCATGTTCGGCCCCTCCTTGAAGCAATCGACGGGACAGACATCGACGCAGTCGGTGTACTTGCATTTGATGCAGCTCTCGGTGACGACGTAGGTCATGCTTAACCTCGCGGATGCAGTTACCGCCCAACGGGCAAAAATTTTGTTTGATGTTCCAACAATTTTCCCCGAGCGTCAAGCCGTCCGGCAACGGTTTTCCGTCTCGCTGCGGTACGGGCATTTCCCGGCGACACCGGATGCGCGACTCATGTCCGGGCAGGTTCAATCGACCTTGGACTCGTCCCGGTACATCACCTGGCTGCGCTTATCCTTCACCCAGGCGTCGATCTGCTCGATGGTCATGTAGTTGGCCATGTCGAAGCGGTCCCAGTTCATGATCTGGTTCAGGTCCTTCTTCCAACGTTTGTAAGGCGGCTTGGCGGCCGGGCCGAAACAGAAGATATCGATGACGGCCAACTCGTCGGGAACGCCAAGCAGGGGCTTGAGCGCTCTTTGGGCGTGCTCCTGGCCGATCGCAGTAATCCACCAGACGTTGTAGCCGAGGGCCGCCGCCGCGAGATGAGCGGACATGGTGGATGCCGCCACCGACTGCAGCAGGATGCGTTCGGCGTTTTCGTGGTATTTGCGGTCCAGGTCCGATCCGTCCAGAAGCACGGGGAACGCCCGCGTCCAGCGGAAGTCCGAAGCGACGACGATCAGGCCGGGCGCGGTCTCCAGGCCGCGGTAATTGGGTGTGGGGAACTTCATCTTGAGTCTGGCGCGAAGGCGCTGTTCCTCGACGAAGTAGTCGGCGATCGCCTTCTTGATTTCCGGCTTGGTGATGACGATGTAGTGCCAGGGCTGCGCATTGGCGCCGGACGGGGCGTGTCGCGCGGCTTCGAGGATGAGTTCGTAGTGCTCTCTGGGTACCACATAGTTCGGATCGAACTGGCGCGTGGTCATTCGGTTGCGCGCTACTTCCATGAGCGCGTCATAACGGGCGCGCTGATCGTACTGGGATTCGCCGGACATGGTGGTTTCCTACATGTTTTCGCGGGCTCCATCATCGCAGGCAAGGCCGGTGCGACGCAACCGTTGCGCCAATTGGCGGCAGCCGCGCGGTGGTATAGTCCTGCATGCCCGAGACCCGGGCCAGAGGAATATTCACCTGCTGACGGATAGTGAGTCATGAGAAGAAACGGAGTTCATTTCCTCGTTGCCGCCGGCCTTGCGTTGACAGCCTTGCTGCCGGCCGAGGCGCTCGCCCAGGGCGCGATCAAGCTGGGCGAACTGAACAGCTACAAGGTCTTCCCCGCGTTCCTCGATCCGTACAGGAAGGGGATGGAACTTGCGCTGGAGCAGGCGAACGCCTCCGGCGGCGTGTTCGGCCGCAAGATCGAGATCGTTTCCCGCGATGACAACGGCAACCCGGGGGACGCGGTGCGGGTGGCCGAGGAGTTGCTGTCGCGGGAGAACGTGCAGTTTCTGATGGGCACGTTCGCATCCAACGTCGGACTGGCCGTTGCGGATTTCGCCAGGCAGAAGAAGGTCCTGTTCATCGCCGCCGAGCCGCTCACCGACAAGATCACCTGGCAGAGCGGCAACCGCTATACCTTCCGCCTGCGCGCGTCGACCTACATGCAGACGGCAATGCTGATTCCCGAGGCGGCCAGGTTGAAGAAGAAACGCTGGGCGATCGTGTACCCGAACTACGAATACGGCCAGTCTGCAACGGCGGCGTTCAAGGCGCTCCTGAAAAAGGCGCAGCCGGATGTCGAGTTCGTTGCGGAGCAGGCAGCGCCGCTCGGCAAGATCGATGGCGGGGCGGTGGCGCAGGCGCTTGCCGATGCAAAGCCGGACGCGATCTTCTCCTCGCTGTTCGGCGCTGATCTGGCGCGCTTCGTGCGCGAGGGCAATACGCGCGGACTGTTCAAGGGGAGGGAGGTGTTCAACCTGCTGGGCGGGGAGCCCGAATACCTGGATCCGCTCAAGGATGAGGCGCCCAGCGGCTGGTACGTCACGGGTTATCCCTGGTATGCCATCGGCACGCCGGAGCACAAGCGCTTCCTTGATGCCTACCAGAAGAAATACGGCGACCATCCGCGCCTGGGTTCGGTGGTCGGCTATACGACGGTGGCGAGCGCAGTGGCGGCCATGAAGCGGGCGGGCAGCCTCGATTCGGAAAAGCTCGTGGCGGCGATGGAAGGGCTGCAGGTGGATTCGCCGTTCGGAAAGATCACCTACCGCGCCCTCGATCACCAGTCCACCATGGGCGCCTACGTGGGCAGAACCGCGCTCAAGGACGGACGGGGCGTGATGACCGATTTCAGCTATGCCGATGGCGCGAAGTTCATGCCGAGCGACGACGAAGTCCGCAGGATGCGGCCTGCGCAGTAGCGCAGTCGGATCGCCGAAGTCATCGAGCCGGCATAGCCTGAACCCAATGGCTCGGCTCGCGATGTCGTCCCTAAACCGGACAAGCCGGAACCAACCAGACCTGGTCGATTTTGCTTTTCCTAATCTCCCGATTTCCGGAAGTTGCGAAGTTGCGACTTCCGGAAATCGGGAGACCTAATAAACCCAAATTCTTCACCTGCAATACTTGAGTCAATCGAGACCAGGGACATCGTGTCCAGCCTCGTCATCCAATTCCTGAACGGACTGGCCGGCGCCTCGACCCTGTTCCTGGTCGCAGTGGGCCTGTCGCTCATTTTCGGGGTGACGCGCATCGTCAACTTCGCGCACGGGTCGTTCTACATGCTGGGCATCTATGTCGCCTATAGCATCATCAGCCGGGCCGGCGCAGGCGGCGGGCTGGGACCGGCGGGCTTCTGGGGCGGCATACTGGTGGCGGCGATGGTCGTCGGAGCGCTGGGGGCGCTGATCGAAATCCTGCTGCTGCGGCGCATCTACCATGCGCCCGAAATGTTTCAACTGCTGGCGACCTTCGGCATCGTGCTGGTCATCAAGGATTATGTGCTCTGGGCCTGGGGTCCTGAAGATCTCCTCGGACCGCGCGCGCCGGGACTGGGCGGCTCGGTGGAGATTCTGGGCAGGCCGTTTCCGGAGTATGACCTTGCGCTGGTCTTCATCGGCCCGCTGGTGCTGGGTCTGCTGTGGCTGCTGCTCAACCGTACACGATGGGGCACGCTGGTGCGCGCAGCCACGCAGGACCGCGAAATGGCGGGCGCGCTGGGCGTCAACCAGAAGTGGCTTTTCACCGCGGTATTCGCCCTCGGCTCGGCGCTTGCCGGCCTGGGTGGAGCGCTGCAGATTCCCAGGGAACCGGCGCAGCTGTTCCTCGATATGGGCGTGATCGCCGATGCCTTCGTCGTGGTCGTCGTGGGCGGCATGGGCAGCATCCCGGGCGCAGCGCTGGCAGCGTTCATCATCGGCGAGATCAAGGCGTACTGCGTCGGCATCGGGCAGGTCGGGTTCCTGGGTTACAGCGTCTCGCTCTCCAAACTCACGCTGGTGGCCGAATTCATCGTCATGGCGATCGTGCTGGTCATGCGTCCGTGGGGGCTGCTCGGCAGGCAGCAGGGAGCGCAACGGATCGCCGCGGGCGCGCGGGAGCGGCCGGCGGCCGGGCGCGCCATGCAGATCGCTGTGCTCGCCGTCGCTGGCGCGCTGGCCGTGATGCCGTTCGTCGCCCAGCCCTACACCATCGTGCTTCTGATCGACATCCTGGTGTACGCGCTGTTCGCCGCGAGCCTGCAATTTCTCATGGGACCGGCGGGCTTGGTCTCCTTCGGCCATGCGGCGTATTTCGGGCTGGGGGCCTACGGTGCGGCGTTGCTGGTGAAGAAAGCGGGATTGCCCATGGAGTTCGCGCTGGCCGGCGGGCCGCTCGCAGCCGCGCTGGGCGCCGTGGTGTTCGGGTGGTTCTGCGTGCGGCTTTCCGGCGTATACCTGGCGATGCTCACGCTCGCATTCGCGCAGATCGCATGGTCGATCGTGTATCAGTGGGACCAGTTCACCGGCGGATCCAACGGGTTAGTCGGAGTCTGGCCCGCGCCATGGCTCGCATCCAAGACGGCGTTCTATTACCTTGCATTCACGCTTTGCGGGTGCGGCATCTGGCTGCTGCGCCGGATCGTGTACTCCCCCTACGGCTGTGCGCTGCGCGCCGGGCGCGACTCGCCGCTGCGCTGCGACGCGATCGGTATCGATCTGGCGCGGCTGCAATGGGCGGCGTTCGTCCTGGTGGGAACCTTCGCCGGGCTCGCCGGTGCGATCTATGCGTTTTCCAAAGGCAGCATATCGCCGGAGACCCTGGGCATCCCGCTTTCGGTGGACGCTCTGGTGATGGTGCTGCTGGGAGGCATCCACACCGCGTCCGGACCGGTCGTGGGCGCTGCCGTGCTGACCTGGCTTCAGGACACCGTTGTTCGGAACACGGATTACTGGCGCGCTCTGCTGGGCGCCATCATCATCGCGCTCGTGCTCGTCTTTCCGCAGGGCATCGCCGGCTTCGCGCGACGGCGTTGGGCCCGATCGGAGGCCGCTTGACCATCCTGCGCGGCAGCGTCCTCGTCGTGTCCGCTCTGGCAAAGTCGTTCGGCGGCGTTCAGGCGGTGCGGGAGGCCAGCTTCGCCGTCGAGGCTGGGCAGCTGGTGGCGATGATAGGCCCGAACGGCGCTGGAAAGACCACCTGCTTCAACATGGTCAACGGCCAGCTCAGGCCCGACTCGGGCAGCGTGCGCATCGGCGGCGTCGAGGTGGTCGGACGCGCACCGCGCCAGATATGGCGGCTCGGGGTCGGACGCACCTTCCAGATCACGGCCACGTTCGCATCGATGACCGTGCGCGAAAACGTGCAGATGGCGTTGCTCTCGTATCACCATCGCCTGGCCAGCTGGTGGCTGCGTGCCGCGCATCTTTATCGCGAGGAAGCGCACGCGCTGCTCGCGCGCGTGGGCATGGCCGACCAGGCAGAGCGCCCGTGCTCGGTGCTTGCCTACGGCGATCTGAAGCGGGTTGAACTGGCGATGGCGCTTGCCAACGCCCCGCAGCTGTTGCTCATGGACGAGCCCACGGCTGGCATGGCGCCGGCGGAGCGTATAGAGCTGATGGCACTTACAGCGGACATCGTGCGCGAGCGCCGGATTGCAGCGCTGTTCACCGAGCACGACATGGACGTGGTGTTCGCGCACGCCGACCGTATCGTCGTGCTGAACCGCGGGTCAGTGATCGCCGAAGGGGTGCCGGACGAAGTGCGAGCGAACGCCCAGGTGCGCCAGGTCTACCTCGGATCGCGGCATTGAGCGGCGCCGCCATGCCACCCATGCTGTCTGCGAAGCGTCTGAATGCGTATTACGGCCAGGCGCACATCCTGTTCGACGTGGCTCTCGAAGCCGCGGCCGGCGAAGTGGTGGTGCTGCTCGGGCGAAACGGGGCGGGCAAGTCGACCACGCTGAAGGCGCTGATCGGGCTGGTGCCGCCGTCGGCAGGCGAGGTGGTGTTTTGCGGCGAGCGCATCGACCGGCTGCAGCCGTTCCAGATCGCCCGGCGGGGCCTGGGCTACGTACCCGAGGACCGGCGCATTTTCACCGATCTCACGGTGCTGGAAAATATCGAGGTCGGTCGTCAGCCTGCGCGGCAGGGCGTGCCCAGCTGGACCCTGGAGAAGCTGTACAAACTTTTTCCGAATCTTGCCGAGACCGGCGACCGGCCCGCTGCGCAGATGTCCGGCGGCGAGCAGCAGATGCTGGCCATTGCGCGCACGCTCATGGGCAACCCGGCGTGCATCCTGCTGGACGAGCCCTCCGAGGGCCTGGCGCCGGTGATCGTCGACCAGATGGCGGCAGCGGTCCTGGAAATGAAATCCGAGGGTCTGTCCGTGCTGCTTTCGGAGCAGAACCTGCATTTTGCCGCGGCCGTGGCGGACCGCGCCTATATCATCGAAAAAGGCCGGGTCCGTTTCAATGGCACCATGGCTGAGCTGGATGCGGACGATGCGGTTCGCAGTGCCCATCTGGCGGTTTAGTCGGCGCTCGCAGCGCGACCGGCTATTCAGTCAATGGAACTTCCGCTCGTGTACATGGGTCTGTAGGGGTGGCGGCAGCGCCCTCAGGACGCACGGGGCTTGCAATCGCGGCGCAGGCCCCTATACTTGCGGGTCGAAAAAAATCGCATCCAGCACACAACAGGGGATACAAGCGATGATCAAGGTTGAAAATCTGTCCAAGGCGTTCGGCGCGAAGCTCGCGGTGGACGATGTTTCCTTCGAGGTGAGCAAGGGTGAGGTGGTCGGCTTTCTGGGGCCCAACGGCGCCGGCAAATCGACCACCATGCGCATGATCACCGGCTTCATCCCGCCGACCTGCGGCAAGATCAGCGTGTGCGGATTCAACATGCTTGAGGACCCGATTCCCGGCAAGCGCAGGATCGGCTATCTGCCCGAGTCGGCGCCGTCCTACCAGGAGATGACGGTGCGCTCGTTTCTCAAGTTCGCAGCCGAGATCCGGGGACTGCGCGGCGAGGAGTGCAGACGGGCCGTGCAGCGCGCGGTCGAAACCTGCTTTCTCGAGTCGGTGTACAACCAGACCATCGACACGCTCTCCAAGGGGTTCAGGCACCGCACCTGTTTCGCGCAGGCCATCATCCACGACCCGGAGGTTCTGGTGATGGATGAGCCGACCGACGGTCTGGACCCGAACCAGAAGCACGAGGCGCGCACGCTCATCCGCCGCATGGGCGAGAACAAGGCAATCATTTTCTCGACCCACATCCTCGAGGAAGTCGAAGCCGTGTGCACGCGCGCGATCATCATCGACCGCGGGCGCATCGTCGCCAACGGCACGCCGCAGGAACTGAAAGCGCGCTCGGAATCAGGAAGGCTGGAGGATTTCTTCCGCGCGATCACCCTGCCCGATACGGCCCATGCCGTAAAGGAGGCAGCATGAGCGCCTCGGCCGTCATTCGGATTATCGCCCGACGCGAGCTTGCTGCGTATTTCGAGTCGCCGGTGGCCTATGTTTTCCTGGTGATCTTCCTGCTGCTCGCCGGCTTCTTCACGTTTACGTTCGGCGGTTTCTTCGAGCGCGGCGAGGCTTCGCTCGGTGCATTCTTCGCCTGGATGCCGTGGCTGTTCCTGCTGCTGGTGCCGGCAGTCGGGATGCGGTTGTGGTCCGATGAGCGGCGGCTGGGCACGATCGAGCTGTTGCTGACGCTTCCGGTCACGACCTGGCAGGCGATACTCGGGAAATTCCTCGCGTCCTGGCTGTTTCTGGTCATCGCATTGGCGCTTACTTTTCCGGTGGTGATCACCGTGAACGTGCTCGGCGATCCGGACAACGGCGTCATCGCCTGCGGCTACGTCGGGAGCGTGCTCCTGGCGGGGGCCTATCTGGCCCTGTCCTGCATGACCTCGGCGCTGGCGCGCAGCCAGGTGGTCAGCTTCATCATCGCAGTCATGCTTTGCCTCATCCTGATCCTGGTCGGATTCAACCCGGTGACCGACCTGCTCGCGCGCTGGGCAAGTCCGTCGGTCGTCGAATCGGTTGCGGGATTTTCCGTTCTCACGCACTTCGATGGCCTGCAGAATGGGGTCATCGATACGCGCGACGTGCTGTATTTCCTGTCGGTGATCGCATTCGCGCTGTTCACCACCGACGTGATCATCCGCAGCCATCGGGCCGGATGATGAGGCCGCGCGCGCTGTCGAGGAGTGGACCATGCTGAATAAATACCGGACGCAGTTGTACTCGGCCGGCGGGGTCGTCGTCGTGCTGGTGATCCTGGTGCTCGCCAACTTCGTGCTCGGCGCCTTCAAGCAGCGCATCGACCTGACCGATGGCGGAATCTACACGCTGTCCGAAGGCACCAGGGTCGTGATAGCGAAGCTCGAATCGCCGGTGAAAATCCGCTTTTACTTCAGCCAGAGCGATGCCGGCGTGCCGCTGGCCCTCAAGGCATTCGGCCGCCGCGTGGAAGACCTGCTGGGCGAATTCAGGCAGGCATCGGGAGGCAAGATCATCGTCGAGAAGTTCGACCCTCAGCCGGACTCGGATGCCGAGGACTCGGCGGCACTGGACGGCGTCGAGGCGCAGGTCACCGGCGCGGGCGACCGTTTCTATCTCGGGCTGTCGGTCAGCCAGATCGACCAGAAGTTTGCGCTACCCGCCCTGACGCTCGACCGCGAACGGCTACTCGAATACGATCTCACGCGCGCGATCGGCAGGACGGCGACGGCCAAGAAGCCGGTGATCGGCGTCATGACGCCGCTGCCCGCATTCGGCTCGGGCGGCAACCCGATGATGGGGATGCCCGCGCAGGCGCCCTGGGTGTTCATCTCGGAACTCAGGCGCGACTACAACGTCAAGCACGTCGATCCGAATGCGGAACGGATCGACGACGACATCGGCGTGCTTCTGGTCATACACCCGCGAGGAATTACCGAGCAGGCGCAGTACGCCATCGATCAGTTCGTGCTGCGCGGCGGACGGCTGATCGCGATGCTCGATGCCTACGCCTATTTCGACCAGATGCCGGGCATGGGACGCGCCCAAGGCGGCAGCGCGTCCTCGCTGGACAGGTTGCTCAAGGCCTGGGGCGTCGGTTACGACGCCACGAAGGTCGTGACCGACATGAAATTCGGCTCCGGCGCCGGGCCGCGTGCGATGCCGACGCTGCTGTCGCTGTCCGGTGCCGCGCTCAACGCGGACGATGTCACGACCAGCCGCCTGGGTTTCCTGCTGGTGCCGTTCTCCGGCGCGTTCAGCGGCACGCCGGCCGATGGCATCCGGCAGACGGAGCTCATCAAGTCATCGACGTTCTCCAGGCTCTCCGATTCGTCCGCGGCGATGACACAGGGCGATGCCGCTGCGAAGGACTTCGCGCCGTCCGGCAAGGAATATCCGCTCGCCATACGGCTGACCGGGCGTTTCAAGACGGCGTTTCCGGAGGGCCGGCCGGCCAGTCCTGAAAAAGCGGGTGCGAAGGGCGACAAGCAGGGTGACGGAAAAGCTGCCGCCGCCGCCCGGCCCCACCTGGTCGCTGCCAAAGACGAGAACGCCGTGGTCCTGGTCGGGGACACCGATTTCATCAATGACGCTGCGGCCGTGTCCATCCAGGAGGTCTTCGGGCAGCGGATCGTCGTTCCGCAAAACGGTAACCTCGCGTTCGCCCAGGCGCTGGTCGAGCAGGTGGCGGGCGACACCAGCCTGATCAGTCTGCGCACGCGGGCAACCGCTACGCGGCCGTTCACGGTGATACGGGAGATGGAGGCGCGCGCGCAGCAGCGCTACCTGGGCAAGATCAAGGAACTCGAGGACAGTCTTGCGCAGGCGCAGCAGAAGCTCGGCGCATTGCAGAAGCAGAAGACACCGGGGCAGACCGCAATCCTCTCGGCGGCGCAGCAGGCCGAGCTCGAAAGCTTCCGCGCAAAGGCGGTGCAAACCCGGCGCGAGCTCAAGGAAGTGCGCAAGGAGCTGCGCGCCGACAGCGAAGCGCTGGAGTTCTGGACCAAGGTCGCGAACATCGCGGCGTTGCCGATTCTGATTTCCCTTGTCGGGCTGGTTCTCGGTTTCGCGCGCAGACGCAAGGTGGTGGCGCAATGACCCGCAAGCAGTTCCTGATACTGGTTGCGGCGCTGGCCGCATTTGCCGCGGCAGGCGCGTGGATCATGCAGTCGCAGCGCACCGCATGGGCGCCTGCGGACTCGCGCATCGGCGGCAGGCTCGTGGCGGGGCTGAAACTGGAGGACGTGGCCCAGGTTGCGCTCCGGGACGCGGTCTCCACGCTCACCCTGGTGCGGCGCGACGGCGCCTGGGCCGTCAAGGAGAGGGCCGATTTCCCCGCCGATGCCGAGCGCGTGCGCGAACTGCTGCTCGCGCTGATCGAACTCAAGGTCGTGCAGACCGAACCGGTGGCACAGGCGCAGCGCGCGCGGCTTGAACTGGCAGAACCGGGCGCGGCCGCCGGTGCCGGCACGCTGCTGGAACTCACGGACGGCGCAGGCAAGTCGATGGCCCGGCTGCTGCTGGGCAAGAAGGTGACAACGAGAACGGCCGCCGCGGGTCCGTCCCCGGAGCAGGGCGTGCCGACCGGCCGCTACCTCATGTCGGGTACGGAAACGGGGAGCGTCGCGCTTGTTTCGGATCCGCTGGGAGCTGCCCAGGCCAAGCCTGACGCGTGGCTTTCCAAGGACCTGATCCGGGCAGAGCGGGTCAGGTCCGTCGCTGCCACCGGACCCGATGGCAGAGAGCGATTCGCCCTGTCGCGCGAGACCGAGTCCTATGACTGGAAGCTGGCAGGCGGCGGGAAGCCCGATCTCCAGAAGGCGCAGGATGCGGTCAACTCACTGCAGGCGATGAGTCTGAGCGACGTGGTCCCCGACCCGGATGCCGCCGCTGCCGGGCTGGTCCGGCCGATCGTCGTCAAGGCCCAGACCCTGGACGGGGTGACCTATACGCTGCGGGTCGGCAGCAAGACAGCGGACGATCGCTACTTCATCTCGATATCGGTCGGCGGAGAGCCGGCGGCCACGCGCGCAGCGGGAAAGAACGAGACCGCCGAACAAAAGGAAAAGCAGGACAAGGCGTTCGCGGAGAGTCGCGTGAGGCTGCTGCAGAATCTGGAACGGGAAAAGAAGCTCGAGCGCTGGACCTATCTGGTCGCTCGGGCCGCCGTCGAGCCGCTGCTGCGCGAACGCGCGCAACTCCTGCCGGAGAAGAAGGCCAGGGACCGCAAAAAACCCTGATCGAAACCCTCAGCCGGACAAGCCGGAACCGGCCTGCTTGATTTTGCATTTTCATAATCTCCCGATTTTCGGAAGCCGCAACTTCGCGACTTCCGAAAATCGGGAGACCTGAAACCCACTCATCGCCATGTCTGTCAACACTCGAGTTGCAACGGACTGATCGTCCGTCTGCGGCGCGCGGTCCGCGCCATGGCAAAGCGTCCTGATTTAGCCGATAATTTCGGCGTTTTCTCTACTGAAAGGGACATCATGCAGCTAAAGGGCAGCACATTCATCGTAACCGGCGGCGCCTCCGGTCTGGGAGAGGCCACCGCGAGGACGCTTGTCGAGGGCGGGGCGAACGTGGTGATTGCCGACCTCCAGGTCGAAAAAGGCCAGGCGCTGGCGCAAAGCCTGGGCAGGCAGGCGCGTTTCAACAAGACCGATGTCACCAGCGAGAACGACGGCAAGTCGGCAGTCGATCTTGCGGTCAAGGAGTTCGGCGCCCTGCAGGGCCTGGTAAATTGTGCCGGAATCGCCTTGGCGGAGAAGACCGTCGGCAAGAACGGCCCGCACGTACTTGCGAACTTCACGCGCTGCATCACCGTCAACCTGATCGGCAGCTTCAACATGATCCGCCTCGCGGCGTCGGTGATGGTCAAGGGCCAGCCAAACGCTGCCGGCGAGCGAGGCGTCATCATCAGTACGGCATCGGTGGCCGCGTATGACGGGCAAATCGGCCAGGCAGCGTATTCCGCCTCCAAGGGCGGAATTGCCGGCATGACCCTGCCGATCGCGCGCGATCTTTCCCGCGACGGGATCCGGGTTTGCACCATCGCCCCTGGGATCTTTGAGACCCCGATGCTGCTTGAACTGTCCAAGGAGGTTCAGGATGCCCTGGGCAAGATGGTGCCGTTCCCGTCACGTTTGGGCAGGCCGGAAGAGTACGCCGCATTGGCGAAGCACATCATCGAGAATGAGATGCTGAACGGCGAGACCATCCGGCTCGACGGAGCCATTCGAATGGCGCCCAGGTAGGGGCGCAAGCCAACCTGCCCTGGCAACGCTGCGAGCCGGTGCCTGCCACGGCGGGGGACGAACGGCGGCGCTGCGAGGGGCCGCGGTGCGTTCAGACCAGCTGGCGCTGCAGTTGCGCGCGGAAGACCCTGGCGCGTTGCACGTAACCTTCGGCGATCTCCAGCAGATTCTGCTTCTCCTCCGTGGTAAGTTCGCGGACCACCTTGCCAGGGGACCCAAGCACCAGGACGCCATCCGGAATCGTCTTGCCCTCGGAAATGAGCGAATTGGCGCCGATGATCGTCGATTTCCCGATGACAGCGTGGTTCAGGACGACGCTGTTGATTCCGATCAGCGTGCCTGCCCCAACGGTGCAGCCGTGCAGCATCGCATTGTGCCCGACCGAGACATCGTGACCGAGGGTGAGAGGGGAGCCGAGGTCCGCGTGCAGCACCGATCCGTCCTGGATGTTGCAGCGATCCCCGATCGTGATCAGTTCGCTGTCGCCGCGGATCGTGACGCCGAACCAGACGCTCGCGTGGTTTCCGATCACCACCGAGCCGATGACCGCCGCATTCTCGGCGATGTACCAGTCCTCGCCCTGAACCGCGATCTTCCTTTCGCCAAGCGAATAGACTGCCATGCGTGCCGGACAGACGGAGCCTGAGGCAAAATCGCGATGATAGCAGAGCCGACATTCAGCCCGGCGCAGTTCGTCGACGCGTCTCCTGCTACCATCGTCGCCTCCACAAAGCATGAGGGCAGCTGGTGAAATCAAGCGAATCCGTTTTTCTCGACATCCGCGGGCTCAAGGTCCACTGCCGGTGCTGGGGTGCTGCCGGCCAGCCCAAGCTGTTCCTGCTGCATGGATGGATGGACTTTTCCGCTTCGTTCCAGTTCCTGGTCGATGCCTTGCGCCACGCCTGGCATGTGATCGCCCCTGACTGGCGCGGCTATGGATTGTCCGACCGGAGCGGGTCCGACACATACTGGTTTCCCGATTATTTTGCGGATCTGGAACAAATACTGGCGCATTTCCAGCCTGCCGAGCCGGTGCAACTGGTCGGCCACAGCATGGGCGGCAACGTCGCGGCGCTGTATGCAGGCATCCGGCCCGAACGGGTGGCGCGCCTGGTCAACATGGAAGGTTTCGGGCTCAACGATGCGCGCCCCGAGGATGCGCCGCAACGCTACGCGCGCTGGCTCGACCAATTGGAGAAGGGCGCGCGCTTGCGCGACTACGGCTCGTTCGACGAGCTTGCCGACAGGCTGCGATCGAACAATGCGCGCCTGACGCCCGAGCGCTCGCTGTTTCTGGCGCGGCACTGGGGCATGGCCACCGCTGAGGGTCGCGTCGCGCTGCGCGCCGACCCGGCACACAAACTGGTCAATCCTGTGCTCTACAGGCTCGAAGAGGCCAAGGCCTGCTGGCGCAGGATCGCCGCGCCCGTGCTGTGGATCGAGGGCGAGAACTCGCAGAACGCGAATGACCTGCGCATGTCTGCGGCGGACCGTGACAGTCGCAAGGCTGCCTTTTCCGACCTGGTCGAGCGGATCATCCCCGATTCGGGGCACATGATGCACCACGACCAGCCCGAACGCGCGGCCGCGCTCATCGAGGATTTTCTGCTTCGCTGAATAGCAGTGCGGCAGGGCAAGAGCGTGCAGGGGCGCATGTTATGATCCTCGCCCCATGAAAAACGTCGATCTGCACTGCCATTCCCGCGCTTCTGACGGGCTGCTCACGCCGGGCGAAGTCGTGCTGCGGGCGCACGATCACGGCGTGACCACGCTCGCGCTGACCGATCACGACGAGACTGGCGGACTGGAGGAAGCAGTCGGCGCTGCGCACGAGCTGCACCTGCGCTTTGTCCCCGGGGTCGAGATTTCCGTCACCTGGTGCGGCTCCACCATTCATATCGTGGGTCTGGGCATAGCGCGCGGCGACGAGCAGCTTGCCCAGGGGCTGCAATCGGTGCGCGCCGAAAGACCGCGCCGCGCCGGCAAGATGGCCGCAGGACTCGATGCGGTCGGCATTTCGGACAGCCTCGAAGGCGCGATGACCTACGTTTCGAATCCGGCACTGATCAGCCGCACCCACTTCGCGCGCTTCCTGGTCGGGCAGGGCCATGCCCGCGATGTGAAGGACGTGTTCAAGAACTACCTGGTGCCCGGCAAACCGGGTTACGTGCCGCATCAATGGGCGAATCTGGCTGACGCGGTGAAATGGATCCGGGGCGCCGGCGGGATCGCGGTGGTGGCGCATCCGGGGCGCTATGCGTTTTCGCCCCCGGACCTGCACCGGTTTCTCGCCGAATTCGCCGATTACGGCGGACTGGGGATCGAGGTCGTCACCGCCAACCACACGCCGGAACAGTGCGCGGTGTTTGCGGCGCTGGCGCGCGAGTTCGGGATGCTCGCCTCGCGCGGCTCGGATTTTCACGGGCCCGGCGAGAGTCGGGTCGAACTGGGCGCGCTGCCCCAGCTTCCGGACGGCCTGAAGCCGGTCTGGCAGGCGCTCTAGCCCCGATATCCGCCCCAACGGCTTTCAATCGTTGCTTCGCATAGCTACATTCCTGACTCGCTGTGGCCCAATACTTTTCCGTCCACCCGACGCACCCGCAGCCGCGCCTGATCGCGCGGGCGGCGCGCATCGTGCAGGAAGGAGGCGTGATCGCCTATCCCACCGACTCCTGCTATGCCTTCGGCTGCCGTACCGGCGACAAGGAGGCGCTGGCGCGACTGCGCCGGCTGCGCGGGTTCGACGAAAGCCATCACCTCACGCTCATGTGCCGCGACCTGTCCGAAATCGCCACCTATGCACGCGTGGACAACGTGCGCTTTCGCCTGCTCAAGGCGCTGACCCCCGGCAGCTATACTTTCATTCTCGAGGGCACGCGCGAGTTGCCCAGGCGCATTCTTCACGCCCGGCGCAAGACCATAGGCTTGCGCGTCCCCGATCACCCGGTGGCGCAGGCTCTGCTTGCGGCGTTGAACGAACCGCTGCTCTCGGCCACGGCGACCCTCAAAGGTGCAGAGGTTCCCACCGATGACGCCCAGGACATCCGCGAGCGGCTGGAACGCGAGCTCGATCTGGTTCTGGACGCAGGATCCTGTGGCATCGAACCGACCACGGTGATCGATCTCACTGGCGCAGAGGCGGTGGTCGTGCGTGCGGGCAAGGGCGATTTGTCGGCGCTCGGCAAGCCAACCTGACGTGCCAGCGCGGCAGGGCGAGCCACGTCTGCTAAAATGCACGGCTGCATATTTTGGTCCGCACATGGAATTCAATCTCGTTCAGACGATTGCGATCTACGCCCTCCCGGTGATTTTTGCCATCACGCTCCACGAAGCGGCCCACGGTTACGTTGCGCGCCACTTCGGGGACCTCACGGCATGGCGACTGGGTCGAATCAGCCTGAACCCGGTGCGGCATATCGACCTGGTGGGCACCATCGTGGTGCCGCTGGTCATCCTCGTGACCAGCAAGCTGGTAGGCGCGGGGATCCTGTTCGGCTGGGCGAAACCGGTGCCGGTCAATTTTCACGCGCTGCGCAGTCCGAAGCGGGACATGCTCTGGGTCGCAGCGGCCGGACCGGCGGCGAATCTGCTGATGGCAATGGGCTGGGCGATGGTGCTGAAGCTGGCCATCATGGTGCCGCCCAATGCCTTCACGCAGCCTGCGAGTTTGATGGCGCAAGCCGGCGTCAGCGTGAACATCGTGCTGATGGTGCTCAACCTTCTGCCCATCCTGCCCCTGGACGGCGGGCGCATTGCGTTCAGCCTGCTTCCGGAGCGCCTCGCACAGCGTTACGCCGGGCTGGAGCGATTCGGTCTGCCGATCCTGCTCATCCTGATCTTCACCAACGTGCTGGGGCTGATTCTCGGTCCGATGGTGCGGGCCTCGATCGGCCTGATCGAGACCCTGTTCCAGTTCTGAGGAAAACGAATGTACGAACAACGAGTCGTCTCCGGGATGCGCCCCACGGGCATGCTTCACCTGGGGCATTACCACGGCGCCATCAAGAACTGGGTGCGTTTGCAGAGCGAATACCCGTGCCTGTTTTTCGTGGCCGACTGGCACGCGCTCACCACCCATTACGACACGCCGGAGGTGATCGAACAGCACGTCTGGGACATGGTCATCGACTGGCTGGCTGCGGGAATCGATCCGGCGCAGGCCGTGTTGTTCATTCAGTCGCGCATCCCAGAACACGCCGAACTGCATACGCTGCTGTCGATGATCACCCCGCTGGGATGGCTCGAGCGCGTGCCCACCTACAAGGACCAGCAGGAGAAGCTGTCCGACCGTGACCTGTCGACCTACGGTTTTCTGGGCTATCCGTTGCTGCAAAGCGCGGACGTGCTGATCTACCGCGCCAAATTCGTGCCTGTGGGCGAGGATCAGGTGCCGCACGTCGAACTGATGCGCGAGATCGCCCGGCGCTTCAACCACGTCTACGGGCGTGAGCCTGGATTCGAGGACAAGGCGCGGGCCGCAGCCAAAAAGATGGGCAGCCGCAAGGCCAAGCTCTACGCGCAATTGCGCAACAGATACCAGGAGCAGGGCGACGTCGAGGCGCTCGCCGCGGCGCGGGCGCTGCTGGTCGAGCAGCAGAACCTTTCGGTCGGGGACCGCGAGCGGCTGTTCGGCTTTCTCGAAGGTGGCGGACGCCTGATCCTGGTCGAACCAGACGTGATGCTCACCGAGTCCTCGAAGCTTCCGGGCCTGGACGGTCAGAAGATGTCCAAGTCATACGACAACACGATCGGGCTGCGCGAGGAGGCGCAATCCGTCACCAGGAAGATCCGCACCATGCCTACGGACCCGGCGCGCGTGAAGCGCACCGATCCTGGCGATCCGGCCAAGTGTCCCGTCTGGGAGTTTCACCTTGTCTACTCCAACGACAAGACGCGCGCATGGGCCGAGCAGGGCTGCCGGTCCGCAGGGATCGGGTGCCTGGAGTGCAAGCAGCCGGTGATCGACGCGGTGCTCGCCGAACAGACGCCCATGCGCGAGCGGGCGCAGAAGTACCTGGACGATCCCACGCTGGTGCGAAACATTGTCGCCGACGGCGGCGAGAAGGCCCGCCGGCTCGCGCACGAGACCATGCGCGAGGTGCGCGAGGCGATGGGTTTGAGCTACTCTTGAGCGATTCATGACTGTCCTGGCCCTGCCCGTCCAAGCGACGATACCCACGCCGATATCGGTGGCGAGGGTCCGCGGCGAGCTTCTCACCGAACTGCCGCGCGATCTGTACATCCCCCCCGACGCGCTGGAAGTTTTCTTCGACACTTTCGAGGGACCGCTCGATCTGCTGCTGTATCTCATCCGCAAGGCCAACGTCGACATTCTCGACATCCCCATGGCGCGGCTCACCGAGCAGTACATGGTGTACGTCGAGGTGATGCGTCACAAGAATCTGGAACTCGCGGCCGAGTACCTGGTGATGGCGGCGATGCTGATGGAAATCAAGTCGCGCATGCTGCTGCCGCGGCCCAGGGCGCTGGAGACCCATGAAGAGGACCCGCGCGCCGAACTGGTTCGCCGGCTGATCGAGTACGAGAAGATGAAACAGGCCGCCCGGCAGCTGGATGAGCTGCCGCAGCTTGGCCGCGACTATCTCTCGGTCGAGGTCTGGATCGAGCAGGCGCTGACCGAGCGGGTCCCCGATGTCTACCCTGCGGATCTGGAATCGGCCTGGCGTTCCCTGCTCGCTCGTGCGAAGGTCACGCAGCATCACCGCATCTCGCGCGAGGAACTCTCGGTGCGTGAGCACATGAGCGCCATCCTGCGCCGGCTGTCGGGGGCCGGGTTCGTCGAATTCGGCTCCCTGTTCGATCCGAGCCGCGGGGTAGCGGTGCTGATCGTCAGTTTCCTCGCCATGCTCGAACTGGCGCGCGAGAGTCTGATCGAGTTTACCCAGACCCAGCCCTATGCGCCGATCTACGTGAAGCTTGCACATGCTCAATCCGAGTGAAGTGAAGACCGTCCTGGAGACGGCGCTGCTCGCCAACCAGTCGCCGCTGTCGATCGCCGACCTGCGGCGCATGTTCGACGAGGAGATCGGCCCCGATACCCTGCGCCGTCTGCTCGACGAACTGCGCGACGACTGGAGACAGCGCGGGGTGGAACTGGTCAATCTGGCCACCGGGTGGCGCTTCCAGACCCGGCCGTCCTTTCAGAAATACCTCGAACGGCTGAATCCCGAAAAGCCGCCGCGCTATTCGCGGGCGGTGCTGGAGACGCTCGCGATCGTCGCCTACCGGCAGCCCGTATCGCGCGGGGATATCGAAGACATACGCGGGGTAACGGTATCGCCGAACATCATCCGCACGCTCGAGCAGCGCGGCTGGATCGACGTCGTGGGACACCGGGAGGTCCCGGGCAGGCCGGCGCTGTATGCCACCACCAAGGAGTTTCTCAACGACCTGGGGCTGCGCTCGCTCCAGGAACTGCCGCCGCTTGAGGAAATCGCAAAGACACTGGAGTTCAATGCCGCTCCCATCGCAGAACAAGCGACCGCAGAGACGCCGGCCGGCGAGCCGGCCGAATACGCCTCAGCGGCGCCCTCAGAAGAAGCCTGACGCCGCGCGAGCGCCCGAGGCGGCGCTGGCGGCGCCGGAGAAGTTGCACAAAGTGCTGGCCAGTGCCGGTGCCGGCTCGCGTCGGATGATGGAAGCCGCCATCGTGGCCGGTCGGGTGACCGTGAACGGCCGCCCGGCCACGCTCGGCGAGCGGGTGAGCGGGGCCGACCGCATTACGCTGGACGGGCGCCCGGTAAAGGTGGTTCAGGGACCCGGAAATCATCCGCGGGTGCTGCTGTATTACAAGCCGACGGGTGAGGTATCGACGCTGCGGGACCCGGAAGGGCGCCCCACGGTGTTTGACCGCCTTCCTCCGGTGAGGAACGCGCGCTGGATTCAGATCGGGCGTCTCGATTACAACACCAGCGGCCTGCTGGTATTCACCACGTCCGGCGAGCTGGCCAACCGGCTCATGCATCCCAGCGGCGGCATCGAGCGCGAATATGCCGTCAGGGTTCTGGGACAACTGTCGCCCGAGCAACTGGATGCGATGCGCCGTGGAGTGATGCTGGAGGACGGGCTCGCGAAATTCGAAATCATCGAACCCCGTGGAGGGCAGGGGGCAAACCGCTGGTACCAGGCAGTCATCATGGAAGGACGCAACCGCGAAGTGCGGCGGATGTTTGAGGTGGTGGGTTTGGGCGTAAGCCGGCTGATCCGAACGCGCTTCGGACCGTTCAAGCTGCCGGAGACGCTGCACCGCGGCAAATGGATGGAATTGAGCCCGCAGGTTGTCGCGACGCTGTTGCGCGAGCTTGACTCGCCCAAGCCGTCATAGCGGCTCGCCGTTGCCATACTGCAACGCCCGATTTCAGGCGCGTTTGAGTCGTGGCACAGCGGCCGAGGGCGGCCTGGCGCGGCAAGCAAAATCCGGGCTGCTTACCATTGTTTCAGCAGCTTTTTTTTGTTATACTTAACTGGATTTGCATTTGGGTTCGAATTTGCGGATTCGGATTTCGAAATGGGCTGTTCAGAGCCCATTTTTCATTTATGGGGTTGGCTACGGATACCCGTTTGAACGCGCTGGAACAACTGCTCGAGCGGACGCTCGGCGGGCTCGGTTACGAGCTCGCTGATTTCCATTTGTCCAATCATGGAATGATGTTACGCGTGTTTATTGATAAAGTGCATGAACAGCCTGGCAAGGCTTCCGGGAGCGTCGCCGATAGCGTTACGCTCGCCGATTGCGAGACAGCGACCCGGCAGTTGCAGAGAGTCCTGGAAGTCGAGGGGATCGAATACGATCGGATGGAAGTGTCCTCGCCGGGACTGGATCGAAAGCTCAGGAAGCCGGCTGATTTCATTCGCTTCGCGGGCCAGGAGGCCGAAGTCCGCCTTCGGGAGCCGGTGAACGGGCGGCGGCGGTTTGTCGGGGTGGTGCGCCAGGTGATCGGTGACCAGGTGGAAATCGAGATGAACGGTGCGCGAGTAATGCTGGCACTGGCGAATCTCGATAAAGCCCGTCTGGTTCCCAAGTACGACATGCAGGGCAGGAGGTCAAGGTGAGCCGCGAATTGTTGTTGCTGGTCGACGCTCTGGCGCGCGAGAAGAACGTGCACAAGGAAACGGTGCTTGGCGCGCTGGAAATGGCGATCGCCTCGGCGACCAAGAAGCGATTCAACGAGGATGTCGAGGTGAGGGTCGCGGTCGACCGCGACACCGGCGATTTCGAGTCATTCCGCCGCTGGCGGGTTGTCCCCGACGATGCGGTGGAGTTCCCTCCATTCCAGATCGGCCTCACCGAGGCACAGAAGCAGTACGCTGATATCCAGCTTGAGGAGTACATCGAGGAGCAGCTGGAGCCGATTGCGTTCGGACGGATCGGTGCCCAGGCGGCCAAGCAGGTGATTCTGCAGCGGATCCGCGACGCGGAGCGCGAGCAGCTCCTTTCCGATTTCCTCGCGCGCGAGGAGAAGCTGGTCACCGGAGCCATCAAGCGCATGGAGCGCGGAGAGGGCATCATCGAAGTCGGGCGGCTCGAAGCGCGTTTGCCCCGCGACCAGATCATCCCGAAGGAAAACCTGCGTATCGGCGACCGCGTGCGCGCCTGCCTGATGCGCATCGATCGCGGGGTGCGCGGACCGCAGCTCATTCTGTCGCGCACGGCGCCCGAATTCATCATCGAGCTGTTTCGCCTCGAGGTGCCTGAGATCGAGGAAGGGCTGCTCGAAATCAAGTCCGCCGCCCGCGATCCGGGCGTGCGCGCCAAGATCGCGGTGTTCACCAACGACCGGCGCATCGACCCGATCGGCACCTGCGTCGGAATGCGCGGCTCGCGTGTGCAGGCGGTCACCCAGGAGCTGGCCGGAGAGCGCGTGGATATCGTGCTCTGGTCGGCCGATCCGGCGCAGTTCGTGATCGGGGCGCTCGCCCCCGCCGAGGTGTCGAGCATTCTGGTCGACGAGGAAAAGCACAGCATGGACGTGGTCGTGGACGAGGAAAACCTCGCCATCGCGATCGGGCGTGCCGGGCAGAACGTGCGGCTCGCATCGGAACTCACCGGCTGGACCATCAACCTCATGACGGAGGAAGAGTCCACCAAGAAGACCGAGGAAGAGACGGCTTCTGTGCGTCAGCTATTCATGGAGAAAATCGACATCGACGAAGAGGTCGCGAACATCCTCATCCAGGAGGGTTTCTCGACGCTGGAGGAAGTCGCCTATGTGCCGATCCAGGAAATGCTGGAGATAGCTTCGTTCGACGAGGCTACGGTCAACGAGCTTCGCAGCCGCGCGCGCGATGCACTTCTGGCGCAGGCGATCGCGAGCGAGGAGCAGGCCGAGCACGTCGATATGAATCTGCTGAGTCTGGAGGGCATGGACGCCGACCTCGCGGCGAAGCTCGTGCAGTCCGGCGTGAAAACCCGCGACGACCTCGCCGACCTCGCCGTCGACGACTTGCTGGAGATGGCCAGTATCGATCCGGAGCGCGCCAAGACCCTGATCATGAATGCGCGCGCCCATTGGTTCGCAGAAGGTTGATGGAGCCACATGGCACAGTCTAGCGTTACTCAATTTGCCGGTGTGCTGAAGGTCCCGCCGCAGGTGCTGCTCGAGCAGCTGCGCGCGGCCGGGGTCGACAAGCAGCTTGCCGAAGACATACTGTCCGAGCAGGACAAGACCAAGCTGCTCGATTATCTGCGCAAGTCTCACGGCACCGCCGAGCCCAAGACCAAGATCACCCTAACGCGCAAGCAAACCTCCGAAATCATCAAGAAATCGGACGCGAGCGGCAAGGCGCGCACCATCCAGGTCGAGGTCAAGAAGAAGCGCGTTTTCGTCAAGCGCGAAACGCCCGAGCCGGCCGCGGCGGAAGCGGATACGGCCCAGCCGACCGCCGACCTGCAGGCCGGGCAGCGGCAGGAGGAAGACCGGCGACACGCGGAATTGGAGGCGCGGCAAGCCGCCGAGGTTGCCGAAAAGCAGGAGCGCGAACGGCAACTGACAGAGCAGCGCGAGGCGACGCAGAAAAAGGCGCTTGAAGAGCAGCAGACCCAGGGCAAGGGTCAGACGCCGCCCCAGCCGCCCGGGGGCGACACGACCTTGCACAAACCCAAGGTCGCGGAGGGTGCGGGGGACAAGAAGGCGAAGAAGAAGGAAGTCACCGTCTGGAAAGACGAGAGCGCCAAGCGACGCACCATCAAGACCCGTGGCGATGTCCAGGGCGCCTCGGGCTGGCACAGCCCGAAGGGTTCGCGCCACAGGCCCTCGGGCGGTGCCGCCGCCGGAGCCGATACGCAGCATCAGTTCTCTGCTCCCACCGAGCCGGTGACCCGCGAGGTCCACGTACCGGAGACCATCACCGTGGCCGACCTCGCGCACAAGATGTCGGTGAAGGCGGCAGAAGTCATCAAGGTACTGATGAAACTCGGCCAGATGGTGACCATCAATCAGGTCATCGACCAGGAAAGCGCGATGATCGTGGTCGAGGAAATGGGCCACAAGGCGATCGCCGCCAAGCTCGACGATCCGGGTGCGTATCTGCTGGATGCGCCGGCACAGCAGCAAGTCGAGCTCGAGCCCCGTGCTCCGGTCGTGACGGTGATGGGCCACGTCGACCATGGCAAGACGTCGCTTCTGGACACCATCCGCCTCACCAAGGTTGCCGCCGGCGAGGCGGGAGGGATCACCCAGCACATCGGCGCCTATCACGTACAGACGCCCCGCGGCATGCTCACATTTCTGGATACCCCGGGTCATGAGGCTTTCACGGCCATGCGCGCCCGCGGCGCACAGGCGACGGACCTGGTGATCCTCGTGGTCGCTGCCGACGACGGCGTCATGCCGCAGACGATCGAGGCGATTCGCCACGCCAAGGCGGCCAAAGTACCCATCGTGGTGGCGCTGAACAAGATCGACAAACCGGAGGCCAACCCGGACCGGGTCAAGCAAGAATTGGTCGCGCACGGCGTCATTCCGGAAGAGTACGGCGGCGACTCGCCCTTCCTGCTGGTGTCGGCGAAGACGGGCCAGGGCATCGACGCGTTGCTCGAGCAGGTGTTGCTCCAGGCCGAGATCCTCGAGCTCAAGGCGCCGATCAAGGCGCCCGCCAGAGGCATCGTGATCGAGGCGCGCCTGGACAAGGGGCGCGGACCTGTGGCGACGGTCCTGGTCCAGTCCGGCACGCTCAGGCGCGGCGACGTGTTGCTGGCCGGGTCGGCATTCGGGCGCGTACGAGCAATGACCGACGAGGCCGGCAACAACGTCCAGGAAGCGGGGCCGTCGATTCCGGTCGAGATCCAGGGCTTGTCCGACGTTCCAGCGGCAGGCGAGGAGGCCGCGGTGCTTGGCGACGAACGCAAGGCGAGGGAGATCGCGCTTTTCCGCCAGGGCAAGTTCCGCGACGTCAAGCTCGCCAAGAAGCAGGCGGCCAAGCTCGAAAACATGTTCGAGAACATGGGCGAAGGAGAGGCGAAACTGCTTTCCCTGCTCATCAAGGCCGACGTACAGGGATCGCAGGAAGCGCTCGTGCATGCGCTGGAAAAGCTTTCCACCGACGAAGTGAGAGTGAACGTCGTCCACAGCGCAGTCGGCGGCATCACCGAGTCGGACGTGAATCTCGCGCTCGCCTCCAAGGCGGTCATCATCGGCTTCAACACCCGGGCGGACGCCATGGCGCGCAAGCTCGCGGAAAATTCGGGTGTGGACATCCGTTACTACAACATCATCTACGAGGCCGTCGACGAAGTGAAGGCGGCGCTCTCCGGCCTGCTTGCGCCCGAGAAGAAGGAAGCCGTGCTGGGCCTGGTGGAAATTCGCCAGGTCTACAAGATCTCTGCGGTTGGCACGGTCGCCGGATGCATGGTCCTGGAAGGCTTGGTGAAGCGCGGGTCGCGCGTGCGCCTGCTGCGCGACAACGTCGTGATCCACGACGGCGAGCTGGAATCGCTGAAGCGGTTCAAGGACGACGTGCGCGAGGTCAAGGCGGGGTTTGAATGCGGCTTGTCGATCAAGAATTGCAACGACATCAAAGAGCGCGACCAACTCGAGATTTACGAAGTTCAGGAGGTCGCCAGGACGCTGTAGCGCCTTATGGTCCAGGCGACATTAGAGAAGCGTTCAGGTTTTATTAGGTCTCCCGATTTCGGGAAGTTGCGAAGTTGCAACTTCCCGAAATCGGGAGATGGTGTAAGGCAAGACAAGCCTCGCTGCTCGGCTGAGGCTCTGACGGCTCAGGGCCTCCCGTACCAGGGAAAGGGACGACCATGGCCAATCCCGCAAGACTTAACCGCATCGCCGAGCAGATCCAGAGGGAACTGTCGGAGATCCTGCACACCGAGTTGAAGGATCCGGGCGTGGGCATGATTACGATCACCGACGTCGATGTCTCGGCGGATCTCGCGCACGCCAGGGTGTTTTTCACCTCCCTCGGCGATGCACAGGCGCTGGCCCAATCGCAGGCCGGACTGCGGCGCGCGGCCGGGTTTCTGCGCTCGGCCCTGGGGCGCCGGATCAAGGTGCACAACACACCCGAGCTGCATTTCGAATACGACGCCTCGGTCGAACGCGGTGTGCGCCTGACCCAGTTGATCGACGCTGCCGTCGCCGACCGGACGCCGGATCAGGAATAGAGCTCGCGCAGGTCCTGCGCGCTCCCGAGCGGGCGCGCGAGAAATCGCGCGCCATCCGCTGCCTGGCGGACCAGTACCGAGTTGTCTGCCGCAACGCTGCCGTCCGCAGCGTGCAGATTGTTCTCGAATCCCACGCGCACATGACCCCCGAGCGCTGCGGCCGTCACGGCGCAGGCGTGCTCCTGGCGCCCGAACGCGCACATGGCCCAGGGAACATCGCCGCGGAACACCGACAGGAACGGCAGCAGATCGGCCGGAACCGACACTTGCCCGGGCGTGTAGCGCCCGAGCACGAACAACAGGAAATCCTTGCCCTCTCCCAGCACGCCGCGCTCGCGCAGCGCGTAATAGCGCGTCACCTCCCCAGGCGTGAACAGAATCGTCTGGATGAGCACACCCTCGCGGCGCAACCACGCATAGAAGGCCGCGGCGTCACCCTCGGCCGCCGCATCGGGCACGATATCGCGCAGCGCAATCGACACCGCCTCCGGCACCACCGCGCGCACGACCGCCATTTGCTCCTGCCGGTTGTACCTGCCGCCTGCTTCACACGTAATCTGCACCACCATGTCGCGGCCGACGGCGCGCGCAACCGCTGCGGTGGCGGTGCGATAGGCGTGCTCATCCAGCAGATGCACACCGTCGTGGTCGCGCACGTGGAGATGAATCATCGCCGCGCCGGCGTCATGGCAGGCGGCGGCGGTTTCCCCGAGTTCCTTTGCCGTCATCGGCAGCCCGGGGTGATCTTTCTTCGTCTTGTAGGCGCCGTTGGGCGCAACGGATACCGTGACCGGTTTCAAGGGTGTTTGCATCGGTTTTCCGCAAGTTTCAACACTGGTATTCTAGTCTCTTGTGACACAAGCGATTGTGGAAATGGCGAAGAATTGGGTTTTGTATACGTCTCTCGAATTCGGACCGTTGCGCAGTTGCAACGGTCCGAATTCGAGAGAGAAGTGGCGTCAAACAAGGCAGCCCGATTGGTTCCGGCTCGTCCGGTTTAGGTGTTAAAATCGCGCCCCGTCAATCATCCCTACCACATGGCCACCAAGCGTCGGCATGGGCGTCGTATCGACGGCGTGCTGCTTCTGGACAAACCCTCCGGCATCAGTTCCAACGCGGCGCTGCAGCGCTCGCGTCGGCTGCTGGAGGCACAGCGCGGCGGGCACACGGGAACCCTCGACCCGATGGCAAGCGGCCTGCTGGTGTTGTGCTTCGGCGAGGCGACCAAGTTTTCCGGCGAGCTGCTCGAGGCGGACAAGCGCTATGTTGCGCGGCTGCGGCTCGGAGTACGCACTGCGACCGGAGATGCCGAAGGCGAGGTGCTGGAGCGCAGACCGGTGTCGGTGACCCGCGAACTGCTCGAGCGCTCGCTTGAGCGCTTCCGGGGCGAGATCATGCAGGTCCCGCCGATGCATTCGGCGCTGAAGCGGGAGGGCCGGCCGCTTTACGACTACGCGCGAAAGGGGATCACCGTTGAGCGCGCCGCGCGCAAAGTTACCGTCAACGCGCTGGATCTCGAAGACCTTGAGGGCGAGGAGGCGACGCTTTCGGTTTCGTGCAGCAAGGGCACCTATGTGCGCACGCTCGCCGAGGACATAGGGGAAGTGCTGGGATGCGGGGCACACCTCGTAGGGCTGGTGCGCACCTCGGTCGGCGCATTCAGCCTCGAGCAGGCGCACCGGCTCGAGGACATCGAGGGGCTGGCGGCGGACCAGTGCAGCCGCTTGCTGCTGGCCGTCGATGTCCTGGTTCAGGATCTGCCGCCGGTGCAGTTGCCGGACGACCTGGAAGGCGCTTTCCTTCACGGGCAGGCAGTCGGGCCCATAGAGCGCGAAGGGCAGGGTGAAGGACGGAGCCCGGCCGGACGGGTGAGGGTGTATGGAACGGGCCGAAGGTTTCTCGGGCTGGCACTTGCCGACGGCTCGGGCGGGGTGTCCCCCATACGGCTGCTGACGGACTCCTGAAGCCCGCGCAGCATCCGGCCCCTGCGGCCGCTTTGCGAGCAATACGCACACAGGCCCTTGTGGTACCTACTGATTTTGCCTTAAAATGACGTGCTTTACGACGGAGAGAATTCGAATGCCAGTTACGGTTGCGCAAAAGGCGCAGATCATCACGGACCATCAGCGCGCCCAAGGCGACACCGGATCGCCTGAAGTGCAGGTGGCGCTGCTGACGGCGCGCATCAACGGCCTCGCCGGCCACTTCAAGACCAACGTCAAGGATCACCATTCGCGGCGCGGTCTGCTCACCCTTGTCAGCCATAGGCGCAAGCTGCTCGACTACCTGAAGCGCAAGAATGCTGACAAGTACCGGCAACTCATAGGCAAGCTTGGCCTGCGAAAATAACCCTATTCCCCCAACGCCCATCTGGTCCCACCGGTGGGCGTTTTAGCTGGGGCATTCGTCCCATGAACCCGTGCGGGCGCGCAAGCAGCCCTTCCAAGCAATCCAGATCGGAAAATCCATGTCCATGTCTCTAAAGTCTGTCACGAAAACGTTCAGCTACGGCGCGCATCAGGTTATCCTCGAAACGGGCGAGATTGCCCGCCAGGCCGATGGTGCGGTGATGGTCAACATGGACGACACCGTCGTCCTGTGCGCAGTGGTCGGCAGGCGCGAGCCCAAGCCCGGGCAGGCCTTTTTCCCGCTTACAGTCGACTACGTCGAGAAGACCTATGCAGCAGGCAAGATCCCGGGGGGATTTTTCAAGCGTGAAGGCAGGCCCTCGGAAAAGGAGACCCTCACCTCGCGGCTGATTGACCGTCCGATCCGGCCGCTGTTCCCCGACGGCTTCTACAACGAGATCCAGGTCGTCGCCCTGGTGGTGTCGGTCAATCCGGAGGTGGATCCGGACATTCCGGCAATGATAGGCGTGTCGGCGGCGCTCACGCTCTCGGGCGTTCCGTTCAACGGCCCCATCGGCGGAGCCCGGGTCGGCTATATCGGCGGCGAGTACGTGCTCAATCCGACCGCGACCCAGCTGCAGGAGAGTGCGCTCAATCTCGTGGTTGCCGGCACCGAACACGCGGTGCTGATGGTCGAGTCCGAAGCTCGGGAACTCTCCGAGGACGTCATGCTCGGCGCGGTGGTGTACGGGCACCAGCAGATGCAGGCGGCGATCCAGGCGATCAACGAGCTTGCCGACCTGGCCGCCAAACCCGCGTGGGACTGGAAACCGGCCGAAAAGCACGAATCGCTCGTCAACCGCATCGCCGAGCTTGCCGAAGGCGATCTGCGCGCAGCCTACAGCCTGCGCCAGAAACAGGCCCGCAATGCCCGCCTGGAGGAAATCCGCGCCAAGCTGACCGAACAGTTGAATGCGGGTGCGGAAACTCCGCTCGATTCGAATCTGGTCGGCGACATCCTGTTCGGGCTCGAGGGAAAGATCGTGCGCAACCAGATCCTGGACGGCGAACCGCGCATCGATGGCCGCGACACGCGTACCGTGCGCCCGATCAGCGTTCGCGTAGGCGTGCTGCCCCGCACGCACGGTTCGGCGCTGTTTACCCGCGGTGAAACCCAGGCGCTGGTGGTGGCAACGCTGGGTACGGGCCGCGACCAGCAGATCATCGACGCGCTGATGGGCGAATATAAGGAGCGGTTCATGCTCCACTACAACATGCCCCCGTTCGCCACCGGCGAGACCGGGCGCATGGGCACGCCCAAGCGCCGCGAGATCGGCCACGGGCGCCTGGCAAAGCGGGCGCTGCTTGCGGTGCTGCCCAGCGCGGAAGAGTTTGCCTATTCGATCCGCGTGGTATCGGAAGTGACCGAATCCAACGGCTCCTCCTCGATGGCGAGCGTCTGCGGCGCGAGCCTCGCGCTGATGGATGCCGGGGTGCCGACCAAGGCGCACGTCGCCGGCATCGCGATGGGCCTGATCAAGGAAAGCAACCGC
Source organism: Betaproteobacteria bacterium RIFCSPLOWO2_02_FULL_65_20 (assembly GCA_001770425.1). Taxonomy (GTDB): domain Bacteria; phylum Pseudomonadota; class Gammaproteobacteria; order Burkholderiales; family SG8-39; genus JACQTO01. The sequence goes on along the minus strand of MEQZ01000087.1, from coordinate 16,449 downwards.
TTTGCAGTGCTGTCCGACATTCTGGGCGACGAGGATCATCTGGGCGACATGGACTTCAAGGTGGCCGGCACGGAGAGCGGCATCACCGCGCTGCAGATGGACATCAAGATCGAGGGCATCACCAAGGAGATCATGCACGTTGCGCTCGGGCAGGCGCGCGAGGGACGCCTGCACATCCTCCAGATCATGCACCAGGCGCTGGAAGGCTCGCGCACCGAGATCTCCAGCTTCGCGCCGCGCATCATCAAGATGAAAATCAATTCGGAGAAGATCCGCGACGTGATCGGCAAGGGCGGGATCGTCATCCGGGCCATCCAGGAGGAGACCGGCACGACCATCGAGATCGGCGACGACGGGACGATTTCCATCGCCTGCGTGAGTTCCGAGGGCGGAGCGGCCGCGAAGAAACGCATCGAGGACATCACCGCAGACGTCGAGATCGGCCGCGTCTACGACGGCACGGTGCTGAAGCTGCTCGATTTCGGCGCCATCGTGCAGCTGCTGCCCGGCAAGGACGGGCTGCTGCACATCTCCCAGATCAGCCACGAGCGCGTCAACAACGTGTCCGATCACCTCAAGGAAGGCCAGGTCGTGAAGGTCAAGGTGCTCGAGGCCGACGAGAAGGGACGCGTGCGCCTTTCCATGAAGGCCGTGAAGGACGCAGTGCCCGCCGCCTCGAGCTGAGCGGCGCGGGGGAGGAAGTGAAAGGGCGCCGCTGGCGCCCTTTATCTCGCGAGCTGGCGCTCTCTGAGTTCGTCCAGGGTCTTGCAGTCGATGCACAGGGTCGCGGTCGGCCGTACCTCGATCCGCTTCAACCCGATTTCGACGCCGCAATTGTTGCAGTAGCCGTAATCGCCGCTGTCGATGTGCGTGATGGCCTCGTCGATCTTCTTGATCAGCTTGCGCTCCCGGTCGCGGTTGCGCAGTTCCTGGGCGATGTCGGACTCCTGGCTCGCGCGATCGTTGGGGTCGGCGAAAATCGTCGCCTCGTGCTGCATCGTCTGCACGGTGCGGTCGATATCCTGCGACAGTTCCTCCTTCAGCGCCTCCAGCATTTTCCTGAAGTGCGCGCGCTGCCTGGGATTCATGTATTGCTCGCCCTTCTTCGGGGCATAGGGCGGGAAAGTCTTGTGCTGCAGTTCCAATTGACCAAGCTCCATTACAACGAAAAAGCGAAGGCGTCTTGATACCAGAAATAGGCGGGCGGGGCAAGCGAAAGCCACGCTTTCCGGGGGTGCGTTGAACTGGCCGCCGCCGGAGGGTAGAATACTCGCCTTCTCGGGGTGTAGCGCAGCCCGGTAGCGCGCTTGCTTTGGGAGCAAGATGTCGGGAGTTCGAATCTCTCCACCCCGACCAGACAGACGTGCGGTAGCACCCGGTCCGGTCAAGTGCCCGTAGCTCAACCAGGATAGAGCACCAGCCTTCTAAGCTGGGGGTTGTGGGTTCGAGTCCCGCCGGGCACGCCAGCAGCGCCACCGGGCGGTGCTGGAGTCAGGTTACAGAGTACAGTGGTGGCCGTAGCTCAATGGTAGAGTCCTGGATTGTGATTCCAGTTGTTGTGGGTTCGAATCCCATCGGCCACCCCAAGATCTTCTCACTGCGAACCGAGAGCCTCGCGGTTGGGTTGCCGGTCCGCTTCAGGCGGGCGGCTTGACAGGAAAGTCGAGGCGGTCGTAGGCCAAAGCCCACCGGCGCGCAATCGCGCCCAATAACAGGCGAACGCGTGCGCTTTGCCCGCTATCCGGGTTTGCCGTCGAGGCGGGGACGCGTGAGTATCGGCCAGAACGCGCCCGTAAACAGCCCGAAGGCGATGACCCACAGGACGCCGGAGGCAAGAACGGCGGTCAGCTGCAGGTCTGACGCGGCAAGCGGCAGGAATACGCGCACCGCGGCGGCGAGGTGCACCAGGACGTAGGACGCAGTCTCGATCGGCGATGCGCACAGCGGGCGCCCCGTGTGCCCGCGGGAGGTGCGGGTCATCATGCCCAGGGTGATGCCGCCGATGGCGCCGAGGGTCAGCGCATGCGTCGCCAGGGTTGCGGGTACGACATCAAAGGCTGCGAGCGCGCGCAGCACGAGATGCACCGCAATCCACGCGTAGGACAGGTGCAGGATCCACACTATCGGGTGTCGCGCGGTGACCCAGGGTTTCCACAAGGCGAGCCGCGCCGCATGCGCAATACCCGCTATCGTTGCGATCACCGCAATCGCTGTCGGCGGCAGATTCAGCACATCGACCGCGAGCAGGCCCAGCGTGCTCCCCAGGACCGTGAGCTCGAGCCAGGCCCGGCGCGTGGCATGGGTTCCCGGAATCGCATTGTCCGTGAACATCGGTATCACCCGTCCGGCCATGACCGTGACCACGAACAGGATCAGATCGAGGCCAATCTGGAGTCCGCGCTGCATGGAGAAGTCGATCACGCCTGCCATGGCAAGGTAGAAGGCGAGATTCGCTGCGCCGAATCCCAGCAGCAGCAGCACGAAAAAGTAGTTGCGGCGGTTGCGGCTTGCAACCAGCGGTATGGCCATCCCGATGGCGGCCGCGATCGCAAACCCGATGTCGGCTACGGCGGCAAAGCCATGCCAGGGGGTCAGCACCAGCACGCGCGCGGCAAGCCACAGCGCGGCGATGGCCGCCAGGGGCATGCCGGTCGGTGTCGGCTGGTTGGTCCAGTTGCGTCCGGCCGTAAACAGAAAACCGACGATGACAGCAAACGCGTAGCCGAAAATCATTTCGTGCGCGTGCCAGCGCGGGTCGCCGAGGTAGACCTGCGAACCCATCCAGCCCGCGAACTGCGCGGACCAGGCGAGGATCGACAGTGCGGCAAACAACCCTGCCAGCAGGTAGAAGGGGCGAAAGCCCAGATTCCACAGCGCGAAGCGATTCGGCTGCGCTTCGATGGGGGATCGCAAGGGCGCCATGGGCATGGACATAACACAAGGTTGCCGGTGATGATGAGCGCACTAAGATAACAGGGTAGGTGCGCGATTGGATTTGACTCACATCAGATCCGCCGGGGATGCCTGGCGAATAGGCCGATTCCCCATCAGTCATCGGGACCGAAGCAGCGAACCGGCTGGCGTGCCATAGTGTGGCACGGGCGGGTTGAGGCGACAGCCGGCCCGTGCCGGGTAGGGCGCAGCTTTAGCGCGCCGGAGATCCGGCCGACTAAAGCCGCGCAGGTCTGCCGTGTACCCGTCCACTGTCGTGTCATGAGGCCATCGATGGAATTCCAGCTACAGACCAGCAGGCGGCTCTATGAAGAGCACGCTGCAACCCTCGAACTCCTGAATCGCGTCGAGCGCGTGTTTACGGGTCGCGCAGGCGTCTATCCACCGCCGGAAGGGGATTCGGCCTGGCCTGCGTTCGCGCGCGGACTGCTCGGTGCCATCGACGTCGAAGTGGCGCGCCATTTCGAATTCGAGGAACGCGATGTGTTCCCGCGTCTGGAACAGGCGGGAGACGGCGATCTCGCGGGGTTGCTGATCGAGGAGCACGCCACCATCCGCGCGGTGGCGCAGCCCCTGGCCGAACTGCTGCGCAACGCCCTTGCGGGCGGCGCGCCGGACTGGCAGGCGATGAAGGTCCTGGCGCTGGAATTCAGCGAGCGCCTGGGTTCGCACGCGCAAAAGGAAGACGGGGCGCTGCTTCCGGTGCTCGACAGCCTGCTGGACGAAGAAACCGATCGCGCGTTGTTCGGCGCCTATGCAGCGGGCTAGGCTAAGAGACCGGCCGCGTCGGGTCGAGCACGACTTTGCCGAGGGTCGCGCGCGACTCGACCAGCTCATGCGCCAGCGGCGCCTGGGAGAGCGGCAGGATGCAGGCGATGATCGCCTTGAAACGCCCCTCGGCCGCCGCCTGCAGGCTAAGCGCAATATCGGCGTGCGAATGTCCCGTGGCCCCGATCACCGTGATCTGTTTGAGGTAGAGCTGGTTCACGTCGAGCGGAACGATGCCGCCGCCATGCCCGCCCGTGGTGACCAGCCGGCCGTTGCGGGCGATCGCGGCGAAGGCCTTCGGAAACAGTTCCGGGTCGCCGATGTTCTCGAACACCACGTCGACCCCCTTGTCCTGTGTGATGCGCATCGCCTCGGCGGTCAGATCCTGCGTGCGGTAGTTCACACCGGCATCGGCTCCAAGATCCAGGCACAGCTTGGCGCGCTGGTCGGCACCGGCGGCCGCGATCACCCTGGCACCCAGAAACTTGGCCACCTGCACGCCCGCGCTGCCCAGCGCGCCGGCCGCGCCCATGACCAGGACCCATTCGCCCGGCGCGAGCTTCGCCCGGTCACGCAGCAGGTGGAACGCCGTGGGCGCATGACGGGCGATGACGTGCGCGGTTGCAAGGTCGACGCCGTCCGGAACCATGGTCGTCGCCTCCGCCCGGGCGGTGATGTATTCGGCATAGCCGCCCCAGGCATGAACGCTCCCCAGTTGCGGCCCGTCTGCCGCGGCTTCGCTCTGGACCCGCATCGAGGTGACCACGCGGTCTCCCACCTTGCGGCCGCTGACGCCGGACCCGAGCTCGACGATCACGCCCGCGGGATCGACGCCGAGCACCAGCGGCAGGGTCACGCGCCGCTTGAATTTCCCGGCGCGCACCACCGTGTCCAGCGTGCGATTCACCGACACGGCATGCACCCGGATCACGACCTCGCCGGGGCCGGGTGTGGGATCCGGAAGTTCTTCCAGCCGCATCACGTTCGGGGGACCGAACTCCCTCACGACCATTGCCTTCACGATGCCCTTCCTTTCACAGCGCTGCGGGCAGCTGCGCGCGCGTCAGCAGAAACACGCAATCGCCGCCCGCGCCCGTCTCCAGCCAGGTAAACGGCAGCATCGGATAGGCACGTTCGAGCGCGCGGCGCCCGTTGCCGATCTCCACCACCAGAACGCCGCGCGGGGAAAGATGCCGCCGTGCATCGGCAAGAATCCGCCTCACGAACCCAAGGCCGTCCCGCCCGCCGGCGAGCGCCAGGCGCGGCTCGCGCCGGTATTCCGGCGGCAGCCGGGCCATCGCCCGAGCATCGACGTACGGGGGATTGGCGACGATGAGGTCGTAGCGCAGGTTCTCAAGTTTTGCGTACAAATCCGAGCGCAGGAGCTGCACCCGGCGCTGCAGTCCGTAGTCCTTCAGGTTGCGCCGCGCGACTGCGAGCGCCGAAGGCGAGACATCCACCGCGTCGACGCGCGCGCGCGGGTAGGCGAGTGCAAGCAGGACGGCGAGGCAGCCCGAGCCGGTGCACATGTCCAGCGCGGATCGCACCTGCCCGGCCCAAGGAGCGAGACTGTCGGCGAGCAGCTCGGCGATGTGGGAGCGCGGCACGATGACGCGTTCATCGACGTAGAAGCGGTGCTTCCCGAGCCATGCCTCGCGCAGCAAGTGGGCCAGCGGCTTGCGGGTGGCGATGCGTTTTTCGATCAGCGCCAGCGCGCGGCGCTGTTGCGCGGCGGTGAGGGCGAGCGGCAGCGCGCCGGAGAGATCCTGGTACGGGCGTTTTGTCACGTGCAGCAGCAGCCACGCAGCCTCGTCGTACGCATTGTCCGTGCCGTGGCCAAAGGCCAGTCGCGCGCGCCGGAAGCGCCGCACGGCGTAGCGCAGCCAGTCGGCGAGCGTCACCAGAGGCGAGGCGTCGTCTCGTGCCGGTGTTTCTGAAACCTCAGCGCGCAAGCAGCTTTTCCAGCGCTCGCAGATAGATCGCGTACAGCGCCTCGATGTCGTCGAGCGCGATGTGCTCGTTGAGCTTGTGGATCGAGACATTGAGGGGACCGAGCTCCACTACCTGCGGGCAGATATCGGCAATGAAGCGTCCATCGGAAGTGCCGCCGCCCGTCGACATCTCAGGCACGATGCCTACTGTTTCCCGAATGGCCTCGGAGAGCTTGTCGACCAGGTCGCCAGGCGGCGTGAAAAAGGGCGCCGCCGAGAGCACCCATTCCAAGGCGTAGTCGAGCCGGTGGCCGTCGAGCACGGCGTGGACGCGGCGCTTCAAATCGTCCACCGTGCTCGCCGTCGAGAAACGCAGATTGAACAGGACGTCCATCTCGCCGGGAATGACGTTCGTCGCGCCGGTTCCGGCGTGAATGTTGGATATCTGCCACGTGGTCGGCGGAAAGTACTCGTTGCCGCGGTCCCATTCGATGGCGGCCAATTCCGCGAGCGCGGGCGAGGCGAGGTGCACCGGGTTGCGGGCGAGATGGGGATAGGCGACGTGTCCCTGCACCCCCTTGACCTTCAGCGTTGCCGAGAGCGAGCCGCGACGGCCGTTCTTGATGGTGTCGCCCAGCCGGTCGACCGAAGTCGGTTCGCCGACGATGGCGTAATCGATGTGCCCGCCCCTCGCCTTGAGTCGCTCGACCACACGCACGGTCCCGTCCACTGCGACGCCTTCCTCGTCCGAGGTGATCAGCAGCGCGATCGAGCCGCGGGGATCGGGGTGACCGCGCAGGAAGGTCTCGACCGCCGTGACGAAGGCCGCGATCGACGTCTTCATGTCGGCCGCGCCGCGGCCGTAGAGCATGCCCCCGCGCTCGGTCGGCGCGAACGGATCGGAGTGCCACTGGTCCAGCGGGCCCGCAGGCACGACATCGGTATGCCCCGCGAAACACACCAGCGGCGCCGCAGCCCCGCGCCGCGCCCAGAGATTGCTCACCTCGCCGCAGCGGATCCGCTCGATCTTGAAGCCCAGGGGCTCGAGCCGCTGCGCGAGCAATTCCTGGCAACCGCCGTCCTCGGGCGTGATCGACCGGCGCGCGATCAGCTCGCGCGCGAGTGCCAGCGTCGTGCCGCGGGCCATCAGCGGTGGGCCTCGACCTCGCCGGTGTCGAGCTTGAAATCGCTGAACGAGGCGCCGCCGTCGGACATCGGCTTGGACTCCACTTTCGCTGCCGGCTGGCCGACCGCTGCCTTGGTTTGCGCGTCCTTGATCGCTGCGCCGGCTTCGGTGTTGTTGATCAGCCACAGCAGGTTGGTGGCCGAATCGGCATTGGCGAGGGCCTCGTCCTGGCTGATCTTCCCGCGCAGTATCATGTTGAAAAGACACTGCTCGAAGGTCTGCGACCCCGGCGAGAGGCTTTTTTCCATCGCCTCCTTGATCTCGTTGATTTCGCCCTTGCCGACCAGTTCAGAAATATGCCGGCTGGAGAGCAGAACTTCGACCGCGGCATTGCGCTGGCCCTGCTTGTTGCGGATCAGGCGCTGGGAGATGACGCACCGCAGCGTCACCGACAGGTCTTCCAGCAGCGCCGGACGATTCTCCAGCGGGTAGAAGCTGATGATCCGGTTCAGCGCGTGATAGCAGTTATTTGCGTGCAGCGTGGCCAGGCACAGGTGTCCCGACTGCGCATACTGGATGGCCGCAGTCATCGACTCCTTGTCGCGCACCTCGCCGATCAGAATGCAGTCCGGCGCCTGGCGCAGCGCGTTCTTGAGCGCGATCCTGAAATCCAGCGTATCGGTGCCGACCTCGCGCTGGTTCACGATGCATTTCTTGTTCTGGAAGATGAATTCGACCGGATCCTCAATGGTGAGGATATGGCCGGACTTCTGCTCGTTGCGATAGTCGAGCATCGCGGCCAGCGTCGTCGATTTGCCGGAGCCGGTCGCACCCACCATCAGGACGAGGCCGCGCTTCTCCATGATCACTTCCTTGAGCACCTCGGGCACGCCCAGGGTATCGATCTTCGGCACTTCGCCCGGGATATAGCGCACGACCACGGCCTGCGAGCCCTTCTGGCGGAACGCGCTGATCCGGAAACTGCCGATGCCAGGCATCGTGTAGGCGGTATTGAGCTCCAGCGTGTCTTCGTATTCCTTTTTCTGCTTTTCCGTGAGCACCTCGTAGAGCAGCGACTGGATCTGGTTGCCGTCCATGACCTGCTGGTTGATCGGAATCGCGACGCCGTTGATCTTGATGTTGATCGGCGCCCCGGTGGACATGAAAATGTCGGAGGCCTTCTTTTCCGACATCAACTGGAAAAGGCGCTTCATTGCCGACATGGTGAGATCCTCCCCTTGCGTTGCAACGCGCGCCGGCGCTAATCGCCGCGCAGCAGTTCGTTGATGCTGGTCTTGGCGCGCGTTTTCGCGTCAACCTGCTTGACTATCACGGCGCAGTATAGGCCGTATTTTCCGTCGCTGGAGGGCAGGTTTCCGGATACCACCACCGAGCCGGCAGGGATGCGGCCATAGAGGATTTCCCCTGTGGCCCGGTTCAGTATCCGGGTGCTCTGGCCGATGAATACGCCCATCGAAATCACCGAATTCTCCTCGACGATTACGCCTTCGACGACCTCGGAACGGGCGCCGATGAAACAATTGTCCTCGATGATGGTGGGGTTCGCCTGCAGGGGTTCGAGCACGCCCCCGATGCCCACGCCGCCCGACAGGTGCACGTTCCTGCCGATCTGGGCGCAGGAGCCGACCGTGGCCCAGGTGTCCACCATCGTGCCTTCGTCCACGTAGGCGCCGATGTTGACGTAGGAGGGCATGAGCACCACGTTCCTGGCGATGTATGCCCCACGCCGCGCCACCGCCGGCGGCACCACGCGGAACCCGCCGGAGGCGAAATCGGCGGCTCCGTAGGCGCCGAACTTGGTGGGCACCTTGTCGTAGTACTGGGTCGATGCGCCGGGCATGACCGCGTTGTCCTGGAGCCTGAAGGACAGAAGCACGGCCTTCTTGATCCACTGGTGGGTGGTCCAGCCGGTCGCGCCTTTCTCGGCCACCCTCAGGCGGCCGGCGTCGAGTTCGGTGATCACGTGCTCGACCGCCTCGCGCAAGGGGCCGTCCGTGGTGGCGGGGGACAGCGAGGCGCGGTTCTCCCACGCGCTGTCGATAATGGGCTGCAGTGCGGTCATGATGGTCCGTGTCATAGGGTGTTGGAGAAATCTGCGATGCGTGCTATCGCCTCGACGCATTCTGCGAGCGGCGCGACCATGGCGACGCGTATGTAGTCCGCGCCCGGATTCTCGTCGTGCGCGTCGCGCGCAAGAAAGCTCCCCGGGAGAACCAGGACATTCCGGTCGCGATAGAGTTCGCGCGCAAATTCAGTGTCGGCGGTCGGGGTTCGCATCCAGTAATAGAATCCGCCCTGAGGCATGTCCGCCGCAAGGGGCGCCTTGATGAGTCCCAGGGTCGCGGCGAACTTCTGGGCATAGAGCCGCCGGTTCTCCCGCACGTGGGCCTCGTCCTTCCACGCGGCGGCGCTCGCCGCCTGCACGGCCGGACTCATCGCGCCGCCGTGATAGGTGCGGTACAGCAGAAAGGGCTTGAGCAATGCCGCATCGCCCGCGACGAAGCCGGAGCGCATTCCCGGCGCGTTCGAGCGCTTGGACAGGCTGGAAAACACGACCAGCCGTGCAAAATCGCTGCGTCCGAGCCGGTTCGCCGCGCCTAGCGCCCCCAGCGGAGGTTGCATCTCGTCGAAATAGAGCTCCGAGTAACACTCGTCGGAGGCGATCACGAATCCGTAGCGGTCCGAGAGTTCGAACAGCAGTCGCCACTCCTCGATATCCATGACGTGGCCGGCGGGATTCGAGGGCGAGCAGGCGTACAGCAACTGCGTGCGCTGCCATACCGATTCGGGTACGACCCGGTAATCGGCGGCAAAGCCGCGCCCGGCGGAGGTGTTCACGAAGTAAGGGGCGGCGCCGGCGAGCAGCGCTGCCCCTTCATAGATCTGGTAGAAGGGATTGGGGCAGACAACCAGCGCCTGGCCACGGTTCGGTTCGATCACGGTCTGCGCAAACGCGAACAGCGCTTCCCTCGATCCGTTGACCGGCAGCACCTGGACCGCGGCGTCGATCCCGGCCAGGCCATGGCGGCGGACCAGCCAGGCCGCGATCGCCTCGCGCAGTTCAAGGGAGCCGATCGTCGGCGGGTAGCTCGCCAGACCCGCCAGATTATCGGTCAGCGCGCGCTTGATGAATTCGGGCGTCGGGTGTTTGGGTTCGCCGATCGACAGGTTGATCGGCGCGAGGGCGGCGTTGGGCTCGACGCCGGCGTACAGGGCGCGCAGCTTCTCGAACGGGTAGGGCTGCAGTTTGGCGAGGTTGGGGTTCACGCTTGCTGGAGACAGGAGAAGCCGCAGAGCGGCGCATTATAGCGTCGCGCCGGGCAGGCCGGTTGGTCGGTCTTGGCTTCCATCAATCTCCCGATTTAGGGAAGTTGCAACTTCGCAACTTCCCTAAATCGGGAGACGTATGTAAACCCGAAGTCTTCGCCAATTGCGTCAACACTTGAGTCATAAGCGCCTAAGACCGGGTGCTGGGCTGGTCCTCCACCACCGGCAGCTCGATGGGCTGGGCAGGCTTCCAGCCGCGCTTGCGGTGCTCTGCGACCACGGTGGTATAAATGCCGCCGCGGACGAAGAACCTCGCCGTGACGCGCATGAAGCGCGGCGCGAGCAAGCGCACCAGGTCGTCGAGGATCCGGTTGGTGACCGCCTCGTGGAATGCGCCTTGGTTGCGGAACGCCCAGATGTAGAGCTTGAGGCTCTTCAACTCGACACATCGCCGGTCGGCGATGTAATCGAGCGCAATGGTGGCGAAATCCGGCTGGCCGGTCAGCGGGCACAGGCAGGTAAATTCAGGAATCTGCATGTGAATCAGGTAATCCCGTCCGGGATTGGGATTGGGGAAGCTGGCGAAAGGCTGCTTCGGCTTGCTTGGTTTGCTTGGCATGGCGTCCCGGATGCGGCGGCGAAAATGCTATTATAGGCGCCGACGTTTGCAGTTCCCGATCGTGTTCCGGCGCCCGCCGGTTTTCTTTTTTGTAAAGACGCATACGGAATGCGCCTCACCCACCTGAGACTCGCCGGATTCAAGTCGTTCGTCGACCCCACGTCGATCAACGTCCCCGGCAAACTCGTCGGCGTCGTGGGCCCCAACGGCTGCGGCAAGTCGAACATCATCGACGCCGTGCGCTGGGTCCTGGGCGAATCCAGGGCCGCGGCCCTGCGCGGGGATTCCATGCAGGACGTGATCTTCAACGGCTCCTCGCTGCGCAAACCGGTTGCGCGCGCGAGCGTCGAGCTCACGTTCGACAACAGCCTGGGCAAGGCGGCGGGACAGTGGACCCAGTACGCCGAGATCGCGGTGAAGCGCGTGCTGCAAAGGGATGGTGAGTCCTCCTACTTCATCAACAACACCCATGTGCGCCGCCGCGACGTGCAGGACATCTTTCTGGGCACGGGCCTGGGGCCGCGAGCCTACGCGATCATCGAGCAGGGCATGATCTCCCGCATCATCGAGGCTAGACCCGAGGATCTGCGGGTATTCCTCGAGGAAGCGGCGGGCGTATCCAAATACAAGGAAAGGCGCCGCGAAACCGAGCACCGGCTCGCCGATACGCGCGAAAACCTCGCGCGTGTCGACGACATACGCCTGGAACTGGGCGCCCAGATCGAAAAGCTCGAGAAACAGGCCGAGGTGGCGCGAAAATACAACGAGCTCAACGGCGAGCGCCAGCAGAAACAGGGGCTGCTTTGGCTCCTGCGCCGGAACGAAGCGCAAAGCGAGACCCAGCGGCACGCGCGCGATATCGAACGCACCGGCACCGAGCTCGAAGCCGAAACCGCGCGGCTGCGCGAAATCGAGAGCCAGTTGGAAAAGGCGCGGGTCGAGCACTACGCCACCGGTGATGCCCTCAACGAGTCGCAGGGCGCGCTCTATGGTGCGAATACGGAAGTGTCGCGCCTGGAGGCGGAGATCCGATACGTGTCGGAAACGCGCCAGCGCCTGGAGTCGCAACTGTCGCAGTTGCGCGCTCAGCAGGAGGCCGGCGCCCGGCAGCAGGCCGAACTGAGGGAAGCCCAGACCATGTGGCAGGCGCGCACCGTCCAGGCGCGCGAGCGCGCGTCCGAGGCTACGGCACGTCTCAGCGACGAGACCGCCCGCCTTCCCGTAGCCGAACATGCGTATCGCGAGGCGCAGTCGCGCCTCGCCGAGCAGCGCGAGGCCATTGCAGAGACAGAGCGGGTGATCGAGCTCGAACAGGCCCACCTCGCGCATGCGGACCGGGTGCTGCAGGGACTGCTTGCGCGCAATGAGCGGCTGCTCGCGGAGCGGGCCGAATTGCTTGCCCCCGATTCCGCGCACCTGGCGCAACTGGTGCAGGACCTCGCGCACAGCGACGCGGAAATGCTCCGGCAAAGCGAGGTTCTCGCGCAGGTCGAGGGCGCGCGCACCGGCGTCGAGGCGGACCGTGCCGCGGCGCAGGAGCGGCTGCAGGCCGCGGAGCGCGATTATTCGGCACTCGACGCCAAGCTGCTGACGCTGCAGAAGGTTCAGAGCCAGGTCGAGGAAAACGGCCAGATCCACGGCTGGATCGAGCGCCACCAACTGGGCGCCGCTACGCGACTGTGGCAGAACATCCGGGTCGAACCGGGCTGGGAATCGGCAGTGGAGTCGGTGCTGCGCGAGAAACTGCACGCGCTGGAACTGGGTGATTACGACACGCTGCAGCACCTGATCGAGGATCCGCCTCCAGCCAAGGTCAGCGCCTACTATACGGGCGGGGGGGGCGTGCCCCTCGCGATCGCGCAGGAGCACGGCTTGCGGCCCCTGGCCGAACTGGTGCGCCCTCTGGAACCGGGTGCCGCCGCAGTGCTGGCTTCCTGGCTGCACGATTGCTATGCGGTTGAAGGCGTGCCGGCGCTCGCGGTGCGGCTGGAACTGCACCCGCGCGTGGTGTTGGTCAACCGCGACGGACACCAGTTCGGACGTTACGGTGTCAGCTTTCACGCGCCCGACCCGTCGGACACGGGCATACTCGCGCGCCAGCGCGAGATCGAGGCGCTGGCCCCCGATGCCCGCACGCTGGAAGAGGATATTGCGCGCGCGCGCCAGGAACTGGCGCGCCTGGAGCTGGCGCTGGCAGAGCACGACGAAGGACTGGCGGCGCTGCGCGCCGCGGGCGCCGCGCTGCGCCAGCGCCATCACGAACGCCAGCTTGAGCAGGTCAAGCTGACCCAGGGCCAGGAGCGCTATGCCGAGCGCAGCGGCCAGATCGAGCGCGAGCTCGAAGAAATCGGGCAGCAAAAGACTGCCGAGGACGCCACGCGCGCCGCATCGGAGGCGAGCCTTGCGGAGCAGTACCGCGCCCTCGATGAGCGAAACGCGCGCCTGCTCGACGTGAACAGCGGACACGATGCCGCGGGACAGGCTCTGGAGGCTCAGCGCCGGACGCTGCAGCAGGCTGAACGCGAGGCGCAGGAGACTGCCTTCGCCGAGAAGGAATGCGCCAACAAGATCGGCGAGATAGACCGGTCCGTGCAGTCGCTGCTTGAGCAGGCGCGCACGGCGACCGATCAGATCGATGCGATCTGCGGCGAGCTCGCCGGGCTCCACGACGAGGGACTGCGGGAATCGCTGCAGCAGGCGCTGCAGACCCGACTGGCGTGCGAGCAGACGCTTACGGCGGCACGCATGCGGCAGGAAGACGCGGCGAACCGGTTGCGAGCGGCGGAGGAAGCGCGCATGGCGAGCGAGCAGAAGCTGCAGCCGCTGCGCGACAGGATCGTGGAACTGCGCCTGAAGGAACAGGCAGCGCGCATGAACTACGAGCAGTACGCCGCTCAACTTGCGGAGGCCGGCACGGACGAAGCCGTGCTGCTCGCCGTGCTCAGAGAAGGACGGCGGGCGGCGCCGCTGCAGGGCGAGATCACCCGCCTGACCAATGCGATCGCCGAACTCGGTGCGGTCAACATGGCGGCGCTGGAGGAACTGGCAACCAGCCAGGAGCGCAAGCGGTTCCTGGATGCGCAAGCCGCCGACCTCACCGAGGCGCTGCAGACTCTGGACGACGCTATCGCGAAAATCGATCGCGAAACGCGGGGGCTGCTGCAGTCGACCTTCGATTCCATCAACGCACATTTCAGCCAGTTGTTTCCCGCGCTGTTCGGCGGCGGCGAGGCACGCATGATCATGACCGGCGAGGAGATTCTCGACGCCGGGGTGCAGGTCATGGCGCGGCCGCCCGGCAAGAAGAACACCACCATCCATCTCCTGTCGGGCGGGGAGAAGGCACTTACGGCGATCGCGCTGGTATTCTCGATGTTCCAGCTCAATCCGGCGCCGTTCTGCCTGCTCGACGAGGTCGATGCGCCCCTGGACGACTCCAACACCGAGCGCTTCTGCGACCTGGTGCGCAAGATGTCGCAACAGACCCAGTTCCTGTTTATCAGCCACAACAAGCTCACCATGGAGATGGCGGGACAGTTGATCGGCGTCACCATGCAGGAGCAGGGCGTATCCCGCGTGGTAGCAGTGGATATCGAGGAGGCGCTCAAGCTTCGAGAGGAGGTAGCGGCGTGAGCGATCTCCAGTACGGATTGCTCGCTATTGGCGCGGTCGTCGTCATCGCGGTGCTCGCCTACAACAAGTGGCAGGAAATCAAGTATCGGCGCGAGGCCGAAGGCAGCCTGAAGTCGCGCCACGGTGATGTGTTGATGGGCGCCGCGGAAGATCCCGCAACCGCGCAGAGGGCACCCACGGCGGACCCTCAGGGTGCGCGCGGCGGTGAACGTATCGAGCCGACGTTCGATCGCCCCGATACAGGCGCGGTTCCCGCCGCGCCCAAGGCGCCCGGGGCAGCGCCGGGGCTGACGGAGACGATCGATTTCATCGTGGCGGTGGAAGCGGCCGAAGACATCGACGGCGAGGCGCTGCTTCGGGCAGCGGCGGCGCCGCTGGCGGGGTGCTCCAGGCCGGTGCGGCTGGAAGGCTACGACCAAAGCGCGGCGCAATGGGGGCCGCTGCGGCCGCAGGCCCGCTACACGCTGATGCGCGCGGGGCTCCAGCTCGTCGATCGCCAGGGACCGGCGAGCGACAGCGAATTGGCGACTTTCGGTGCAGGGGTTCGGCAGGCTGCCGCCGCCGTGGGGGCCCTGGCGACGGTGCCCGACCGGGGCGATGCCATGGCCCATGCGACCGAGCTCGATGATTTCTGCGGCCAGGTCGATATCCTGATCGAGTTGCATGTCGCCGCAACCGCGACACCGTTCCCGGGCACCAAGATCCGCGCGCTCGCCGAGGCCAACGGACTTGAGCTCGAGGACGACGGGCGTTTCCGACGCCGCGACGACGCAGGCAGAGTGCTCTACGAACTCGCAAACATGGATGCCACACCCTTTGGCGCCGAGGCCATGCGCTCGATGACTGTCTCCGGCCTCACGCTCGAACTCGACGTGCCCCGCACACCCGATCCGGTCCGCGCGTTCGAGCAGCTCCGGGATCTGGTGCGCCAACTCGCGCAGACACTCGATGGCAGGGTCGTCGACGGGAATCGCGCGGCGGTCTCCCCGGCGGCTTATGACCTGATACGCTCCCAGATCCAGTCCGTGCAGCGTGCCATGGCCGCGCGCTCCATTGAGCCGGGCTCTGCGCCGGCGCTGCGCCTGTTTTCCTGATTCCCATGGCGGTACCGAGTGTGACCGAGCGCGCAGCAAGACTGCGCGCGGAGGTCGAACATCACAATTACCGCTACTACGTGCTCGATGATCCGGAGATTACCGACGCCGAGTACGACCGCCTGTTCCAGGAACTGGTCGAACTCGAAGCCGCCCATCCCGAGCTGGTGACGCAGGATTCCCCGACGCAGCGTGTCGGGGCGCGGCCGCTGGCCCAGTTTGCTTCGGTGCCGCACCGCGTGCCCATGCTCTCGCTCAACAATGCCTTCGCGCAAGAGGATGTCGCGGCATTCGACCGGCGGGTGCGGGAGAGTTTGGGAGTCGAGCCGGTCGAGTATGCCGTTGAACCGAAATTCGACGGACTGGCGATCAATCTGCGCTACGAGGACGGAATTTTCGCGCAGGGCGCCACGCGGGGTGACGGTCAAACCGGCGAGGATGTCACCCCCAACCTGCGCACCATCCGCAGCATTCCGCTCAGGCTGCAGGGGCACCAGATTCCAGACACGCTCGACGTGCGCGGCGAGGTGTTGATCTACCGCAGCGACTTCGCGAAGTTGAACCAGCGCCAGCGCTCGCGCGGAGACAGGGAATTCGCCAATCCGCGCAACGCCGCGGCCGGCAGCCTGCGCCAGCTCGACTCCCGCGTCACCGCCTCCCGGCCGCTGCGCTTCTTTGCCTACGGCATCGGCGAAGTCGCAGGCTGGCCCGTGCCCGCATTGCACAGCGAGATACTCGACTGGTTGGCCCGGCTCGGCCTGCCGGTGTGCGCCGAGCGCGCGGTCGTGGAAGGCGCAAGAGAATTGTTCGATTACTACGCCGCGATCGCGGCGCGACGCGCGCGGCTCGCCTTCGACATCGACGGTGTGGTCTACAAGGTCAATTCGATCGAGCAGCAGCAGCGCCTGGGATTCGTGGCCCGCGCGCCGCGATTCGCCATTGCGCACAAGTTTGCCGCCGAGGAAGCCGAAACGGTGGTGCTCGGCATCGACGTGCAGGTGGGCAGAACGGGGGCGCTCACGCCCGTGGCGCGCCTGG